>CAINVV010000187.1 GCA_903854235.1 uncultured Bacteroidia bacterium | reverse complement strand
TCGCTTCCGGGATCTCAATGTTGCTGAATCCCGCAGCTTCCATTTGTCCTTTGTAGAAGGTCTGTGCTTCATAGTCACCGTGTACCAGGAAAACTTTTTTGATGTTAGATGGTTCCTGGCATTTCAGGAAAGAGAGCATTTCGCTGTAATCACCGTGTCCACTGAAGGCCTCAATCCTTACAATTTCGGCATTGACCTGGTACTTGTTCCCGAAAATGGAGATCGTTTTTTCGCCATCGACCAGTTTGGCTCCCAGGGTTCTGGGGGCACAATAGCCTACGACCAAAATGGTGTTTTTTGGATTGGAGATGTTATTGGCCAGATGGTGCTTGATTCGTCCGGCCTCCATCATGCCCGAGGCGGAGATGATGATGCAGGGTTTCTTGAAGGTGTTCAGTTTTTTTGAATCATTGGTCGAGGTGATGTAATGCAGGGAGTTGAATCCGAACGGATCGTCGTCGGTCTCCATTACTTTCATCACCTCCTTGTTGAAGCATTCGGAATGTACCCTGAAAATGGTGGTGGCATTGACTGCCAGTGGACTGTCTACATAAATTTGAATCTTGGGAAGTAACCCGGCATTGTAAAAATTGTTGAGGGTAAAGACGATATCCTGTGTTCTTCCGATGGCAAAGGAAGGAATGATCAGTTTTCCACCTTTTTTCACGCAGGTATCATTGACCACCTGAAGCAATTCTTCTTCTGCATGGGTGATCTGTTTGTGCAAACGGTTGCCGTAGGTGGATTCCGTAATCAGGTAGTCACATTGCCTGAAGGTATCGGGTGCCTTGAGTACCCTGCTGTTGGGCCGGCCGATATCACCGGTATAGGCCAGTTTCTTGGTTTCACCGTTTTCAGTTATCTCCAGAAAGGCGGTACCAGCTCCAAGCACATGGCCATTGTTTGTAAACCGGACTTTAATGTTTTCATCGATGTAAAATTTGCGTTCATAGGCAATTCCGATAAACAGCTGCATACAAAGTTTGGCCTCCTCGCAGGTATAGATTGGTTCGACGGGTTCGAGTCCGTGTTTGATCTGTTTCTTGTTGAACCATTTTACGTCAAGCTCCTGGATATGTCCGCTATCGGCAAGCATGATGGCACAAAGGTCTCTTGTGGCATTGGTGCAAATGACCGATCCCCGGAAGCCAAGTTTGTAAACATAGGGGATCAGTCCCGAATGGTCGATGTGGGCGTGGGTCAATATAATGTGGTCGATCTCCTTGGGATCGAATCCCAGGTTGCGGTTGGAGGCATCCGTTTCCATTCCTTTTCCCTGAAACATGCCACAGTCAAGCAGTATTTTTTTCCCGTTATCGAGGGTAATCAGGTGTTTGCTGCCGGTTACTTCGCGGGCAGCGCCAATAAATTTAATTTTCATAATGGAATATTTTGTTTGTTTCCGAGTATCATGGGGAAGGTGGCCCGCGCAGGGAATTGCGTTGCGAATGTATTGCAAGGTTGGCAGGCTATCAAAACAGGCATGGTAGATGCACTTAATTTTGCATGACCTAAAGTTAGGTAAAATTGGTCAGCTTGTTCTTCCATCATTGAATAAAAGTCATCAGAAACCTGGAATTTGAAGGTGCTTGTATCGACTGTTAATAATTGATTAATTTCGTGGTATGCGGACCTCTTTTCTCCTGATACTCATTTGTTCACTGGTCTGTCTCTCTTGTTCTGAGAAAGGACAACTAAAAAATGAAGGGCTGACCTATCTTGATTTTCAACAAAAATTGGGCATGGGAATGGATTACAATGCCCTGAAATCCACTTTTGGAAATCCATTAAAGGATGCGGGAAGCGGTATTCACATTTATGTATACAAGTTGGTTGACCTGTCAGAAATCTGGATCGGATATGTGGATCATATCTTGTATGCGAGGCACATGGACAGGAATCAGCAGTTGCTGGAAAATGTAAGATTCCTCAATTCCACGGCAATGATCACCGGACCCGATGTCAGAATGTGTGCTTGTTGCGGGGGCTGGTTCATCCTGATCAGTGGAATCAGCTATGAGTTTGATACCCTGCCTGCTGGATCTTCCCTGGATCTTCAACAGGCGAAATTCCCGCTCACCGTCGAAATAGATTGGCAACTTTCTGATCTGACAGGTTGTCCGAACAACAAGATACTCCTGCAACGTATAGCGGCAGCCTCGAATTAAATCTGAACTTCAGTTAGCGTTTGGGTGAAAAAAATGCCTTCCGAAATGGAAGGCACTTTTTGTTTGTGTTCTGCTGACCCGTATATTATTCTTCGGTTTGAGTAGCTGCATAGGTCTTGAGCAATTCATCCTGAACCTCAGCAGGTACTTTTTCGTAACTGGCGAATTTCATTTTGAACATAGCACGTCCCTGTGTGACGGAACTCAAGGTGGTCGAATATTTGTTCATCTCTTTGAGCGGAACCTTGGCAACGATTTTTTCGAACCCTTTTTCGGAGGTCATTCCCATGATAAGTGCACGGCGGTTCTGCAAATCACCCATCACATCCCCCATTCTGTCTCCGGGTACGAGGACCTCGACATCATAGATGGGTTCAAGAATCTTGGCGCCAGCCTTCTTGAATGCCTGACTGAATGCATTTCTTCCTGCGAGCCTGAAAGAGATTTCATTGGAGTCGACAGGGTGCATCTTGCCTTCATAAATGCAGACACGAATATCGCGCGCATAAGAGCCGGTCAAAGGACCTTCTTCCATCTTTTCCATGATTCCCTTCAGGATGGCTGGGTGGAAGCGGGCATCGATAGATCCGCCGACGATGCAGTTGCAGAAGACCAGTTTTCCACCCCAGGGCAGTTCTGTGACCTCTGTTCCTCGAAGGCTGACCTTCATCTCCTTGCCGTCAATGATAAACATTGTGGGTGCGGGCATTCCCTCTTCGAAAGGCTCGATGACCATGTGAACCTCACCAAACTGACCGGATCCACCACTCTGTTTACGGTGACGGTAATCGGCCTGGGCAATTTTGGTGATCGTTTCGCGGTACGGAATCTTTGGGTTCAGGAATTGAATGTCAATTTTGTAAACATTGTCAAAATACCATTTCAGGGTATTTAGATGATATTCGCCCTGACCGTGAATCAGAATCTGTTTTAATTCCTTGGAATATTCGATGATGTAGGTAGGATCCTCTTCGTGCAACCGGTGGAGGTATTCGCCCATCTTCTCTTCATCCGATTCGTTGGCGGCCTTCACCGCAGTGGTGTATCTTGGATTGGGGAACTGGATGGGTGGAAATTCGATCTCAGCATCCTTGTCGCAGAGGGTCTGGTTGTGTTTGACATCCTTCAGCTTAACGGTTGCACCGATATCTCCGGCTACCATTTCAGTGACTTTGGTTCTGGTTTTTCCGGCTACTGCAAAAATCTGGGAGATACGCTCCTTGGAGTTTTTTGCCATGTTGGTCAAGTCCATTCCTTCCTTCAGTGTTCCAGAAATCACTTTGAAATAGGTGACCTCTCCAACGTGTTGTTCGAGGGAAGTCTTGAAACAGAAAATGGAGGTTGGTCCCTGGACACTGATCGGGATCATTTTGCCGTCGACGGTTTCTACTGGAGCAAGTTCTCCCGGATGTGGGGCTACATTGACGATGAAGTCCATCAGGCGGCGGATGCCCATGTCTTTGGCAGCACAGGTGCAGAAAACAGGAAAGAGTCCTCTGGAGAGCATTCCCAATTTCAGCCCTTTTTTCATCTCGTCTTCGTTCAGGGAGCCCTGTTCGAAGAAAAGCTCCATCAGCGCTTCGTCGTTCTCGGCTGCCATTTCGACGAGGCTGTTATGGTACTCTTCGGCTTTTGCCATCTCTGAGGCAGGAATGTCAAGCATCTCTGGTTTGCCTCCGGTGGGACCCCACTGAAGCATCTTCATCTTCAGCACGTCGATGGCTTTGTTGTAACCCAATCCTGGATTAACAGGGTATTGGACGATGGCCAGTTTGTTCCCGAAGGTCGTCTTGGCCATTTCAAGGGTATTTTCCCAGTTGCTGTTTTCGTGGTCGAGGTGATTGACGACAAAAATCAGTGGTTTGTGAAATCTTTCTGCATTGCGGCTGGCAATTTCGGTACCGACTTCAACTCCGTTCACGGCGTTGAAAACCAGCAGGCCGGTAGCGGCAACGCTAAGCGCAGGGATTACTCCACCTACGAAATCATCCATCCCCGGGGTGTCGATGATGTTGATCTTGCATCCTTCAAACTCGGTGTAAAGAACAGTTTCATGAACAGAGTTGCCATACTCTTGCTCGACGAGGTTATAATCTGACGCAGTGTTCTTGCTTTTGACATCCCCTCTGCGGTTAATAATCCCACCCTCGAAGAGCATGGCTTCTACAAGGGTGGTTTTCCCAGCGCCCGAATTTCCGAGCACTGTAATGTTCCTGATTTCATTGGTTTGGTATACTTTCATTGGGAAAAATTTAAATAAAATAATCTGTTGTTTAGAAAACTTATTTTCAATCCCTTCAAAAATAGAAATTATTTAAAATGATCCGACCGGCTCTAAAATTTTCGATTTTCGATTTAAGAATTTTGAATTTCGAAAAATTTGCAAGTAATTTAAATACAGTCTAATGCATGGTGCTACTCTAAATATTACACGGATTTTTATGTTACTAAACATGTTATTCGATATCAAAACGGCAAAAGAGACCAAAAGCGCTTTTTCATGCATTTAAGGGATTTTTCAGCTGTTTCAAAATTGGATTTTTAAACCGCTCTGCTGGTTACAACCTGAGAAATTTTGCATATTTGTACTCCACCAAAGCCAATCGTACCCGATGCGACGATTTCCATTTTTCAAGCAACTGGATGCCATGGATTGCGGACCTTCCTGTCTCAGGATGATTTCAAAGCACTATGGCAAGAGTTTTTCGTTGCAAACCATCCGTGAAAGATGTTTCCTCACCCGGGAGGGAGTCTCTTTTCTTGGAATATCGGATGCGGCGGAATCCATCGGGATGAGATCGGTAGGTGCCAGAGTTAGTTTTGGTCAATTGGCAGGCGAAGTTCCTTTACCCGCCATTGTACACTGGAAAGAAGAGCATTTTGTGGTTGTCTACGCAATCGGAAGGGGGAAAGTCCGGGTTGCAGACCCTGCCTTTGGCCTGATCAATTATCCTATACGGGAATTTCTAAATGGGTGGTGCGGTACCGAAGATGAATTTAAAGCCAAAGGACTGGCCCTAATCGTAGAACCGACGCCTGATTTTTACCATCAGCAGGAGGAAGAAACAGACAAGTCCTCCTTCTTTTACCTCTTCTCTTATCTCAGGAACCAGAAGAAGTTTTTGTGGCAGCTGCTCCTTGGCTTATTACTGGGTAGCCTGTTCCAACTAATTTTCCCATTGCTCACACAGACGATGGTCGATGTAGGCATCAACAACAGGGACATTGGTTTCGTGACCCTGATATTGGTTGCCCAGCTGATCTTATTCATCTCGCAGACAACGGTGGAGTTTTTCAGAAGCTGGATTCTGCTTCACCTGACGACCCGACTCAATATATCGCTGATCTCGGATTTCCTCATCAAACTGATGAAGTTGCCTATCTCTTTTTTCGACACCAAGATGATTGGTGATTTGTTGCAGCGAATAGGGGATCATACCCGGATAGAGAATTTCATCACGAGCCAGACCCTCAATGTACTCTTCTCAATGGTGAACCTCCTGGTATTCTCGTTTGTACTGGCGATGTACAGCTGGTCGATTTTGCTGGTGTTTTTGTTGGGAAGTTTCCTTTACATTTTGTGGATAGTCGTTTTTTTGAAGCGAAGAAGGGAGCTTGATTTTCACAGGTTCCGTCAACTCTCCGAGAATCAGGCAAAATTGATTGAGTTGATCACCGGAATGCAGGAGATCAAGCTGAACAATTGCGAGAAACAGAAAAGATGGGAGTGGGAGAGAATCCAGGCCAGATTATTTCGGGTAAATATTCGCCGCTTATCACTGACTCAAACCCAAACCATTGGTTCCTCCTTCATCAATCAGCTGAAAAACATCCTGATCAGCTTCCTGGCAGCAAAATTGGTGATGGATGGTCATATCACGATTGGAGCCATGGTAGCGGTCTCCTACATCATCGGACAGATGAATGCTCCATTGTCCAATCTGATGGAATTCATCCAGACGGCCCAGGATGCAAAAATTTCGATGGAACGACTGAATGAAATTCACTTGAGAGGAGATGAAGAAAATCCGGATAAGCCCAAACAGGCACATTTGCCGGAAAACGGAAATATTTCAGTCAACGGTGTCACTTTTCAGTACGAAGGCCCTCGTTCCCCAAAAGTGTTGAAGGAGATCAGCCTCGTAATTCCCGTGAACGAAACGACGGCCATTGTGGGGATGAGCGGCAGCGGGAAAACCACCCTCATCAAACTGATGCTTGGATTCTATCCGCCCGTTGCCGGATCCATCCTTATCGGCGAAACAAATCTGGATCAAATTTCCACAACGGTTTGGAGGGATCACTGCGGGGTCGTGATGCAGGATGGATTTATTTTTTCAGATTCCATCCTGAACAACATCGTAATCGGTGGCGATAAGATAGACAAGGACCGGCTTGTGGAGGCTGTCAGGATGGCGAACATTCAGGAATACATCGAATCTTTGCCGATGGGATATCACACCAAAATCGGACAGGAAGGGGCCGGTCTGAGTCAGGGTCAGAAGCAAAGGATCCTGATTGCCCGTGCGGTGTACAAAAATCCCGGATTTCTATTCTTTGATGAGGCAACCAACGCCCTGGATGCAAACAACGAAAGGGTGATCATGGAGAACATGGATCAGTTTTACAAAGGTAGGACGGTCGTGGTCGTGGCGCACCGATTGAGTACGGTGCGGAATGCAGACCAGATCATCGTCCTTGACAAGGGTGAAATCGTGGAACGGGGCAAACACGATGAGCTGATCCGGTTAAAGGGCAGTTATTGGAATTTGGTGAAAAACCAGCTGGAGCTGGGAGCGTAAAAAGGCTAAAGGAAAAAGGATTGGAGATGGATGGTAGGAAGGGTTTCCCTTGGAAAAGAGTATATAAAATGTATAAATGGCAAAAAAAATAGATGAAATAGACCGTCACAGTCAGGAGGTTCAGGATTTGTTAGGGAGAATACCCTCCTGGCTGATCAGGTATGGGACTATAATGGTTATCACCCTGTTGATAGTGCTCTTGTCAGGCTGTTGGTTGTTTAAATATCCGGATCTGGTGTCCGGCCCTGTGGTGGTGACTGTTGATGGGAAGAATCCAAACCGGTTGACTGGATTGCTTTACCTGAACAGGAAGGATATGGAGAATATTAAAATGGGGCAGCAGGTCAATATGAAGTTTCCGGATTATCCTTATCTAGAATTTGGCGTTGTTGTTGGAGTGGTCGGAAATATCTCATCGGCACCTACCGGTGATGGTTATGAAGTAGAAATACAACTTCCTGGTCAGTTAATTACCACCATTGGTACAAAATTGGATTTTAGGCAAGAGATGAAGGGGAATGGCGAAATAGTGACGGAAGACAAAAGGCTTCTTAACCGGATTCTGGGTCCGGTGAAAGCTGTTTTTGGCAAGGGGAAGAGGAAATAGCTAACAGCCATTGGACAATAGCTTTGAAAATCATTTTTTTTTAATGTTGTAGTGTATTTTCCAAAGAAATGTGTACTTTTGCAGTCCATTTTGGAGGAGTTTTGCGCGGTAATAAAGTGTTATAGTGCAGAACTTATGGGGAATTGCGAGATTTCCCCGGTAGATTTATGTGTGTATTTTTTATTATAATTTAAAAAACGTTTATGCCTACTATTCAACAGTTAGTACGTAAAGGAAGGGTAAATATCGAAGACAAAAGCAAGTCTCCGGCATTGAACTCTTGTCCGCAGCGTAGGGGCGTGTGTGTACGTGTATACACAACGACGCCCAAAAAACCGAATTCCGCCATGCGGAAGGTTGCCAGGGTTAGGCTAACCAATGGCAAAGAGGTAAATGCCTACATTCCGGGTGAAGGCCACAATCTGCAGGAGCACTCCATTGTGCTGGTTCGCGGTGGTCGTGTAAAAGATCTTCCCGGTGTCCGTTACCATTTAATTCGTGGTGCACTCGATACCGCAGGTGTTGAAGGCCGCAAGCAACGTCGTTCCAAGTATGGCGCAAAACGCCCAAAACCAGGACAGGTAGCTGCAGCAACAAAGAAGAAAAAGTAATTAAGTAAAAGAAAAATTAGTTATTAGTTTGGAGGTTTGGTTGAGTAAGGGCTTGTCTGGAACAGGCTGTATAACTGAAGGCTAAACAACAACCGATTCAAATAACACAAACAATTTGTAACTAAGATGAGAAAGACAAAACCAAAAAAGCGGATCATTCTTCCCGATCCCAAATTCAATGACGTTCTCGTTACTCGCTTCGTGAACAGTCTGATGTTTGATGGAAAGAAATCCATTGCATTCAAAATCATTTACGATGCCCTTGATATCGTTGAGAAAAAGATGAAAGACAATGAATTGTCTGCTCTTGACGTTTGGAAAAAGGCGTTGATCAACATCACTCCGCAGGTTGAGGTTAAGAGTAGGCGTGTTGGTGGTGCCAACTTCCAGGTTCCGATGGAAATCCGTCCGGAAAGGAAAGTGGCCATCTCCATGCGTAACCTGATCATCTTCTCCAAAAAGCGTTCCGGTCACTCCATGGCAGAAAAACTTGCTGCCGAGACCCTTGCTGCTTACAACGAAGAAGGCGGAGCATTCAAAAAGAAAGAAGATACACACAGAATGGCAGAAGCAAACCGTGCGTTTGCACACTTCCGGTTCTAACCGGAATATTCAGATAGTTTAGTTAGATTATTGTACGATAAATTTATAATGGCGAAAAGGGACCTTACAAATACCAGGAACATCGGGATCATGGCGCACATTGATGCCGGTAAAACAACCACTTCAGAGCGGATTTTGTTTTACACGGGGAAAGTTCACCGCATTGGTGAAGTTCACGATGGTGCAGCAACGATGGACTGGATGGAACAGGAGCAGGAGCGTGGAATTACCATTACTTCTGCTGCGACATTTACTGAATGGACATATCAGGATATTGTTCATCAGATCAATATCATTGATACTCCAGGCCATGTCGACTTTACGGTTGAGGTGGAACGTTCGTTAAGGGTTCTTGACGGTGCGGTTGCAACCTTTTGTGCTGTAGGAGGAGTTGAAGCCCAGTCAGAGACCGTCTGGCGTCAAGCTGATAAATATGGGGTGCCTAAAATTGCATTCATCAACAAGATGGACCGTGCCGGTGCCGATTTTTTCAATGTATACAACGACATCAAGGAGAAATTGGGAGCCAATCCGGTTCCAATCCAAATTCCGATTGGTGCCGAAGAGCGTTTCAAGGGAATCATTGACCTGGTAGCCATGAAATCGGTTGTTTGGCACGATGAGACCATGGGCGCAGACTATTCCGTGGAAGAGATTCCTGCAGATATGCTGGAACTTGCCAAGGAGTGGCGCGATAAACTCGTCGAATCCGTAGCGGAACAAGATGAGACCTTGATGGAGAAATTCTTCGAGGATCCAAATAGCATTTCAGAAGAGGAGTTGAAACACGTCATCCGTAAGGCAACCCTCTCAGGGGTGATCATTCCGATGTTGTGCGGATCGGCCTTCAAAAACAAGGGTGTACAGACACTTTTGGATGCGGTATGTGCCTATTTGCCCAACCCACTGGATGTTGCCTCCATCATTGGAACAAATCCGGATACGGGCGAGGAAGTTGAAAGAAAGCCTGATGTAAGTGAACCACTTGCAGCGCTTGCCTTCAAAATCGCTACCGACCCCTATGTAGGCCGTTTGTGCTTCATCCGTGTCTACTCAGGTAAAATTGATTCCGGTTCCTATGTGCTGAATACCCGCACCGGGAAGAAAGAGCGGATTTCACGTCTCTTCCAGATGCACTCCAACAAACAACAACCACGTGATGTAATTGAAGCAGGTGACATTTGTGCCGCCGTTGGTTTCAAGGACATCCGCACAGGTGATACACTTTGTTCGCTCGACGATCCAATTGTTCTCGAATCCATGACTTTCCCTGAACCAGTTATTGGCATCGCCATCGAGCCAAAAACCCAGAAGGACCTGGATAAGCTTTCAAATGGACTGGTGAAACTCTCTGAAGAGGATCCAACCTTCCAGGTTAATACTGATCAGGACAGTGGCCAGACCATCATTCGCGGAATGGGTGAACTCCATCTGGAGATCATCGTCGACCGTTTGAGAAGGGAATTCAAAGTGGAATGCAACCAGGGTGCCCCTCAGGTTTCCTACAAGGAGACCATTACCAAGGAGGTTAACCTGCGTGAAGTATTCAAGAAGCAGACCGGTGGTCGTGGTAAATTTGCCGACATCTCCGTTCACATTGGTCCTGTCGATGAAGGCAAAACAGGGCTTCAGTTTGTAGATCAGATCAAAGGGGGTACTATTCCGCGTGAATACATTCCTTCCATTGAAAAGGGATTCAAAGAGGCCATGAACAATGGGCCATTGGCAGGATATAAGATTGAGAACATCAAGGTGGTACTGGTCGACGGATCCTTCCACCCGGTTGACTCCGACGCACTCTCCTTCGAGTTGTGTGCCAGGCAAGCCTTCAGAAATGCGGCATCCAAGGCAAAACCAATTTTGCTGGAGCCAATCATGAAGGTTGAAGTTGTTACGCCGGATGACTACATGGGGGATATTGTCGGTGACCTGAACCGTCGTCGTGGACATGTTGAGAGCATGGATGCCAAATTTGGGGCCCGTGTCATCAAGGCATTGGTTCCGCTGTCCGAGCAGTTTGGTTACGTAACAACCTTGCGTACCCTCTCTTCAGGCCGTGCAACCTCTACGATGGAGTTCTCCCATTATGCGGAAGTTCCCAAAAACATTGCCATTACGGTACTTGAAAGTGTCAAAGGAAAAACAGAGTTATTATAACCAAATACGTTCTTATCATGAGTCAAAAAATCAGAATTAAACTGAAATCGTACGACCATAATCTGGTCGACAAATCAGCTGAGAAGATTGTAAAGACGGTTAAATCCACGGGTGCCATTGTTAGCGGACCAATTCCGCTGCCAACTCACCGCAGGATCTTCACCGTTTTGAGATCCACCTTCGTCAATAAAAAATCGAGGGAACAGTTTGAATTGTCTTCATACAAGAGATTGATCGACATTTACAGTTCAACCGCCAAAACGATCGACGCATTAATGAAGCTGGAATTGCCCAGTGGCGTTGAAGTTGAAATTAAAGTTTGATAAACTGCTTAACAAGTAGAAAAAATGCCAGGATTAATTGGAAAAAAAATCGGAATGACTTCCGTATTCAGTGTTGAGGGGAAAAACATCCCATGCACTGTAATTGAAGCTGGTCCATGCACCGTTACCCAGATCCGCACGCTCGCAACCGATGGTTATGAGGCAGTACAGTTGGGTTTCGTAGAAAAGAAAGAAAAGCATGCGACGAAAGCAGAAATCGGCCACTACAAAAAGGCCGGTACTACTCCTAAGAGAAAAGTGGTAGAATTTGATGGGTTTGGTAGCGATGTAAAGCTGGGAGATGTCATTACAGTTGACATGCTTGAGGCGGATTCATTCATCGACATTACCGGCGTATCAAAGGGACGCGGGTTCCAGGGTGTTGTTCGTCGTCACGGCTTCGGCGGTGTCGGACAGAGCACACACGGCCAGCACAACCGCTTGCGCGCACCAGGTTCTGTCGGTGCCTCTTCCTATCCTTCCCGCGTATTCAAAGGAATGCGTATGGCAGGCCGTGACGGTGGAAAAACTATAACTGTTCAAAACCTTCAGGTATTGAAAGTTATTCCGGAGAACAATCTTTTAATTGTTAAAGGTTCTGTGCCCGGAGCCAAAGATTCATACTTAATTATTCTGAAGTAATGGAAATCGCAGTTTTAAACAGAGCAGGTGAAGAGACCGGAAGAAAAGTAGAACTGAATGACAGCATCTACTCGGTAGAACCTAACGATCACGCGATTTATCTCGACGTGAAGCAATATCTGGCAAATCAACGTCAGGGTACCCATAAGAGCAAGGAACGCGGTGAAATCTCCGGGTCAACCAGGAAGCTTAAAAAGCAAAAAGGAACCGGTGGCGCCCGCGCAGGGAGCATCAAATCAGGTACCATCCGTGGTGGTGGTCGTATGTTTGGTCCCCGTCCAAGAAATTATGGTTTTAAATTGAACAAGAAACTGAAAGAACTGGCTCGTAGATCTGCCCTTACCTACAAGGCACAAGGCAGTGATATCCTGATTCTTGAAGACTTTACAATTGACACGCCAAGGACAAAGGAATTCATCACCCTTCAAAATAATTTGAAAATCAGTGATAAAAATTCCTTGATAGTGTTATCTGAAGCAAATAAAAACATATATTTGTCAACCAGAAATTTACAGAACATCGAAGTCGTAACTACCTCAGACTTATGTACTTACAAGATTATGAGAGCTAAAAAAATAGTTTTAGCAGAGAGTTCTGTAGCTAAATTGGAGGAATTATTTAAGATTAACGCGTAAGAAAATGGTTGAAATTTTGATTCGCCCTATCGTAACCGAGAAAATGAATGCCCAAGCGGAGAAGTTAAACCGTTTTGGATTCATGGTAGATAAACAGGCAAATAAACATCAGATCAAAGCGGCCGTGGAAGAAATCTATGGCGTTAAAGTAGTTTCTGTCAACACGATGGTATATGCCGGCAAGTTAAAATCCCGTTTTACAAAAAGTGGGGTGATTACCGGTCGTACAAATGCTTATAAAAAAGCAGTTGTCACGTTGAACAAAGGAGAGAATATTGATTTTTACAGCAATATCTAAGTAAAAAATGGCAGTTAGAAAGTTAAAACCTGTAACTCCGGGTCAAAGGCACAAAGTGATTGGTACTTTTGACTCAATTACAACTGGCAATACACCTGAAAAATCATTGTTAAGGCCCATGAAGAGTACCGGTGGTAGAAATACCAGCGGTGTAATGACAATGAGGTATATAGGTGGCGGGCACAAGAGAAAATACCGTGTGATAGATTTTGTCCGTGAGAAGGACAACATTCCGGCACGCGTTGATTCGATCCAGTATGATCCCAATCGTACGGCTCGTATCGCACTCTTGGTATATGCCGATGGAGAGAAGCGCTACATGCTTGCGCCCAATGGCCTCGAAGTAGGTCAGACGGTAATCAGCGGTGCTGAAGTGGCTCCAGAAATCGGTAATTCGCTACCTCTTGGAAAAATACCTCTTGGTACAATCGTTCACAACATTGAGTTGCATCCTGGTCAGGGCGGTATTATGGCTCGTTCAGCCGGTACCTATGCACAACTCACCTCACGTGAAGGACGATACGCCATCATTAAACTCCCCTCAGGCGAGTCACGTATGGTACTGGTTGCATGTCGTGCAACAGTAGGTACCGTAGGAAACGCCGATCATGCCCTTGAAAGATCAGGTAAAGCCGGTCGAAGCCGCTGGTTGGGGCGTCGTCCCCGTGTTCGTGGTGTAGCCATGAACCCTGTGGATCACCCTATGGGTGGTGGTGAAGGACGTGCATCCGGTGGACATCCGCGTTCACGTAAAGGGTTGCTTGCGAAGGGTTACAAGACCCGCTCGAAGAAAAAATCTTCGACCAAGTACATTATTGAACGTAGGAAAAAATAATCGCTAAAAAAACTGAGTAGATTATGAGTCGTTCGTTAAAAAAAGGCCCTTTCATCGACTTTAAGTTGGAGAAAAAAGTGCTGGTTCTCAATGAATCATCAAAAAAGTCGATCGTAAAAACGTGGGCAAGACATTCAATGATTTCGCCTGATTTTGTAGGACATACCATTGCAGTTCACAACGGGAATAAGTTTATTCCGGTTTATGTTACTGAGAACATGGTTGGACACAAACTGGGTGAGTTTTCTCCTACCCGCACCTTCAGAGGTCATGGTGGCAATAAGAAGAAATAAGCCATGAACGCGGATATGTATAATAGAAGTAAAAAGTACCAAGATGGGTTCTAGAAAAAAGCAAAGCGCTGAATTGCTCAACGAAGCAAATAAACAGAGATGTCAAGCTGTTTTGCGCGACTGTCCCACTTCGCCGCGTAAGATGCGCCTTGTTACCGATATGATTCGTGGAATGGCGGTAAATCGTGCACTCGACGTACTGAAGTTCTCTTCAAAAGAGGCATCACGCAGAGTAGAAAAACTCCTTTTGTCGGCCGTTGCAAACTGGCAGGCTAAAAATGAAGGGGTTAGACTTGAAGAAAGCAACCTATACGTGCAGGAAGTTTTTGTTGATTCGGCTCGCATGCTGAAACGTTTACGTCCCGCTCCGCAAGGAAGAGGGCATCGTATCAGAAAGCGTTCCAATCACGTAACTGTCCGTTTGGCAAGTAAAAATGTTGTAGAAGAAAATACGAAATAATAATATGGGACAAAAAGTAAATCCGATTTCTAATAGGCTTGGAATCATCAGAGGATGGGATTCCAACTGGTTCGGAGGGAACAATTATGGTGATAAACTGATCGAGGATCACAAAATCAGGGCTTATCTGAATGCGCGTCTTGCAAAAGCGAGTATTTCCAAGATAATCATTGAACGTACCTTGAAACTGATCACCATCACGGTTCAGACTTCCAGACCCGGTATTATTATAGGTAAAGGTGGTCAGGAAGTAGACAAACTCAAAGAGGAGTTGAAAAAGATCACCAAAAAGGAAGTTCAGATCAATATCTTTGAAATCAAACGTCCGGAACTGGATGCTCAGATCGTCGCCAACAACATTGCCCGCCAGGTAGAAGGTAAAATCGCCTACCGTCGTGCAACGAAGATGGCCATCGCAGCAACCATGCGTATGGGCGCAGAAGGTATCAAAGTATTGGTATCCGGTCGTTTAAACGGTGCCGAAATGGCCCGTTCTGAAATGTACAAAGAGGGCAGAACTCCTTTGCATACGTTAAGAGCCGATATAGATTATGCACTGGCTGAAGCCTTAACCAAGACCGGTTTAATCGGGATCAAGGTTTGGATCTGCAGAGGTGAGATTTACGGTAAACGTGATCTTTCTCCTAACGTAGGTCAGGCACAGCAAACGCGCAGCACTAACGCTCGTCCAGCTCCTCCTGCCGGCGGAAAAGGCGGCTTTAGAAAGCGTAAAAAGTAATTAGTCTGATAACCATCGACAAAGCGAAACAAGATGTTACAGCCAAAGAAAGTAAAATTTAGAAGAGTTCAGAAGGGCAAACTAAAGGGAAACGCACAACGCGGATACCAATTATCGTTTGGATCTTTTGCCATAAAAAGTTTGGAAACTGCATGGATCACCGGCCGCCAGATTGAGGCAGCCCGTGTTGCAGTAACGCGTCACATGCAGCGTCAAGGACAAATTTGGATCAGAATATTTCCGGATAAGCCAATTACCAAAAAACCAGCAGAGGTTCGTATGGGAAAAGGTAAGGGTGCACCGGAAGGTTTTGTTGCAACAGTAACCCCAGGCCGCATACTCATCGAGATCGAAGGAGTACCTTTTGATCTGGCTAAAGAAGCCTTACGCCTGGGAGCCCAGAAATTTCCAGTGAGTACGAAATTTGTTGTACGACGCGATTTTGTAGAATCTTCAATTATTGAGTAATGAAAACTTCAGAAATCAAAGAGCTAACAACAGCAGAAATCACGGAAAAACTTGCGATTGGGAAAGAGGAATTGGTGCGTATGTGCTTGAATCACAGCGTAAACCCTCTTGATAACCCGATGAAAATTCGGTATGCCCGCAAAAATGTCGCCCGTCTTAGTACCGAAATGCGCAAACGTCAAATCGAAAACAAATGATGACAATGGAAACAAGAAATCTTCGTAAAGAGCGTATCG
>CAINVV010000186.1 GCA_903854235.1 uncultured Bacteroidia bacterium | reverse complement strand
TCCTGACTGACAATTCAAGCAGACGTCTCATGGTAAACCTCCTTTCAAATTTATTTGATCATCGTCAACGATTCAAAAAGTCTTTGGATAAGATGCAGTTTGGTATTTTACAAATGTAAGGAGCAAAAGGAAACAGTTAGGACAACTGATTGTTAGAAAATTACAAAAAAAATGCGATAGTTGCAAATTGGTATCATAAAAAATCTGGAAGGATCTTGTTGCACATTATTCCTTTATTGGAAACTTGCCTGAGAATCGCTTCCATGTCAGTAAGATTGTTTGGGGGAGCTTACTTTACCTCGTGTTTGCCGTTCGGGAGAAAGGTGATGGCAGGGATTTCATGATGCTTTTCGAACAGGTCGTAGCTCTTTTTCAGATCGCCCCACAGGCTGCAATCGTCCTTGTAGGCAGCATAATCCGTAATCAATCCGGTATAGTTGGCATCCGTTAGCTTCGAGGGGTAGATGGTGATGCCGATCTCCTGCTGGCCGCCGTTGTAGGCCTCGATGCAATAGACGTACAGCTCCTTGATGCGGTCGTTGGTGATGGCCAGGCATCCTGAGGAGATGCAGGAGCCGTGGATGAAGATGTGATTACCGAGTCGTCTTCGGTTGCCCCTGATGCTGTCGGAGGCATTGGGATAGTTGATCTCCATCGAGAGATAGTATTTGCTGAAGGGATTGAGTCCGGAGATGTGGTAGAACCCTTCAGGGACCTGCAGGTCGTGCGAGCGACGCTTCGGTCCGATGTAGCCCGAGATGTCGCAGATGGGGAGCTCCCTGACCAAAACAAAGGAGGAGTCACAGCTGTTTTTTGCCCATATTTCGATCACCTTTTCGGTCTTGAAGGCCCGGAGGTAGATTCTTAGGCTGTCGCGGGAGATGGTGTGGGCGGCGAGGTTTTTCTCTACGAGCTTTTCTTTCGCGGCATAGGCTTCCCTCACCCGGGTAAAATTCAACTCCTTCTCCCGGTAGGTACCAGTGGTCATACCGGAACATAGGAACAGCAAGGAGAGAAGCAATATCAATAATCTCATTTAGGCGTCTAAAATTGGTCGGACAAAAGTAGTCGAATAATGTTCAAAACAGAGCAAATTGGGACTTTTTGCAATTTCCCACCAGAATTAATTCAAATAATTTCACCGAAGTAATACCTACTTTACATCCGTTTGCCTCCTTAAATCGGCATTGTAATAAAAGAAAAGCCGGAAGAGGTGGCTTGCTGTGTAGGAATTGCCGGATGATTTCTGTTGAAGGATGTTCAGATAGCCAATGTCGAAACTGAGTTTTTTGGTGAGCGATTGCTTCAGTCCGAAAAAGACCCGGTTTTGATCGAAGGTGTTGTAAACGATGGATTCTCCGAATTGGACGAAGGCTTCATCGGATACAACCAGTCCCGGGATTTTGGGATTTTTGAAGGGTCTTGCTTCGAAGCTGGCCAGGTATCTCAATCGATAGGTGAGTACCTTGTTGCCCACCACCTGGTCGTTGACGATCTGATCCTTCCACCGCTGCTCGAAGCGGATGCGGTTCAGGATGGTGACGATGCCCTCTTTTTGGGTGCCCGACCACTGTTCGTAGATCCTGTTCTCGTTGCCCCAGGTCTTGCTGCCATTTGGAGGGGCCTGCCACAGATGGGCCAGACCTGCCACTACGGGATATTTGCCTGATATATAGTAGGTCGCACCTGCAATGACCAGATAGAAATAGTTGTTTGCCATGAAATCATCCAGACGGAGATGCACATCGCCTACCATCCCCCAGTGATCCGAAAAACGCAGGATGGTGCTGGCGGAATACCACGACTGGGAATAGTCTGTCACCATCTTTTGTGCCAAAACCTGATTGGGTGCAAACAAGTTAAGGGATAGAAAGAGGAGCAGGAAAATAGTTGGCAGTTTGGTATAGGGAAGCAATCCGGCAGCTGGATTTTCGTTCATTTTTTGCTGCAAAAGTAGCGACTCCTGCAGGAACTGGCAAGTCTACCACAACACCCAAGATGCAGGTGGTCGAAATTAGCTCCTCCCTCAGATCCCTTGAAAGATTTCTATTCCCTTCCGGAGGGCTGGAATTGAATGATTTTGAGGAGAATCCCAAAAAAAACAGGCACCCATACCGAAATTGCTTTAACCAATCGGAAACTGAAAGGATAATGTTTTTTTAATCTTCCAATAAGTTATCATCCTGCTTTTCTTCTACCATCCTTGTGACAACTGCCGCAACTCACCGAATGGATGTTGTTAGGACTGTTTTTGTCGGCGTAGGAGGTGTTCATTTTGGTCACATTCAGTTTGCAGTTGGAGATGGCCGGATGACAGTTCACGCAAGAGTTGTGGGCATCGTTCGAATGGGGCGAATGGCAGGCCATGCAGCTCAATCCTTCGTGCACGCCTGTCGGAGTGCGGTCGTCTTCCGATCCTGCCTGGTGTTTAAAGTTCGGAGAATGACACTGGGTGCAGAGCCTGGTAGCAGGATCGTCGGCCACTTTTACCGTCTTTCCCTGGTCGTACATCGCCAGTTTCATCAACTGATCGGCCCGGATGTGCCGTTTGTCTGCCCTGACGTACCAGGCAAGCGGCGTATTACGGACCGGCCTGGCATAGGCGATCTCCTTCGGATCATCTAAACGGGTGGCCATTCCGCGCACTTCGTTGGCGGTATGAATGCCGTGGCAAGAGAGGCATGGGATGGTGGGAAGAGCGGCGGCCTCACTCTCCTTGAAGCTGTATTCGACGGGGGTGGTGGTTGATTTTTGAAGCAGCGTGCCCAGATTTCCTTCGTAGAACATTCCGTGGCAACGGAAACAGCCCGGATAGGGCGGCTCCTTCTGGTTGTGACTGCCATTCAGAAAGATGTTGGCATAATTGGCCGAATGACCGCCCGACTGCCACTTCGCAAATTCGGATTGGTGGCATTTGACACATCGTTCGGAGAGATCGAGCACCTGTTTTTCCGTCATCCGGATCTCTTCGGGGTTCTTCCCTGCACCCAGATGGGTAAATATCATCCCCGCCTTCTCCTTCAGGCTGTGGATGCCATTGCCCAGGGCGGTTCCGTGGCATTCGGTACATCTGACGTTTCTGTGACCCGATCCGTGCCACTCGGCGACCTGGTTACGGATTTCGTGACAACCGGCGCAGGTTTTGTCGGGATTGGCAGCGTTCCATCTTGCATAGCCTCCGAAAAAGAGAGCAACAACAGTGAACGAGCTTACGAGCAGAAAGAAGGTTCTTTTCAGGTTCATTTTATTTGAATTTCGTTCCGGCAAAATTTTTGGCGAGGTGTCCACCTACCCAGAACCCGATGGCCATGATGGTCAGTGCGGGGTTGAACCCTCCGCCGTTAGGCAGCACACTTCCATCGGCTACAAACAGGTTGTCGATCTCGTGTATTTGTCCAAATTGATTGACTACGGAGGTTCTTTTGTCGTTGCCCATCCTGGCTGTTCCGTTCTGGTGCTGTCCGCCGCTGGGTCCGCCCTGACCGCCCACACTCTGCCAGGTCTGGTAGGCACCGGCTTCCCTGAGGAGGGCTTCCGCTTTGGCGGAGAGAAATTTACAGTGTTCGTGGTCGAGGGGATGGCGTTCGCCCGACATCGCGGCAACCGGCGTACCCCAAAAGTCTTTGATTCGGGGTTCGATGGTCACGCGTGACTCGAACATGGGCATCTCCTGAATCGGCCCGACCACCTGGGCCGTCCGGTGGTACTGGTTGCGCTGGAACTCCTTGTGCTCCTTGCCCCATCTGGCGGCACCCGGCGGCCGCACGCCGCAATAGAGATAGGGCAGCCGGTTGAATTCGTTGGCCAGCAGTCCGCCACCGATGATCCCCGGATTGTGGTGGTTGAAATCGCACCAGGCCACCGTCGCTCCCGGACCGGCAAAATCGAGGAGGTCGTAGTCGAACAGTCCGTAGGCGCCCGTGTAGGCATGGCCCATCAGGTTTCGTCCCACCCAGTCGTAGTTGTTTCCGGCACCGTTGGGGAAGAGTTTCGATTTGGAGTTGAGGAGCAGCCGGGCCGTTTCGACCGCTGCCCCGGAGACGACCACCACATCGGCGGTCTGAACCTGCGGCTGGTTGTTTCTGTCGAAATATTTCACCCCTGTGGCCCTGCCGTGGTCGTCGACCAGTATCTCTACCACCATGCAGCCGGTTCTTACTTCACAATTTCCTGTCGCCATCGCCACCGGAATTACCGTATTTTGTGTACCGTTCTTGGCATCCACGGGACAGGCGAAGCCGCAGCAGGTGCGGTTCCGGATGCAACCGGCGCGACCGTTGAAGGGGATTGAATTCCGCAGCATCGGCAATGGAAAGGGGTGCATGCCCAGTCTTTTCGAGGCTTCCAGCAAAGCCCTGGCCTCCTGGTTGTATTCGAATGGGGGCATCGGCTGTTTTTTCCTGCGCGGGGGAGCGAAGGGATTTTGGGTATCGTCGCCCGAGACGCCGATCTCCCATTCGGCCTTTTCGTAACAAGGTTCGAGATCCTGGTAAGAGATGGGCCAATCGGTGAGGGTCGATCCCTCCACGGCACCGTAGACGGTTTTGAGTTTGAAATCCTCCTCCATGAATCGCCAGGCCATCGCGCCGTAGCTGACGGTCCCCGAACCGACGCAGGCCGCGTTGTTGCCGTAACCTCCCCGGATGGGGGTGACTACCTGCCTGCTGCCATCCTTGCGGACGAGCACGCGGGGGTTCTTGAGGTGATCGGGGCCAAAGGGCGAACCCAGCACTTCGCTGCGCTGGGAGATCAGCTCGTCGTTCGGATGTTCGTCGTAGTTGGGCCATTCGCCCCGTTCGAACAGGACGACGGAGATGCCGGCGGTAGCCAGCTCCTTGGCGACGATGCCCCCACCGGCGCCTGCCCCTACCACGATTGCATTTGTGTGTTTATTTGCCATGGTGATCCATCAAAGGATTGAAAAATGAAATATTGCTGTTTCCCCTAACGGGAGATGAGAGATCCGGTTTTGGTTTCATCATCAGGTGCGGTAGCGGTTTTGGCCGATCACCAGCGGATCATCGAGCCGCAGCATCCTGAAGCTGACGTAGTCCTTGTTACCTCCGTGAATGGGTGAGCCGTAGAAACCCTGCATCGTGTGCGAACGCACCAGGTTGAAGAAATCGGCTGGCTTCCCGGTTGGCCATTCCATAGCGGTCAGTTGATTGGCTTCCAACTTTTTCAGGAGCGTGGTTTGTTCGGGGTAAGCCAACCGCTCGAAGTTTTTCCCAAATTGAACAGTGCAGAGGCTTTGCAGATTTTTCAATCCATTGTGGTAGCTCTCCCGGTCGTACTCGAAGACGCCTGCCAGTTGCCTGTCGATGTACCAGATGACTCCGGCATCTGTGGCACCGGGGGATTCGTCACCAGGGATGATCTGCTCGCAGAAGGCCACCAGGCAGGCGGCTTCTGTGGCGGTAAAGAATCGGTATCCGCCCGGCTGTTGCCTACAGGAGGGCAGGAGCAGGACGCTGCCAAATGCCAGCGAGGCTGATCTGATGAAGCTGCGACGGGATGGTTCAGTCATAGCAAGTTTGGTTTTTCTGGGAAATTGGGTACAGAATTTCAGCGCTCCTAAAGGTATAAAAACGATTTTTCTTCTGAGACAATACCCGTATTT
>CAINVV010000185.1 GCA_903854235.1 uncultured Bacteroidia bacterium | reverse complement strand
GGATTAACCACAGTCAGCGCCGGCACCCTGAAATTAGGAGCAAATGGTGGAAGTACCAATACACCACTCGGAACCGTTGGAGGAGTAACTTCTGTTACCACAGGTGCAGTTCTTGATCTGAACGGCTTTACCCTTGGAACCGCTGAACCGCTCACCCTGAATGGAACAGGTATTGCAGCAGCGGGGGCACTAACCAACACCTCATTAACAGCCGCAACTTACAGTGGGTTGATCACGCTGGGAAGTGCGGCCAGCATCGTGTCCAGTTCAGGGGCCATCACCCTTTCCAACTCAGGTACGATCACGGGACCAACTTTCGGACTTACCCTGGGCGGAACCATCGGTGGAACACTTGCCAGCATCATCGGGACTACTACCGGGACGGTTACCAAGGCAGGGACAAGCACCTGGATACTATCGGGTGCCAGCACTTATTCCGGACTTACCACCATTTCAGCAGGAACCCTGAAACTCGGAGCAGCGGGCAATGCGACGGACTCTCCGCTCGGATCCTCGGCCGGCGCAACTTCTATCACCAATGGTGCAGTACTTGATTTGAACGGCTTTTCACCTGGAGTAGCCGAACCACTTACCCTAAACGGCACAGGCATCACGGCAGGCGGAGCATTGACCAACAGTTCCGCATCTGCGGTAACTTACAGCGGTTTACTTACCCTGGGAAGCGCTTCCAGCATTGTAACAAATGCAGGGGCCATCAACCTTACCAACACAGGAACGGTTACCGGAGCCTTTGGATTGACGCTGAGTGGAACCACGGGAGGTTCCCTCGCCAGTATTCTGGGAACGGCAGCTGGGACGCTGACCAAGGCAGGTACCGGCACCTGGATCATTTCCGGGTTAAGCACCTATACGGGAATTACAACTATTTCGGCCGGTACACTCAAATTGGGTGCCAGCAGCAGCGGAACCAGTTCTCCGTTGGGAACCACCGCAGGTGGAACATCGGTCACATCTGGTGCTGTTCTGGACCTTGCCGGTTATTCCATCACGACCACAGAAGCGTTAACAATCAACAATACCGGAATCTCAAATGGGGGTGCCCTGACAAACAGCGGGGGTGCAGCAACCTATGCCGGTGCCATCACCTTTCAGACAGCTGCCAGCATCATTGGTGAAAGCGGCACCATTGCCATCACCGGAACCATCGCCAGCAGCGCAACAGCCATTACCCTGGGCGGAACTGCCGGGGGTAGTATTTCCACGGTGATCGCCGGTGCACGAACCATGACAAAAATAGGCTCTGGAGTCTGGACCTTTTCGGGGGCCAATACCTATTCAGGTGCAACGTCAATTACTGCCGGAACGCTGCGGGCTGGCGGTACCACCAACGCCTTCGGAACCAACTCAGCCTATACCCTTGCCAATGTCGCGGGGGTAGTTCTGGATCTTGCCGGTTTTAACAACACAATTGGCTCACTGACAGGAGGTGGAACCACAGGAGGCAATGTGACCCTCGGAAGTGGGACGCTTTCCATTGGAAGTAACAATACTTCTCCGGCAGCCTATGCCGGAGTCATTGGCGGCACGGGTGGCGTAACCAAAAGTGGCACAGGTACATTGATCCTCGCAGGAGACAATACCTACGGCGGTTTGACTACCATCAGCGCGGGAACCCTCAAACTGGGGGCATCGGGCGGAAGTACAAATACTCCACTTGGAACTACAGCCGGGGCAACCTCTGTCATCTCAGGAGCAGCTCTGGATCTGAATGGATTCACACTTGGAACCGCAGAAGCGCTCACCTTGAATGGGACCGGAATAGCTGCCGCTGGTGCACTCACCAACAGCGTTGCCACTGCTGTCACCTACAGCGGTTTGATTACATTGGGAAGTGCTGCCAGCATTGTGTCAAGTTTCGGTGCCATCAATATTACAAACAGCGGAACGATTACGGGCTCAACTTTTGGTCTGACCTTGGGGGGAACCGTGGGTGGAACTTTGGCAAGTATCATCGGTACGGGTACTGGAACAGTAACAAAGGCCGGAACAAGCACCTGGACCTTATCAGGCGCCAGTACCTATACAGGAACCACCACGATCTCAGCCGGCACTCTGAAGCTTGGAGCCGCAGGAAATGCTACCAATACACCCTTGGGAACAACTGCAGGGATTACCTCTGTCACCTCAGGTGCAGCCTTGGATCTGAATGGCTTTACTCTTGGAACCGCAGAACCCCTCACGCTGAATGGTACCGGGATCACCGCAGGTGGTGCCCTAACCAACAGCGCTGCTACTGCAGTTACCTATAGCGGTGTCATGACTTTTGCCTCTGCTGCCAGCATCGTTGGAGAAGGTGGTACCATTGCCATTACGGGTACTCCTGTCAGCAGCGGTATTGCGATTACCCTTGGGGGATCGGCAGGTGGCAGTATCTCCTCCGTTGTAGCCGGAGCCCGAACGATTACCAAAATCGGAACGGGAGCCTGGACGCTTTCAGGGGCAAATACCTACACCGGAGTCACAACAATTTCAGCCGGCACACTGAAACTCGGGGCCTCTTCTGCAGTAGCGACGAGTGGTCCCTTGGGAACTACCGGAGGGGGTACGTCTGTCGCATTAGGTGCAGCACTGGATATGAATGGATTTTCCCTGACTGGGGCAGCTACGGAAGCACTCTCCCTGAACGGTACCGGAATATTGAACGGGGGTGCCTTGACCAATGGAGCAGCTACCGCTGCCACCTACATTGGCGTAATTACCTTTGCAACGGCTGCCAGCATTGTCGGAGAAACCGGTACCATTGCCATCACAGGGACTCCGGTAAGCAGTGCAATTGGAATAACCCTGGGCGGAAGCGGAGGCGGATCCATCACTACAGTGATTGCAGGTGCCAGGACCCTAACGAAGATTGGAAGCGGTGTGTGGACCCTCACCGCTGCAAATACCTACACCCTGGCAACCACCATTTCTGCAGGGGAATTGAGACTAAATCCTGCGGCCAACATCACTCCTGCTTCGCAGGTGATTCTGAGCGGAGGTATCCTTGGAACAACAGCCATCACCGCTACCAGAACGATTACAAGTTCTTCCACCCTGCAAATGACAGCTACCTCTTCCATCAATCTGGGTTCAAATGCCCACTCCCTTAAATTTGCGAACAGCAGTGCGATCGCCTGGACGGGAACGACGCTGACCATAAACGGCTGGACAGGCACTGCCGGAGCAACAGGCACCACCGGGAAAATCTATTTTGGAGCAGCGACCGGAACCCTCACTGCCGCACAGTTGTCCAAAATTGCCTTTACCGGATATCCGGCCACTCCGATTTTGCTCGCAACGGGTGAATTGGTTCCTGGAATTCCTCCACCTGCCACACTCTCCATTACCGGGACTTTGGATCACGGCTCCTCCTGTATCGGTACACCGGCCGCACCGATCACCTATACCATCACCAATCCTAGTCTCCTTACAGCCAACGGAGTCACCGTCATCTCAAACAATGCCCAATTCGTGGTAAGCAGTACTCCAACCTCTATCGCTCCGGGGGGAACCGCCACTTTTGTGGTCACTTTTACCCCTTCTGGCAGTGGATTAAGGAGTGCCACCGTAACTGCTGCTACGACTACCCCCGGCATTAGCTCTGGAGTGGACGCCCTGACAGGCACCGGCGATGCAGCCAGCGTTGCCGGCACCGCCACCATCGGAGCGATCTTGGTCTGTCCGGGAAGCAGCACAACGACCTCTCTATCAGGTTACACGGGAACCATTCAATGGCAGCAGTCGACCGATGGAATCTCGGGATGGAGCAATGTTACCGGAGGATCTGGCGGAACTTCGTCTACCTATTCGACGCCAGCCCTTTCTGTTCTTACCTATTACCGTGCTTCCGTAACCGGAGGGGCTTGCTCTTCTGTGCTATCAAATAGCGTCTCTGTCGATATTGGCATTACCTGGACAGGCTCACTAAACACGGATTGGAACACTCCTGGCAACTGGGATTGTGGCGTACTTCCGGATATGACAGACAATGTTTTGATCCCCAATGTAACCCACAAACCTATCCTAGGAAGTGGTGCAGTTGGAGCGGTTAATAATCTAAACATCGCGAACAGTGGAATGCTTACCATTACAGGCAATACCCTCCAGATAGCCGGAACGATTTCCAACAGCGGAACTTTGACTGCTTCGGCCGGCTCTGTTGAAATGATAGGCAGTGTTGTGCAAACCATTCCTGCCGGTACCTTCTCCGGAAACAACCTGATGAATTTAACGATCAGCAATCCAGCAGGTGTCACCCTTGGCGGAGCATTGAATATTACCGGCGTCCTCTCGGCAGCAACGGGTGATCTTGCCTCTGGCGGATTTCTGAAATTAATCTCCTCATCCTCCCAAACTGCATTGATTGACGGGTCAGGAAGTGGTCAGGTCACGGGTAGTGTGACGATGCAGCGCTATCTTTCTTCTGCCTATGGATACAAATTTGTAAGTTCTCCTTTCTCCGATGCAACCGTGGCACAGTATACCGGATATTTCAGTTCCACGGCAACCATTCCTGCATTTTATACCTACAACGAAGATAATCAAGATGCTGGCGTTGATATTTCGGGATGGGTAGACTACAGTACCTCCTCAAACAGTTTGGCCCCCGGTGCCGGATATGCACTCAACCTTGGGGCTGCCGGTACACCCTTAACCATGGAAATTTCCGGGCAGGTTAACAACGACATCGGTGGAATAGCGCTTTACAACCACAATGGGGTTTATACCCAGGGGTTCAATTTGGTGGGAAATCCCTACCCCTCTCCCATCAACTGGGATGCGTTCACCACCCTCGCCACAGACAATATCGATAATTTCATCAATTTCTTTCAATCCAGCGGGGATGAGTACTCCGGGACCTTCACCAGCTACGTCAATGGAGTTTCCAGCGGAACAGGCGACGCCATCATTCCCTCCATGCAGGGCTTTTTTGTCCACGTAATGGATGGATCCTATCCCGTCACCGGAACGCTGAATATTCCAAATTCGGTCAGAACCAACGATTTAAACCCAACTTTTAAAAAGGCCGTTGTGGATTCACGAACGATTTTGCGCTTCGAAGCTGCGTTTGATGGCGTTACCAGTACAGCGGATCCATTTATACTCTATTTTGATCCAACGGCAACCACTGATTTCGACAAACATGCGGATGCCCTGAAGATGATGAATACCGATGACAAGGTTCCAAATTTGTATGCATTTACCACCGATTTCAAGGCAGTATCTATCAATGGAATTCCAGCTCCTTCTGACAGTATTTCCAAAATACCACTCGGTTTAACTACCTATCAGGACGGATGGGTAAACTTGAAGGTGAAGGATCTTGCAAAATTGAATATTGGAAAAAAACTCTATGTAGTTGACTACGAACGCGGAATCCTGCAAAATCTGAGCGAAAATCCGGTCTACAGGTTTTACTTCAAGAAAGGTGTAAACATTGAACGATTTGCCCTTCTTTTTTCTGCGAAACTGCTTACCCCATCCAATCTGGAAACAAATAAACTATTTGCCATCACCACACTGGCAGGGCTGCCTTACGTTTCAGTGAATATTGGAAATGAAGAGAAGGGTATTTTACTTGTGTCCAACCTGCTTGGACAAACCTTGCTGGAAAGAGAGGTCTACGGCCAACAAATGGTAGACATCAGTTCCTGTAACTCAGCCGGCGTCCTCCTGATCAACCTAAGAACCGGGAGCCGAAGTCAATCTCAAAAAACGTTCCTTCGGAAATAGCTGGTTACAACAATCCAATGTTATAGCTATATCCACAGAGTTTTTCTCTTCTGCAAGCCCTCCAATAGGAGAAGAGTATTACGCTTACGTAGAGTTATAATCAAATCAGAAGTCTCCCCTTGGGAGAGATTTAGAGGGGTCAAATTGTTGGGAAATGAGACACTTATTTCCTGACAGTGAGCTCAAAACTGGATGGGAACGCCTCTTTTTACCCATTCTTGTAGTGGTTTTCCCTACAAGCAAATCAGCCATTCTGAATACATTTCCACCTTTTCCCTTATAATTTCAAACTCAAGTCCACCCTATTTTTGCTTCTACAAAGGTCATACAGAACGACCTTTCCATCCAGGCAATGAAAGCAAAAATTAGCATCGCACTTTTAATTATCTTCTTCGGAACTACCCGTTCCTCCGTTGCGCAATTAACGGCCTATGCAAATATCTACGCAACAGTTGTCGCCCCGGTTGGCATCAGTGATTTATCCAACGAAAATCTGGGAACGATCGTAGTTGCCCGCACCGGGAACAGTACTTCCCTAAGTACCACCAATACCGTAACCGCCTCCGGCATTCAGATTATTCAGAACGGAACGGCCACGATCGCCTCCTTCAGCGTAACGGATTACTACAATACCACCTTCGATATTACCCTTCCTTCCAGCAACATCAATTTGGG
This sequence comes from uncultured Bacteroidia bacterium, assembly GCA_903854235.1. GTDB lineage: Bacteria > Bacteroidota > Bacteroidia > Bacteroidales > Prolixibacteraceae > CAINVV01. The sequence goes on along the minus strand of CAINVV010000185.1, from coordinate 18,175 downwards.
TAATGGACATGACAATTTGATTGCCAGCAATTTTAGCAGCAACTATACGCTGGCTAGCGGCCTCACGGCAGGCAAAAAGGAAATTATTATTGGTGCAGATTTACACATTCCCGAAAACGGGATCGCCAGAAATTTCAATGCGCAAAATCCTTTCCCTGTCACACTCAATTACAATTAATCCGCCCTCCCTTTTTTAAACCAATATCCATACAGCAACGCCTCTCGGGGCGTTTTTTTTTATAAAAGGGCAATTAACATCCATTCCTAAGTAGCTGGAACAATACAATGTCATCCTGTAAAACCACCAACATTTGAACTCCCCCAACCCCTTCAAGGGAGGGGAGTAATGCACTGGCAATGATTTGAACACGGATCCGAAGTCTCACCGTCGCGGAGATTTAGAGGGGTCAAATTCCAGGTGAATGCGACACTCATTCATTTATTGTACCAAGTAGTTAAAAAGAATTCATGCCGTTGTTTCATATTTGAAGGTATAGTGCTAATTTATCTTTTGATCCTCAGATGCGATGATCAGAAAAGTCATCCGAAAGTTCCTTTTGTCTCAACAGTTACCAAAATGGCTGTATAGAGATTAACATAACTAATTCATTATGTTAATCTTAAAAATTACAACTTATTCATTTTGTAGGTGTTGTCCTGACATATAAATCAGATTTATTTAGCACTATTTCAGCTATTTCCCTTATAGAGTGCTGCTTTCTGACAGGGTAGTTTTGCTTGTATTAAGAGACAAAAAACTCAGCATCATGAAAGCAAAAATTTACATCGCTACAATCCTCCTCTCCATCGGATCAGCAAACACTACAGTTGCACAATTGACCGCCTACGCCAACATCTACGCGACAGTAGTCGCTCCGGTAGGTATCAGTGATTTATCAAACGAAAGCCTGGGCACAATCGTGGTTGCCCGCAATCAGAATAGCGCTTCCTTAAAATCTGCCAACCTGGTAACTGTTTCCGGGATGGAGGTTGCACAAAACGGAATGGCAACGGTAGCATCCTTTAGTTTGACAGATTACAACAATACCACCTTCGATCTGACACTTCCAACCAGTACCATCAAAATGAGTGATGGAAATGACAGTCTGTTGGCAAGCAATTTCAGCAGCAGCTATTTCCTGGCCAACTCTATGGAGGGAGGCAAGACCATCATCAAAATAGGCGCCAATATGCACCTTCCAGAAGATCAAACCACAAGCAACTTCATCGCACAAAACAGCTTCCCGGTAACACTCAATTACAATTAATTCACTCCTTTCAAATTGATTCCTCAACCAAAAATTGACAGACGCCTTTCGAGGCGTTTTTTTTGCTTATTTATTTCATTCATCTTTAATAACTTGACTTCAACCAGCCCATTTTGTCCACATAGTTTCTGATGGTTAAATTATTATCATATAATTTGTTTTGTAACACCCTGGCACATTTTGATAAATAAAAAATATAGTTATATTTGTCAACAAATGCAGGAGTTTGATTGCATTAGCCCGTTAATCCTGCCAAATGCTGCTACGTTATGCAAAAAATTAAATTCACATTTAAATTTTTTCCGGTAGTTTCCGGTCTCATTTTTTTATGTGTATGTTCTAACCTGACAGTTCGTGCGCAAGGAGACCTGATGGTTTTTCCGAAACGGATCGTATTTGAAGGCACGACCAAAACCAACGAATTGAACCTTGCCAACATTGGCAAGGATACTGCCAGATACAACATCTCTTTCGTACAATACCGGATGAATGAGAACGGTTCCTTTACGGAGGTTACTACCCCGGATGAGGGTCAGAACTTCGCCGACAAATTTCTGCGTTACTATCCCAGAAGCATTACCCTGGCACCAAAGGAATCGCAAGTAGTTAAAATTCAGCTGACCAAGACCGACCAGATGACACCTGGTGAATATCGTTCGCACATCTACTTCAGGGCCATCCCCAACGCCAAACCTTTGGGTGAGGAAGATACGAAGAAGGATACCACGACTGTTTCCATTCGTCTGGTACCTATTTTCGGGGTAACCATCCCTGCCATTATTCGGGTAGGTGCCTCCACAACCCAGGTAACCTTGTCAGAACTTCAATTCTCCAACCAAAATGATACGATTCCCGTCCTGAACCTCAAATTCAACAGGACGGGCAACATGTCCATTTACGGAGATATCTCTGTGGTACTTCAGGCGCCCAATGGCAAAAATACAGAAGTTGGACGAGCCAGTGGTATCGCGGTATACACACCAAACCCAGCGCGTCGATTTCAGGTTCCGCTCCTGAAAAAGGGCAACGTCAATTACCATTCCGGAACATTGCACGTAGAATACACCTCACCCACGGATGTCAAACCAATCAAATATGCTGAAGCAGATTTGAGGTTAAACTGAAGTTAAGTCAAGGAATTATTTTCTCTCAGCTTATTATTCGGACCATTTCTTAGTTGATTGCAGTTGTTCTCAGGAAGACCTGCCTTGAGGTAGAATTATCAGCACTTCCATTCAAATGATGGCCAATTACGCACTTTCGTCCTTTGTGTGCGCACACATCCGCACACAAAGCGGCACTAAAACAAATCCCCTATTGGCAAGCATCCTATTTATAATTATTCCAAATTTATACAGGTTTGATTTCCTGCTGCTTAAGAAGATATATGGTAGTTGGAAAATATTTTCAAAATAATTGGTATACTTTTTGTTAATTATGGTATTACGCAACACTGAAACATAAAGGATATCGTTTATAAATATTCTAAATTGCAGTGAGTTCTTGCGCCCAAATAGTTACATTTGTGAAAGACATAAGCGTTTTAAGTCAATTAAATAATTCTTCAACCCGTCGAACCGTGAGACTGTTCCGCAACAACCCTTTTTGCCGTTCAGCTGAGGATTGTATGTCCTGCGACAAGGTCTTTTCTCCCCATACTGCCAAGAATAATATTTTTTCAAAATTCAGAATGGCGACGACTGTTCTAGTCGTGGCCATTCTGGTTCTTTCTGCCTCCCAGGCACAGGCAACCACCTATTACACCTTTGCGAACAGTGCACCCGAGACCCTTGCCAATTGGTGGACATTCAACAACGGGACCGGAACTCACCCGGGAAACTTCACAACAGCTGGTGACCTTTTCGTCATTCAGAACAACAATACCATGACTAATGCTGCCAACTGGACCGTTACAGGAACAGTGCAGATCACAAACGGTTCAACGCTTACTTTTACTGCAGGGGGCACGACACTAATCATAGGTGGCTTGACCATCGACGGAGGCGGAATTGTAAATATTTCCCGCCCAATGACAGTAAATGGTGCGACAAGCATTACCGGAACTATCAACTTACAGACAACGGCACGAACCCACGCTTTTAATGGTGATGTTACTCTGATTACTGGCGCGAACTGGAATGAGACGATTAACAATACCCCAACTTTTTCAGGTAACTTTACAAATGGTGCTACAACCTTTACGGCCTCTACAGGCGTTTATACTTTCAGTGGCAATACAAAAACATTCAGTGGGACAACCACTACCATTATTCCGAGTGTTGCCATTACCGGTTCCTATACGAACAACGGTACACTTTCAGTCACAACCGCACTTTCCGGAGCCGGTTCGCTGACAAACGGTTCATCAGGTACCCTCAATTTAAGCGGTGCGGGAGCAGGTTCCTGTGCCATTACCACATTGGCCAATGCAGGTACAATTAACCGCTCTGCCGCTGGTACCACAACTACAGCTCTGGCCAATTTCACCAACACCGGCACGATAAATGTTTCAGGATCGGGCGCCATTACCGGGATTACCAACAATGCTGCAGGTATTGTGAATCTAACGGGTACCAGTCCTTTTACCTCATTTAACAATGCTGCTGCAAACAGTACCTTAAATATCAGTTCGGCTGCAGTACCTGTCTTTACTGCCTTAACTGCCACCGTGGCCGGGAATACGGTAAACTACAATGCTGCAGGTGCCCAAACAGGTTGTGTGGTGACAACTTACAACAACCTGACTCTCTCCGGTTCTGGAAACAAAACCTTCGCAACCACGCCTACCATCAACGGGACACTCTCGATGGAGGGGACAACTGCTGCCTTAATTGTGACTACTGGAGTTGCTACCTATGGTCCCAATGCAACCTTACAATACAATAAGACTGCTGGCTACATCGCCACAGTTGAAGAGTGGATTTCCCCTTTTGTAGCAACTGGGGGTATTGTCATTAAAAACTCAGGCGCAATTACCACCCCCGGTCTGGTTCAGATTGGCAACAACACCAATGTCCCGCTTTTCCTCAACGGAGGCACCCTTACCCCGGGTGCCAATTCAATTACCCTGCACGGCGATTTTACCAATACAGGTGGAACTTTGACTTCCGGATCAGGAGGGATCATCATTGCCGGCACTACTGCCACCCAAACCATTGCCGGATTTACCACTACCGGAAATGTTTCCTGTACAAAGACCGGTGGAACTGCCACCATTACCGGTGCGGTATCGGCCGCCAACCTGTCGGTATCAGGTGCATTGGGTACTTTGGTTTTAAATGGAGCCAATACGTTTAGCGGAACCAGAACCATTTCAGCCGGCACTTTGGCACTCGGAAATGTCGCTGCACTCGGTGCGGCAGGCACTTCTCTGGTACTCAACGGCGGAACGCTGGATCTGATGACAGATGCTACGGTGAATGCCTACAATGTGACAGTAGGAGCCAGTGCTGCAATTTCGACAGACAGAGCCACCTCGGGAACAGGTATAACCCATCAACTGGGGACGCTAAATATAACTGGAGCTTTTACACTTTCCACGACCTATGGAACAAATGTGACCAGTCCAACGATAGCCGGATTATCCTTTGGAAACACGACAATTACCACAAGTACCACCGTCTTTGATGTCGCACAATATGCAAATCTTACACTCGGTGCCATTACAGGTAATGTCAGCTTAACCAAACAAAATAGCGGACAACTTACACTCAATTCAGCATCCGCACGTTCAGCTGGGACAACAACGCTGACAGCTGGTATTCTGGCTTTGGGAAATTCTGCTGCGCTCGGAACGACCGCTACTGCCTTGGTGTTGAACGGAGGTACACTAGATTTGAATTCCGCCACTTCAACAAATGCCTACAATACCACCATCGGAGGAAATACAACAATTACACCGGATGTTTCAGTAACAGGCCCCGGGATTACCCATACGCTTGGAACCTTGGCCGTAACCGGTGCATTCAATCTGACTGTTACCGGAGGGACCAGTTCAACGAGCGGAACGACTGGCTTGAGTTTTGGTGCAACTACGCTTACGGGTGCACCAACCTTTACCATCACCAATGGCAGTGGAACCAGTGTTGCCTTGCTCACGCTGGCTGCTGTTACGAATGGGGCAAATACTGCTACGATCAATGGCAATGGAAGTATGGCTCAGTCAGGAGTCTGGGGGAATGGTGCCGGCGGTATCATCTACGCTGGTAGTGGAACTGGTTCGTTGACATTGAACCAAGCCAATACTTTTACCGGAGGAGTAACGCTCAATTCGGGTACGCTGAACATCAACAACACCAATGCCCTGGGTACGGTAGCCGGTACTTTTGTCATCGCCGGAGGTACTATCAACAACAGTTCTGCGGGTGCCATCGCAACCCTGAATTATCCAATGTCCTGGAACGGAGATTTTGCCTTTACAGGAACTCAAAATTTGAACCTTGGAGCGGGAACCATTACCCCCAGCGTGAGCAGACAGGTGACTGTCAACGGAGGAGTACTTACCGTTGGGGGAACACTAAATGCCGCTGCAATCACCTTGACAAAAGCCGGTACCGGAGCCTTGAATTTTGGTAGCCAAAGTGTCACATTGAATGGATTGGTTGTCAATGGAGGAACGCTCCTTTCTACTTCCGGTACCCTAAGTCTCGCCGGACCTTTCACCAACAGCGGTACCTTTACCCACAACAGCGGAACGGTTACCTTGAATGGGGCTTCTGCACAGATTATCAATGGCACCTCAGCCACAGCTTTCAACAACCTGACCCTCAATAATGCTGCCGGCGTCACGCTCTCTGCTCCTATCAGTCTTAGCAGTGCCGGTGTGCTGACACTTACCGCAGGAAAAATTACAACCGATGCTACCAACATCTTAACCCTCAACAATACTGCAACCGGGGCCATTTCAGGGGGATCGACCACCAATTTTATTGCAGGCCCAATGGTATGGACCCTGCCTGCAAGTCTTGCATCTGGAACAACTTACAACTTCCCGGTAGGCAAAGGATCGACCTATCTTCCTTTTGGGCTCAACCCAACTACCGGAACAGGGACCGTTACTGCAAAGGTTGAAGCATTTCTTGCGGATTGCGGCGGAACCCTGGATGGCACACTGGATTCAAGGAGTACCACAGAATACTGGACGATGACAACTGCCGGAAATTTTACAGCCGGTTCAGTCTCTCTGACCAGACAAACCGCCATTACTCCCCTGGATGTCGTTGCAGGCAGTCCCACGATTGCTGGAGCCTATACTTCACTGGTTGGAACCACAGGTGCAAATGGTGTAACTGCCTCCAACCCAATCGGGTCAAATACGGCTTTTGTCATTGCAGGAAAATTGCACACCTTCACAACAGGAACCATCTCGGGTTCGCCCTTCTGCTCAGGAACTGCCGTCAGTGTTCCCTATACCGTTGCCGGAACGTTTGTTTCAGGTAATATATTTACCGCACAACTTTCGGATGCAACAGGCTCCTTTGCCTCTCCAACAACTTTGGGAACAACCACCTCGACCGTTTCTGGCACCATCGTTACCACCATGCCTGTCGCTCCCACCAATGGTACGGCCTACCGGATTCGCGTAATTTCAAGCAATCCTGTACTAACAAGCAGCGACAACGGGGTCGACCTCATACTCAATCTATCCCCTATTATCCCTACAACCACCGCTGTATCTCCTACTTCTGTCAATTTTGGAACCACGGGTACCATCACGCTTAATTCAGGTGGAGGTGGTGGAGCCGGTTCAACCCTTTATTGGTATTCAGGCAGTTGCGGTGGCACACCGGTCGGATCAGGAAGTCCTTTAACAATTGCCACACCCGCTGCTACAACCACCTATTATGCAAGATGGGAAAACGGCACTTGTTATTCGGCTTGTCTGAGTACTACCTTAACCGTAATACCTCCTCCACTGATGTATCGCAGCAATGGATCAGGGCCGTGGACGACAGCCGGCACCTGGCAAACGTCTGCCGACCTGGGTGCCACCTGGATCACATCAGTTGGAACACCCACCAGTGCCGACGGAACCGTCACTATCAGAACAGGGAATACAGTAACGCTTGCAGGACCTATTACGGTCGATGAAGTGACCATTGATTCCGGAGGACAGCTGACCATCACAGGTGGTACGGTTACCATCGGGAACGTAGCAGCCAATGGGATTACCGTGAATGGTACCCTTTCGAACGCGGGTACTCTAACGAAAACAGGTACCCTCTATGTCAACAGCGGTGCAACCTATATTCATGCCATGGATGCAGGAACAATACCCGCAGCAAATACCTGGGATCCAGCCTCAACCCTACAGGTTACAGGAGTTGTGGCAAACTATCCTGCAGGGCTCAATCAAACCTTCGGAAATTTAACCTGGAACTGTACAGGGCAAACGTCTGTTGCCGCTTATGGTACCTTCAGCATTGCAGGAACACTTACAGTTCAGAGTACAGGCGGTACCGGACAGTTTAATTTCACCAACGGGAATACCAACACCATTTTGGGAAATTTGGTTGTCTCAGGTGGAACCGTGCGGTTGGCAAATGGCGGTGCATCTGCCCTCAACGTAAGCGGATCCACTACAATTAACGGTGGCACTCTGGTACTTTCTTACGGTATTGCCACAGGTACATTGACCTCATATGGTGATTTTACCATTTCCTCAGGTACCGTATCCAGAACGAGCACAGGTGTCGGTGCAATTATTTTTGCCAAGACCGGAACTCAAACCTACCTGAAATCAGGGGGTGCTTTTTCGGGAGCGATCAATTTTACCGTAAATAGTGGTTCAATTCTGGATGTTGGCACCAGTCTGATCGATGTGAGCACAGGAACTTTCACACTAAGTGGAGGAGCTGGAATCGTGACCAAACATGCACAGGGATTGTCCACCACCGCCGCAACCGGATCCATCCAGGTGACCGGCACAAAAACTTACAGTGGAACCGCCAATTACACCTACAACGGGAGTTCAGCACAGGCTACTGGGAACGGGCTGGTAACTGCCAACAACCTGACCATCAACAATACTGCTGGCGTAACTTTAACGAGTGCCACCACTGTCAATGGGGTTTTAACCTTTACCAATGGGATATTGACACCTGTTGCTCCTGCTACACAAACCCTCACTGTAGGTAGTAATTCCACCCTGGCAGTAATGGGTGGATCAGCAACCAGCTTTTTTGCCGGGGCATTGATCTGGCAATTGAACACCTATGGATTCTACAATTTCCCCGTTGGTAAAGGTTCCACCTACTTGCCTTTTTATGTTTCAGGGGTGACTGCTACTCCACAAATTAGGGTCGAAGCCTTCTTAGCCAACACAGGAGGCACAGCTACCAGTCCGCTCTATTCACTCAGTACTTCAGAATACTGGTTGGTTACCGTTCCTTCCGGAAATGGAACATTCACGGCAGGATCTGTCACGCTATCCAGACCATCCTCACTGGGTACGCTAAACGCGATCGCCAGGAGTACTACGCTGGCAGGAGCCTATTCAAACCTGAATGGTACATTAGGGGCAACATCCATATCCAGCTCTGACAATACCGGTGCAATACCTGCAGCAGGCAACTATTTCGCCTTTGCAAATAAAACCAACATTACCATTGGAACTTTGGCGCAAACCTCGTTTTGCCCCGGAGCCAGTTTTAGCATCCCCTATACGATAACAGGCACCTTCACTGCAGGCAATGTCTTTACGGCTCAACTCTCAAGCTCAACCGGTACCTGGGGTTCTCCGGTCACCATTGGAACCCTTACCTCACAAACCAGTGGAACCATCTCTGCTACCATCGCTAGTGGACAGACTCCCGGAACAGGCTACAGGATACGAATTGTGGCCAGCACACCTGCATTTACTGGCTCAGACAATGGCAGCAACCTGATCGTTGGGTCTCCCACCGCAACTGCATTCAACGGCAGCCTCTGCGGTCCGGGCGGTATTACCCTAAGCGTTCAGGCCACCTCCGGAACTGTCAACTGGTACTCAGCGGCAACAGCCGGAACTTTCCTTGCTTCCGGAAGTAGTTACCTGACGCCAAATCTCACAGTCACTACCACGTTCTATGCAGAGGTGGTAGACGGCACCTGTGTCTCTGGATCAAGAATCCCCGTAGTGGCAAACATTGTCACACCACCTTCCATCATCGCAGGTGGAGGCGGAACCTATTGCAACGGTTCAACCATCAACCTGACCAGTACCCTCACCAATGTTTCAGACTATTATTGGTCAGGCCCCAATGGATTCTATTCGCTACTGCAGAATCCGGTTCTAACCACCAATGGTACCTCTGCCCTAAATGGAGTCTATACTGTAACCGGAAGTGCATTAAGCGGAATCAACCTGGTCACAAACGGTGATTTTGAATCTGGAAATACTGGGTTTTCCAGTAGTTACACCTATGATGGTGCCGATTTATACATTGAAGGTAAATATTCAGTTGTTGCCAATCCACAATCTGTACATCCCGGATTTTCTGCTTGTGTGGATCATACCTCAGGAGCTGGCAAACAAATGGTCGTCAACGGGGCCGGGGTGGCAGGAGAAAACATTTGGTCACAAACGGTCAATGTGGCACCCAATACAGATTATCAATTTACTTACTATGTCCAGAGTGTGGTTTCAGCTTCCCCATCGCAGTTGCAACTATACGTCAACGGCACCAGTGCAGGTCCAACCTATACTGCATCTGGATCTACCTGCGTCTGGACACAATACACCTACAACTGGAACTCCGGAGTCAGCACCACAGCTTTTCTTTCACTAGTCAATGAGAACATCATATTGGGAGGAAATGACTTTGCGTTGGATGACATCAAGTTTCAACAAATTTGTTCTACCACTCAGGCTTCGCCTCCGGTACCAGATCCGAACGGTCCCGGCACCGAATATGCCAATTACGGAATCATCAGGGTAACTGTGAGCGATCCGGTAACAGCTGGAACCATTGGAACCTCCCAAACGGTCTGTAGCGGGAGTTCGGTTGCACTCACCTCCGGATCCCCGGGAAGCGGTTCCGGTACTATCACCTACGAGTGGCAGACCAATGCCAGCGGTTCATTTGTGACCATTCCCGCAGCAACTTCTGCAACCTATACCACGCCCACACTAGCGGTTACCACCAGCTACCAAAGAAGAACCGTTTCCACCCAAAACGGAACCATCTGTTATTCCAGTTATACGACCCCGGTAGTCATCACCATAAATACCTCTACCGTCACTCCTGGTGGACCGGATTTTACCTGTCAGTCCGCTACTCCATCTGCCATGGCGCTCACAGGAGCCTCCTATGCCGGTGGTGGTTCGACGGGTGCTGCATGGTCTTTTGTAACAGGCGCCGGTACGCTGAGCAACACAGGATATACTACCACACCTGCTACGGTGACCTACACTCCTCCCGCAAATTATTCTGGGACCGTCGTAGTTAGGTTAACCACCAGAGGTGGTACTTGCGCAGCCACAGCTGACAGGGCCATCAACGTCGACCAATCCGGTCCCTGGACTGGAGCCACCGATGTCAACTGGAACAATGCAGCCAACTGGACCTGCAATTCAGTACCGCTTATTACTACGGTAGCCAACATCAACACAGGTAAACCCAGGTATCCCACCCTTTCCACTGGTGCAGTCGGAACCTGTAAGGACCTGAACATTCAGGCCAGTTCATCGGTCACTATATCCGGAAATACCCTTCAAATTGCAGGTGCCATTTCCAACAGCGGGACCTTTACGGCAACTGCAGGTACAGTTGAGATGAAAGGAAGTTCTGCCCAGTCCATTGCAGCAAACACTTTTGCCACCAATACCATCCAAAACCTGATCGCCAACAACAGCGCCGGAGTGACCCTAAGCGGAACACTCAATGTAACAGGATTTGTCAAAGCAACGACAGGAAACCTTGCCTCAAATGGATTTCTTAAGTTGATTTCCAATGCGACCCAAACTGCCCTGATTGATGGTTCCGGAGCCGGAAATGTCACAGGGAATGTGATCATGCAACGCTATTTGGCGGATGCCTACGGGTACAAGTATTTCAGTCCCCCCTTCTCCTCACTGACCGTAAATGCTTTCTCTGCTTATGTTAATCTGGGTGCAACCTTCCCTGCCTTCTATGTTTACAATGAGAATCAAAGCATCAGTGGCCTGGGAACCAATTTCACCACGGGTTGGGTAAAATATGTGACCCCTTCCAGCGCCCTCTCCCCCATGGTGGGTTATTGTGCCAATTTTGGAAGCTCGCACAGCGCCAGTACCGTAACGTTGACAGGAACCGTGAACAACGGATCTTACTCAGCCAGCCTATCCAATAACAACAGGACCTATTCACTTGGCTTTAATTTTGTTGGAAATCCCTATCCGTCACCTATAGACTGGAATGCGGCCAGCGGCTGGACAAAATCCAATATCGACAATGGCCTCTATTTCTTTGATGCAACCGGGGCAGCAGATCAATATTCCGGAAATTACACCAGTTATGTGGCTGGAGTAAGTTCTGGCGGATCCACCAACATCATTCCTTCCATGCAAGGTTTCTTTGTTCATGTAGCCAATGGATCCTTCCCTGTAACCGGAAGCCTTGGGATGACAAACAGTGTAAGAACGGTAGATTTTACCCAGGGCTTCAAGGCCGGGGTCATTGATCCGAGAACCATTCTGCGCTTTACCGCAAGTCTGGACGGAATGAACGGCAAACCGGATGCCTTCGTCATCTATTTTGATCCTTTGGCTTCCCTCCTCTTCGAAGGAGACAAGGATGCCCTCAAGCTGATGAACACAGACATCAACATGCCGAATTTGTATGCCATTTCCCCGGATGTGCAGAAACTCTCCATCGATGGAATGCCTGCTCCTGATAGCAAAACTACCATCCCACTGGGAATTCAAATCTACCAGGATGGTTATGTTAACTTCAGCGCCAGCGACATTTCCAAACTCAGCTCCAATCAGCATATTTACCTGACTGATTCGGAAACGCTAACTTTGCAGGATCTGAAAAAAACAGCCCTCTACCGGGTTTATTTGAAGGCCGGTGAATATACACAACGGTTTGCCCTGGTTTTCTCTCCTGTTGAAATTTCACAAGCAGCCAACTCTGGGGTAAAATTGTTTACGCTATCACAATCTGCCGATGTGATACTTGTAAACATGAACCTACCGGTAGATGGTCAGGGAGACTTAAGGGTCACCAACATGCAGGGACAAACCATCTATCAAAAAGCAGTAACTGGCTTTGAAACGGTACAAATTAATTCCAACCTTAGCAGTGGGGTGTATCTGGTAACCGTTATCTCTGGTAAAAACAGTGATTCTGAAAAAATATTAATAAGAAAAGCGCATGAATAGCCTGTTTAAATTTGCATTTTCAAAAAGGCTCCTGATACCTTTTTGTATCCTCTTCGTCGTTCTTTCAGGGATCTCCAGGGCACAGGAAAAACCTCCAAGGCCCATTTTGGCTGTGAGTACTTCGCAAGGATTGCAGTTTGGCGCTTTTTGCACAGGAGCCATTGGTGGCACGGTGACTGTTACCTCCGGAGGGGTAAGAAGTTCAACTGGGAGCATCATCCTGGTGAGTCTGGGTTACGCCTTCACACCGGCGATGTTTCAGGTAACCGGAAATATAGGAACACTTGTCACAATCGCCAACGGAACTGATGTATCAATGACCGGTAGCAACGGTGGCTCCCTCTCCCTTCACCTGGAGAGTGCCTCTACCGGGACTCCATTTATCATCAACACAGGCACCGCCATGAATGTTTTAATCGGAGGGACCTTAACCGTCGGTGTTCCCGGAGCCAATCCACCAGGGGCTTACAGCGGAACTTTCAACGTCACCTTCATACAGCAATAGCAGAAACTGTTAACTTGAATATAATAAAAAACTACCAGAGAGGTAAATGATATTTTTTGCCTTTCCTTCAGATTAAAAAAACAAAATAGCACAAATGAATTTTAATAGATTGTTTACACTCCTACCAAATCCGTTTATACATTTCATTCCCCAAACAACCAAAGAGTTTTATGACCCATAGTTGAAACCTATCCAACAGGCAATTCATTGATTAAACTTAATTTTCAATCCTCAACCCGCTGAAAATAGTTCAAAATGGCAGGCATCTCAGTAACAATTATTGCCTTACCCCAGTAAGAAATTTACAATAATTGTCTTGCTCCTGATGAGTCCCTGGTTACGATTCATCCAAAAATCTCCTTTTTCATTGCATTACAAAATGCTTTCGGCCAGTATAATTCACACGCTGGCTTGATAGGGAAAAGTGTTCCTTCAAGGATCGCTATGGAGAAATTTATAGCCCTGCCGACAAATTGGCAATTACTTTTGTTATTAAAAAGAGAGCTCAATGAAAAATAAAATTCATTTCAGGTCTCTCAAAAAACTCACTTTTCAATGTCATCTGTCTTTTCCAGTTTAAAAAAATTATTCTGCTGTTCCATGATTGTTTGCCATCCCGCTCAGTTCTGCATAAAACTGAATATATACCCGGGTAAACCTTACGTTTTTTCTTCAAAATATCAGATATTCTTGGAGTTATCAACCAAAAATAGTTAATAACAATATAGCAGACCACCCACGCGAAGGGCAAAACAAATTTTAAAACGAATAAATTCGCAAGAAAGCATGACTACATTTTGGCAGAAGAAAAATAAATTTTTGTATTCAATTCAATTTATATGATTTTTATTTAATCTATAAATATAAGTAACTGTATATTAAATTATTGAAAAATATTAAAAATAGTATTCATCGTAAAACCATTGTCTGGTCCAGACTGGAAAGCAAAACTAAGTGCAGAAATTGACAGATTCTAACCAACCATTTCGCCCGATCAGATGCCGAGTCAGGCATTTGCTGCAGGTGCCCTTAAAAATAAGGGTGGCTGGAATGTTATGCCTGTTTTTAATGCTTTCCACCACACAAATTAAGGCCCAGAATGATCCTGTTTACGATGAACTTTCCGTCTTTTTTCAGGTGCAAAACATAGGAACCAAAGAGATTTCTGCCGTCGTCAGAGATCAGGAAGTACTACTTCCCATTGCCGATATTTTTGAATTTCTTAAAATTAAAGCTACGATGTCTCAGGCCATGGACTCAGTTAGCGGTTTCTTCATCTCCCCTGAATCTACCTATCTGATCGACAAAACTCATCTGAAAATCGTCTATCTTGGGAAGACCTACCAAATGAAAAGCACCGATTTCATTCGAACGGAGACCAATCTGTATCTACTTTCCAAGCATTTCGGTGATATTTTCGGACTGAATTGTACGTTCAACATGCGGACCCTTGCTGTGACCATGTTTACCAAAATAGAATTACCTGCACTCAGGGATATGCGGCTCGAGCAGATGCACGATAACGTAAGCCATCTGAAAGGTGAAAACAAAACGGACACCACCATCAGGCAATCGCGTTCCCTATTCCATTTTGGCATGGCCGACTATTCAATCATTTCCTCCCAGCAGATTGGAGCCGGATCTGATACCCGCATTAACCTGGCACTTGGTACCGTGATCGCGGGTGGCGAAGCTAACTTCCTTCTTAATTACAACAACAACGAGGTATTCACCGAAAAACAGCAATTCTATAACCTGAAATATGTAAACAATGATAACAGCTTTTTGAGGCAAACCACCCTTGGAAAGATTGCTCCAAATGCCATCTCATCGATTTACAATCCGGTGGTTGGGGTCACCCTGACCAATACTCCTACAACCTTCAGAAGATCCTTCGGAACCTATCCGCTGAGCGATTACACTACGCCGGGCTGGATGGTGGAATTGTATGTCAACAACGTCCTTGTCGACTACAAAAAGGCGGATGCCTCCGGCTTCTTCTCCTTTCAGGTCCCGCTCGTCTATGGCACCTCCAATGTAAAACTGAAATTTTATGGCCCCTGGGGAGAGGAGCGGGCAAAAGAACAATTGATTAACGTTCCATTTAATTTCATGCCTGTCAAAGAGTTCGAATATACCTTGACAGGAGGTATGGTGGAAGATGGTGCACATGCCATCTTTTCAAGGGGCGTGATGAACTATGGGGTAACCAGAGCCATCACAATTGGAGCAGGTGTTGAATACCTCTCCTCTGTCGTGACTGGTACCACCATGCCATTTGTCACCCTGGCCACCCGTCCAATATCCAATCTGATTCTTTCGGGAGAGTACACCTACGGGGTTCGAAGCAAGGGGGTCATCACCTACCAAATGCCTAAAAGTATCCAGCTGGAGCTCAATTATACCAAGTACAAAATAGGTCAGAAAGCCGTTAATTTCAGCTTTTCAGAAGAACGCAAACTGATTTTTGCAGCCCCCTTAAGAGGAGATAATTATTCCTTGTACAATCGGGTAACCTATACCCAAACTTTACTGCCTGGATTGCAATATTCCAATGCAGAATGGTTGATCTCGGGTTCCTTTCATGGGGTTAATACCAATTTGACCAACTATGCCATGTTTGTTGAGAAAAATAGACCCTATGTTTTCAGCAACTTGTCGATGTCCTTCAAACTCCCTCATGGGTATACCATGATTCCCCAGCTTCAGTACGAATATGGCAACCACGAATTAATCTCTGCCAAAGTCGGGGTTGAAAAATATGTACTGAAAAATGGATTTTTCACTGCCTCCTATGAAAACAATTTTGCCAGTAAACTACAAACCTCGCAATTTGGTTTCAGGTACGATTTACCCTATGCCCAAACCGGATTTACGGCCAGAAAGACCAACGAAAACTATACTTTGATGGAATTAGGCAGGGGAAGCCTTATCGTCGACGGAAGAAATCATTATGTCAATGCAAACAGCAGGGTGAATGTAGGCAAAGGGGGCATTGTTTTTGCACCATTCCTCGACCTGAACTGCAACAACAAACGAGACCCGGGAGAACCAATGGTAGTTGGATTAAACGTGAGAATGAATGGCGGTATCGCAACTGAAAACAAAAGGGATTCCACCATACGCATCGAAGACCTCGAACCTTTCATCAAGTACTACATCCAACTGGATCCAAACAGCTTCGACAACGTTTCGTGGAAGATCATGAAAAAGACACTAAATGTGATCGTGGATCCCAACCAGTTTAAAAGAATTGAAATCCCGATTGCCGTCGTGGGTGAAGTTTCGGGTACCATCAATCGCCAGAGAGGCAGAAACACAGATGGTTTGGGTCGAATCATCGTAAATATATTCGATTTAAAAGGGAAATTGGCAGGAAGAACTTTGAGTGAACAGGATGGATATTACAGTTTTCTGGGTTTGAGTCCCGGCGATTATAGCATGGCAGTGGATTCTTCCCAGTTGCAGAGACTGCATCTTGTGGCAACGCCTGCAAAAATCACCTTCTCCATCAAAAAAATCAGGGAAGGTGACGTTGTCGAAAGCAAAGATTTCCTGTTAAAGAGCACTTTGCCTGCTGCAGGGGGTAAAACGGCGGAGAATGACGATGAACCGATCTCTCCAGCCTCGAAGAAAGCTGCAGAGTCAATTTCCACGACAGTAAAACCACAGAGCACCTTTACGGATGATAATACAGGCGTGCTTAAAACCGAAGCAGATAAAACTAACCAACATAAAGCCAATGAAAACATTTATCCACCCGCATCAACAGATGGTACCAAGGAAACGGGCAAAGCAGTTCAGCTTTCAGGAGAAAAAAGGATAACACCGCCTCCGAACAACAACCAACAGGAATCTGATGCATCTCTGAATCAACAGGCAGTTGGTGCATCCCTTAACCAAAAAGTATCCGGAACACCACCTGTTCCAAAGGCCTCCGGTACATCTCCCAATCAACAATTGCCTGGTAAATCTCTTAATCAAAAGGCCTCTGGTACCTCCGTTCATCCACAAGCTTTTGATGCCAACAACCAACTATTTCTGCAGGTTGGAGCCTATAAAAACAAATTAAATGCAGGAAAAACAGCAGAAACGCTTTCTGCCACGACCCACTTTCCTACTGTGGTCGTCAAGGAAAACGGGTGGTACAAAGTCCGGTTCGGCGGATTTGCCTCTCCCAAAGAGGCTGAGGCTTGTAAAGCTGCCATCGTTTCAAACGGTATTTTGGCAGCAAACCAGATCCAGGAAATCAATTCAGCCCAAACCAAAGGAATTCCTGTGGAGGTGGAAACTTCCCAGCCAGTTGCACAACGACCCAACGTAGTAAGAAAATCAGTTGAAATGTCAGCAAAAAATAACCTGACTACCCCGGATAGAACTAATACAGCACCATCTCAGGAAACGCTGGTTAAAATTGACAACTCCCTGAAAAGACATTACTTTATTCAGATCGGTTCCTTCAACAACCCAAGATACGCAACAACCCTGATCAAGGATATTACCCAACTGATCAGCTACACGGTTGGCATCGTTTACCGTGACCAAAAATACAAAGTCAGGTACGGACCCTTCGAAACCCAGGAAGAGCTGAACGACTGCATCGCCAAAGTAGAAGGTGCGGGAATCAGCAAGAGGTCGCAGATGAAAATTGACTTCGAAGAGATCGGATCGACTCCTTTGGCCGACCAACCCCATCTGCTGGATGGCTACCACGTTCAGGTAGGCGCTTTCAAGGACAAGAACAATGCGAAACGATTCTTCCAGGAGATGTCTGCCAAATACCCCTATCCAATTCTGATCATCGAAGAAGAGGGCTATTATAAAGTCCGCTTTGGTCCATTCAAAACACTGGCCATGACCAAAAAATGCAGCAATGAGATGGGAAGTGCGAACGTTAGCTCCTTCATGCGAAGCAACAAGGTACGCTACTTCTAAATTGCAGCTCTCTAACCCCTTTTTTAGGATGTCTGGCTATTTTTCTATCAACCGATGAAATCTCGCCATCCAGTAGGGTAGCAGGAAAAAGGCACCATCATCCTCTCCCAAACCGTCTCCTCC
>CAINVV010000184.1 GCA_903854235.1 uncultured Bacteroidia bacterium | reverse complement strand
GACCAATCATCCATTATTCATCATCCATTTATGTCCTCCTTCCTACTCGCCCTCCACACCATCCTGCCCCTCTTCCTGATCATCTCGTTTGGGATCGTGATGATCCGGCTCAAGGCGGCTACCATTGCCTGGGTAGATATCCTGAATAAATATGCGCTCAAGATCGGATTTCCGGCATTGATTTTCTCTGCACTTGCCAAGTTGGATCTCAGCTATTCGGAAAATTCCACCCTGATCATGGGAAATTCTCTTTACCTGATCGTCTGTATGTTAATGGCCTTCCCGGTAGGGGCCCTCTTCAAAACTACCGTAAAGACCAAACAAACCCTGATTCTGGCGTTGGCTTTCGGTAACATTACCTACCTCGGCATCCCCGTGATGATCAACACGATGGGGCAGCAAGTGATGGGAACAGCCGTCATCCTGACCTCCATCTATCTTTTCTGGATGTTTACGCTGGCACTGGTGCTCATTGAGGTAGCCGGAGAAGGGAAAATCCATTTCCGGACGATCCTGACCAAACTTGCCACCAATCCCTTGTTGATCGCGGTGATTCTCGGGTTGGTGGCCTCCGGACTGAAATTATCTCCACAGAGCAGCCTGATGAAATCGCTCGACGTGA
The DNA here is from genome assembly GCA_903854235.1 of uncultured Bacteroidia bacterium. Classification (GTDB taxonomy): domain Bacteria; phylum Bacteroidota; class Bacteroidia; order Bacteroidales; family Prolixibacteraceae; genus CAINVV01. The sequence goes on along the minus strand of CAINVV010000184.1, from coordinate 25,194 downwards.
TTGCCCAATCGGTTACAGCCGTGGTTTTGCTTTCACTGGGAATCTTCATGGGGTCACAAAAGATCGGAAGTGTGAGGGAGTGGGTGCCAATTTTTGGCCTGTCACTTTTAATCATGGTGGTACTGCCGGCCATTTTCTGGCTGGTCATCAGAACCACTTCGCTGGGAGAAATTCCGTTGCGCTGTTCGATCCTGGATGCAGCGATGCCGATGGGATTAACTGCCTACGCCCTGACCCAGCAGTATGGACTCAACACCAAACTGGCAGGACGGTTGGTGCTGCTTTCTACTTTTCTCTCTGTTTTTATCCTTCCCGCCTGGATCGCATTTCTCTCCTAAATGCCGGGAGAAACCGCATAAATTTTTTTGAAATAGCGAACGGCACAATCCTGCAGCACTTTGTGCTTCCTCTCTTCTGGAATGACAGGAGCCAGGGTTTTTTGTGCAAAGAGGGGCCATCCCTCTTCATCCATTCCTACTTTCTCGGTCAGCCCCATCTCCTGGTACAAGGTGCAGCTACCCAGATGGATCAGGTTCATTTTCTCCTCTTTGGAGAACGGTTGAAAGGTAAGACCGCGTTCGCGGATGCCTACCAGGAAAAGTACACCATTTAAATCTATATCGATATCGAATTGCTTGCCCAACTGGTCACACAATTCTACCCAGTTTGAAATTGTCATGATTACAAAATTTGAACAAAGTTAACAGAAAAAAAGCATAGAGCAGTTTGGACTGGGAGGAGGGGAGGACTTTGGGACTGTAAGACTATAGGACTATAAGACTATAGGACAAGGGGACTAGGGGACAAGGGGTATTAGTGAAGAGTGAAGAACTAAGAGTGAAGAGTTGAGCGTGGCGACAGTAGAGAAGTTGCATGCAACGTCTGATATTCCCGATTGAAAAAATCTAGGCAAGAAGGTATATAGGGGCAGCTCCTCGTGGCTGCCCGAAAGATTGTGCATAAAAAATTCGGAATTGTTGGTGCAAGCCTGAAATGCTTGAATGTCAATAACCGCGGGTGTAACCCGTGGTCAAAGGCAAGCCACAAATCTGCAACCCTGAAAAGGGTAGAATAAGAGTTGCCAATTTTACCACAATAAGATGGATCGGAGAATGGTTGAGGTCTGCCAAAAACTATTTTACATAAAATCAAATCTTTTTCTTTCCTGATCTGTTAACTTGGAGACACAAGGATGAAAAGTGCAGTCTGGGAGGAAAATCAGAAAGGTTTTCAAGGGTTGTCAAAGGCAATTGGTGCAGTAAATTCGCACGTGGGCAAACTGTTTTTAGCTACTGATGGTGCGAACAGACGTCAAAATGTGTAATTTTGTGTTTATCATAGGTTATTGAGATTTTACAGGCTGTTTCACAAGAAGATATATTTAAAATGAAAAAAGTTCAGATTGCAGAAATATTAAAATCAGGTCAGGTTGGCGCTGAGATTACGATCAAGGGATGGGTTCGCACCCGCAGAGGAAGCAAAAATGTTAATTTTATTGCCCTGAATGATGGTTCTACCATCCATAACCTGCAGGTTGTTGCTGAAGTTGAACTTTTTGGAGAGGAGATTTTTAAAAGCATCAATACCGGAGCAGCCATTGGCGTAACTGGCATCCTGGTGGCCTCTGCGGGCTCCGGGCAGACCGTCGAACTGAAAGCAAACATCCTTGAACTGATTGGTTTATCGGATCCCGACAAATATCCGATTCAACCCAAAAGACACTCCCTGGAGTTTTTACGTGAAATGGCGCATCTACGTCCGCGGACGGCGACTTTCAGTGCCATTTTCAGGATCAGGCATGCCATGATCTTCGCCATTCACTCCTTCTTCAACGAGCGGGGATTTTTCAATGTGCATACGCCCATCATCACCAGCTCCGATGCTGAGGGAGCGGGTGAAATGTTCAGGGTCACCACCCTTCCTGCCGTGAATGCCCCCTTGAATGAGGAAGGAGCCGTAGATTTTAGCCAGGATTTTTTTGGTAAAGCTTCTAACCTGACGGTCTCAGGCCAGTTGGAGGGCGAGCTTTTTGCCATGGCACTCTCCAAAATCTACACCTTTGGCCCCACATTCCGTGCGGAGAATTCCAACACATCCCGGCATCTGGCAGAGTTCTGGATGATTGAGCCCGAGGTTGCCTTTTGTGACCTGACCGACAACATGGATCTGGCCGAGGAGTTTTTAAAATACCTGATCAACTATGCCCTGGAACATTGCATGGACGATTTGCTGTTCCTCAGCAACCGACTGACAGAAGAGGAGAAGGTGAAACCTGTCGACCAGCGGTCGATGGAACTGATCGAAAAACTCCGGTTTGTGGCAGAGAACGATTTTGTGAGGATCACTTATACAGAGGCCATCGAGATTCTGCGCAATTCCAAACCCAATAAAAAGGGGCAGTTCCAATATCCCGTTGGTGGCTATGGAACGGATCTCCAGAGTGAGCACGAGCGTTACCTGGTCGAAAAGGAGTTTAAGAAACCGGTCATTTTGACCAATTATCCAAAAGAGATCAAGGCTTTTTACATGCGGCTCGATGACAATGGACAAACCGTTGCAGCGATGGATGTACTCTTTCCGCAAATCGGGGAAATCATCGGGGGTTCCCAGCGTGAAGAACGGCTGGAAGTCCTTGAGCAGCGAATGGAAGAAATGCACATTCCCAAAGAAGATATGGAGTGGTACCTCGATACCAGACGATTTGGGGGCTGCCCACACGCAGGATTTGGTCTGGGCTTCGAAAGGCTGATGTTGTTTGTCACGGGAATGGGAAATATCCGCGACGTGATACCTTTCGCAAGAACGCCCAAGAACTGTGAGTTTTAGTCTCAAAAATGCAAAATTTATCGCTCCAGCAACGGTTGCTTCAGAAGCTTTCGCCTCAGCAGATTCAGGTAATCAAGCTGTTGGAGCTTCCTATGCTTCAGTTGGAGCAGCGAATCAAAAAGGAACTGGAGGAGAATCCGGTACTCGAACTGGAAGAAAGTGAATACGGTCCGGCGGAAGAGGAATTTGCCAATGACCTGAAGTCCAAAGAGGACAACGACAACGAGGAGTTTTCCGTGGATGATTACCTCAACGACGAAGATTATCCCTCTTACCGGTTCGAAGCCAGTAATTACTCGAAGGATGACAAAATCGCCGACATCCCTTATTCTGAATCCAATTCCTTTCACGAGTATCTTCAGGAGCAGGTTGCCATGGTGATGCTCAACGAGCAGGATTCGATACTTGCCGAACAAATTATTGGGAATATTGACGAAGACGGCTACCTCCGCCGTGAACTGGAATCCATTGTGGATGATGTTGCTTTTTCCAGAAATATTTTGACGGATGTAAAAAGGCTTCGCAAAATTCTTGCCCTGATTCAGGAACTTGATCCTGCGGGAGTTGGTGCCAGGGATCTGAGGGAATCTTTGATGATCCAGTTGATGCGGAAAGGTTTGGGCCGGGAGGAGATTCGGCTTGCTTACCGAATCATGGATGAGATGTTCGAGGAGTTCACCAAGAAGCACTACGAAAAAATTCAGCGCAAGTTCAACATCGAAGAGGAGGATCTGAAGGATGCTCTCGACGAAATATTAAAACTGAATCCCAAACCCGGAAGCTCCTTCAGCAACAACCTCAACAGGGGAAACCAGACCATTATCCCGGATTTCATTTTGGAGATTGTAGACGATGAGATGATCCTTAGCCTGAACCAGCGGAATGTTCCGGAGCTGACCATCAGCAACTATTACGCAAATATGCTGAAAAGCTTTCGTGACAACGGGAAAGGGATGTCGAACGACCAAAAGGATGCCTTGCTGTTCGTCAAGCAAAAGATAGATTCGGCCAAATGGTTCATCGACGCCATCAAGCAAAGGCAGGAGACCCTAATGATGGTGATGAATGCCCTGCTTGATTTTCAGCAGGAATTTTTTGTGGAAGGAGATGAAACCAAGTTGAAACCCATGATCCTGAAAGATATTGCGGACATGACAGGTCTCGATATCTCTACCATCTCCAGAGTTTCAAACAGCAAATTCATCCAGACCCATTTTGGAATTTACTCTCTGAAATATTTCTTTTCCGAGTCGATGCAAAAGGAGGATGGGGAAGAGGTCTCTACCCGTGAAATCAAATCGATTCTGAAAGAGTGTATAGGGAATGAGAACAAGCAGAAGCCAGTTACAGACGATGAGCTGGCCAATATTCTAAAAGACAAGGGTTACAACATCGCCCGCCGAACCATCGCGAAATACCGCGAACAGCTCGATATCCCGGTCGCCAGGATGCGAAAAGAGCTCTGATCCCTATACTACAAATTTGTATCCGATTCCTTTGAGCGTGCGGATGTGGTCGTTACCAATTTTTTCGCGCAGTTTCCGAATGTGTACGTCGATGGTTCTGTCTCCAACAATAACATTGTCACCCCAAACGGACTTGTAGATCTCATCCCGAAGAAATACTTTATCTGGTTTCGAAACAAGCAGGGAAAGCAATTCGAACTCTTTTCTGGGCAACATCATCTCCCTGTCGTCGATCTGAAGGGTAAATTTTTCCTTGTCGATAATGAGGTTTCCAATGTGCAGCACTTTTTCATTCTGACTGTTATCTGCAGATACTCCTCCGCTTCTTTTCAACAAAGCCTTCACCCGGCTGATCAAAACTTTTGGCCGGATGGGTTTGGTAATGTAATCATCTGCACCTGCATCAAACCCCGCAATCTGGGAATAGTCCTCTCCTCTGGCGGTCAGGAAGGCAATCACGACGTCGCGGAAACCCGGGAGTTTGCGAATCTCCTCACAGGCAGCAATGCCATCCATCTCAGGCATCATCACGTCCAAAATTACCAGATCCGGTTTTACCTTAGTAACCATCTGAATGGCTTCTTTCCCATTTCTACCAGTAAAAACCTTAAATCCCTCTCTCTCAAGATTGTAGCTTACAAATTCGAGGATGTCCTCTTCGTCGTCAACCAACAGAATTCGTTGGGCGTTATCCTTTTCAGTCATAATTTGTGGGTTTGATTGGTTGCAGAGACGATGTATGCAAAGCCTCTACAGCATCATAAAAATAGGTTAATTTTTTGATCAGCAGCTTATTTGGCGGATATTATTTTATCAGTTTTCCCTTTTCCAGGGTAAAGGTGAAAGTGGTACCAGTTTCGGGAACGCTTTTTACGTGGATTTTTTGTTTGTGCGCTTCGATAATGTGTTTGACGATCGACAATCCCAAACCCGTTCCACCCTGTGTTCTGGAGCGGCTTTTGTCGACCCTGTAGAATCGCTCAAAGATGCGTGGAAGGTCTTTTTTATCGATGCCGATACCGTCATCGTTCACCTCCGTCAGCAACAGGTTGTTCATGTCGTAAAAAGCGACCGTGACATGGCCGTCCCTTCGGCCATATTTGATGGCGTTTCCGATCAGGTTACGCATCGCTTCAAAGATTCGTTTTTTGTCGGCTTTTACCAGGAAGGGTTTCCCTGTGGAGAGATTCAGGTTCATGGAGATACCTCTTTCGGTTGCTTCCCGGAGTTCGAGCTCAAACACCTCCTCAACCAGTTTGCTGAGGTCGAAGATCTCTGGATTGAGCTTCAACTCCCCCGATTCCAGTTTGGTAATCGACTCAAGATCTTCGACCACATTGATCATCCTGTCGATGCTCTTTTCGGTTCGTTCGAGGTACAATCTGTTGATTTCGGGATCTTCCAATCCGCCATCGAGGAGGGTCAGAATGTAGCCCTGAATGTTGAAAATGGGAGTTTTTAATTCGTGTGATACATTACCCACAAAGTCCTTTCGGTATTTTTCCAGGTCACGTAATCGTTCGATCTCAGCCATTTTATCGTCGGCCCAGATCTTTACATCGTGTTCGACCTCTGCAAGGATATCCTTGTTTCGCTCCTTCCTCCTTTTTTTTTCCTTTCCCGGATCTCCGCTGATGGTTTTGTAGATGGGGGTGATCTTGTCGTTGATCAGGTAGTTCAGAATGTAACTGGTGGTCAGAAAAGAGAGGAGAAAAATGACAGGCACCAGGAAGATGAGTAGCAGTGCATGACCGTAAAAATAGTTAATGGCAACCAGCAACGCCGTAAACAGTGTCGTGACCAGGGAAGAAACCAGTGATAATTTACTGGGGGTATAGGATCTGAGTATTCTCATGCGGAAGGATCACAATCCGAAAAATTTAAATGCGTAATAAACCGCGGCAGCAATGGCCATCGAGACGGGAATGGTCAGAATCCAGGCATAAAGGAGGTTGATGGTCACCCCCCATTTTACAGCTGTCACCCTTCGGGGTAATCCGGTTCCCATGATGGCACCGGTGATGGTGTGGGTTGTGCTGACAGGTATCCCGAACGCGTCTGTGGCAAATAACAGGGTTGCACCAGCCGAATCGGCTGCGATTGCTTCGAAGGAGGTAAGTTTCGTGATCTTCGTCCCCATTGTCTTGACGATCTTCCAGCCTCCCGAGATGGTCCCGATACTGATGGCAAGATAACAACCGAGGACAATCCAGTGCGGAATGGCGTGGATCTTACCGCCAACCAGGGTGATGTGTGCCCATTCCGGGATGGAGGCAGGGTCAACTCCCTTGAAATAAACCATCAGCGTGGCGGCAATAAGCCCCATCACCTTCTGGGCATCATTTCCACCGTGGCCAAGACTCAGTAGCGCAGAAGAGAGCAACTGAAATTTCCTGAAATATTTGTTCACGATATGGGGGTTGGCCTTTCGGAACAGGTTGAGTAAAATGATGGAATAGATGTAGGAGATGGTCATACCAAGAATAGGAGCCAGAAAAATGAAGGAAGCAATCTTAAGGATGACATTGGTATGTACGACTCCCCATCCTGCGTGGGCAACCGCAGCACCTGCAAAACCGCCTATCAGGGTGTGCGAGGAACTCGAAGGGATACCCAGGTACCAGGTAAGCAGGTTCCAGATGATTGCCGCAACGATACCTGCCAGAATTACCTGCAGGTTGATGGCATTGGTGTCGACGGTCTTGGCAATCGTATCCGCGATTTTTAGTTCAAAAATGGCATAGGCCAGGAAATTGAAGAACGCTGCCCAAAGCACCGCTTGCAAAGGCGACAACACCTTGGTGGATACGATGGTTGCAATCGAATTCGCTGCATCATGGAAGCCATTGATGAAATCGAATAAAAATGCCAGGACGATGATGACAATCAGTAGGGTAAAGCTCATTATCGGATGGTTAATTCAATTAATTCGGTGAAATCAGTATTGTGGTCAGGCATTAACCCATTTTGATAATCAGGGAGGAGAAGATGTTGCCAACATCGTCACATTTGTCGATGGCTTTTTCAAGGGTGGTCAGAATATCCCGCTTCTTGATCAGGTCAATGGCATTCACCTCTTGCTCAAAAAGCTTGGAAAGGTACTCCTGGTAAATGTCGTCCACTTCGCTTTCGTATTCGCTGATTTTTTCACAGCAGTGGACGTGTTGTTTGAAGTCGTTGACGGAACGAACGCTCCTCAATACATTCTGAATCTCCTTGTTGGCAGAATGAATGCGGTCGGCAATCCAGATGAACTCTTCCGGGAAGGTAGATAATTTATAGAAGTGGATTCTCTTGGAGGCAGCGTGAATGTAATCCACAATGTCGTCCATGTTGTTGATCAGTTCGTGAATGTCTTCCCTGTCGAATGGGGTAATAAAGGTTCCATTCAATTCGTTGAGCAAGTTTCGGGTGATATCGTCGCCAACGTGTTCTACATCCTTGATACTCTTCATGTACTCAAGTCTTTGGGTCAAATCCCGTTCCCTTACCAGCTTGATCAGCAGTTCTGAAGCCAGCACCAGGTTATCGGCTGCGTCGTTGAACAAAGGGAAAAATTTACGGTCTTTTGGAACCAGGAAACTAAAAATTTTGTCGAGCTTCATCAGTGTATAATTTTTAACAAAAATAAGCATTTAAAGCAGATTTTTCATCACCCCGGAAGGAAACCCAAAATTAAAGATTCACCCGGTGGACGAGCTGCCAGGGCTGAACTTCCATCGGGTGTTTCAAGAATTGATTGTCATACAGGTAGATGATCGGAAGGAGTCCCTCCCATCCATTACCACGCACTGGATCCCTCAGCTGATTACATCCTGCCAAATTGCAAATTCACTCCCGCGAAAACAGTGGTCAGAGGCATCGGATAATAACGGTTGGGCTCATATTTCTGGCCCAGCAGGTTTTCCCCGCTCAGGGTGAATTCTACCTGTTTGTTTAGTCTCCAGGCTGCTTTGGCATTCACCAAATTGTAGCTAACCAGGTTTACCTTTCCTGTAGCATCGTTGTTCAGGTCAGAAATCTGCTGGATCGACGCGTTGAACCGGAATCTGTCGGCATGCCAGGTACCACTTAGGAAGAGGTTGCTTTTGGGCGTGGCAAAGAGTGGAGAATCCATGTGGATGTAACTGTAGGAAAGCTGCATCTCAAGATTTTTGGCGGGTCTCCCGTTGAGGGCAACTTCGAGTCCCTTGTTGTTAACTTTGCCCGTATTGTAAAGATTTCCCATGGCACCTGTGACGATGAGATCGTTGCCATTCAGCAGGTAGCCGGTTAGTTCAAGTTTTAACCTGTTGTCCAAAAAATTATGAGAGATACCTGTTTCGTAGCTGTATATTCTTTCCGGCTGAAGGTTGGGATTGTGGTTGAACATGTAGAGCTCGCGGATGGTTGGACTGCGAAATCCCTTTGAGAAATTGGCCCGCCAGGTGGTCGTGGGCGCAAGCTGCCAGGCAAAACCTGCTGAGGGAATCCATTCGCTGCCGTATTTGCTGTGGTGCTGAAGTCGCAATCCTCCGCTCAGGGTAAGATCCTGAAGAAGTGTTTGCTGCATAAATCCATAAATACCAGCTTCATTAACTGTTGTATCTGCAAATGTAAGTCCTTTGCCGTTCATGGCATAGATATTCTCGGCCTTCCCCCCGTATTTTGCCAGGTCAGCACCAAAAGAGAGGTTGTTGCCTTGGAAAAGCTTCAACGTCTGGTAGAGGTTGATTCCACTGTTTTGGTCTTTGGAGTGAAAGCCATCGGTAATGGAATGCTCTCCGAAATTGTTATAAAGTTTGATTGCCCCGGAAAGTTTGTCGTAATCATCGGAGACGGAAAGGGCCCAGTATCCCCGGGTGATGTCGATCCGGTTTCCCGGTAGGGCACGCAGCGTATCCGCCCCGGGATCCTTTGCATTGAATTTTGCCATTGATAAATCGGCATTGGCTTTGAGGTGTTCGTTGATATCGTAACCAAATTTCAGGTATCCATTTACGATCTCAAAATCCGAATTGGCCCTGTGACCATCGGTCTTGTCGTGATTGAAAGAGGCAAAAGTGCTGAATTTGCTCTTTTTTACCCCAATCGATGCCGCCTCCTTTTGGGTATTGTAAGAACCATAGGAAAGTTTGGCACTCCCAGTTACGCCTTCGGTTGTCTCTTTCCTGGTGATGATGTTAATTACTCCACCCATGGCATTGGAACCGTAGAGAATGGAGGCCGGACCGCGGATCACCTCGACCCTTTCCACATCCGAGGCGACATAACTGTCAGGCAGCGGATGGCCCATCAGTCCCATGAATTGCGGATGACCATCGATCAGCATCAGTACTCCGGTGGTTGGATTTCCACCGATGCCTCGAATGGTAATCTGTCCTGCCGACCCGGCGGAAACCCCAAATCCGGTTACCCCTCTTTCGGTGACAAACAATCCTGGTACACGTCCGCTCAGCATAGGAAGGATGGCCGATTCGTTCCCATCTGCAATCTGGCTGCGGTCAAGAACCGAAACGGCCAATGGAGTGTTGTTGCGGTTAATTTTTGCAACCGTCCCGGTTACGATGACCTCCTTGATGGGAATGGTATCCTTTACGGAATAGGATTTTTCTTGTGCCTGTGCCCCAAAAAACAGTGCTATGATCGTGAAAAGTAAAATCGATTTTTTCATTTTTGATGTAGTAAACGTTCTATTATTTGCCAATTGTTTGATAATTTGCAGGAATCTTTTCTGATACCTTGGTTCATTTCCCCTCTTTCCTCCCTTATCTTATATCTTATGTCTCATATCTTATCTCTTACATCTGGCATCTCCATAATCGCTCCTTCTAATCTTAGTATTACGTTGTTTCAATTTCGTATTACTGATTGAGCAAAAAAATTATTTCACCTTACTCATGATCAGTTTGCCATGCTCGATTCCCTTGATCCCGATGAGTAGGTCGGATAATTCGGTCAGCCTGTGGGCAGTGCCCTTGACGGTAATGACCTCCATGGTGTGATCGTTCTCAATGAAAAACCGCTGGGAGGAAAGTACCACTTCCGCATGCTGCGTCTGAATTTCATACGAACGGTTCCAAACCTCTTTTTTACTGTTGGGATGAACCAGCACAATGGCACCGGCAACCAGGTTGTTGCACTGCCATTTTTTTTCGACGATATTTTTTTCGATGAGCGCACGAATGGCTTGCGACCTGTTCGGAAATTGATTCTCCTTCACGTACTGGTCAAGCGCTGCGAGCAACTCCTCTTCCAACGACACACTGAACCTTGAGACCGGCATGGTATTACGAATATTTAATATCGTGTGCAAAGATAAAAAGTAATTTGAAATGAATGATAGCTTTGCTAAACAGAACACAGTTTTGATCTAAAATTGATCATTAAATTAAAGAATTGAAAAAACAATTATTAATCAAAAACTGTAAACTAAAATCAAGACGAGTCACTCAGATCATTTTTTTTTGGTCATTTCTATGAATTTTTGTGCGGAAGACGGCATTCTAAAATCCAAAATCGAAAATCAGAAATTACTTTGCCAGTGCCTTGTGGCCCACGAAATACAATTTTATGACCCCGTACATGAGTATGAGGGAGAAGATGATGGCTGCACCGGAGGGGATGTCGTACAGGTAGGAGAAGATCAATCCGGCCATGGATCCCACAAATCCGAAGAAGATGGAGAGGAAGATCATCTTGTGAAAGTAGCGTGTAAAAAGATTGGAGATGGCCTGGGGAATGGTCAGCAACGACATCACCAGGATGATGCCAACAACCCGGATATTCAAAACTATGGTCAAAGCCACCAGACAGATCAGGATCATGTTGAAAAGTCTGACAGGAGTGTTGTTGGTCAGGGCAAATTCCTCATCAAAGGATATGAAAAGGATCATCCGGTAAAAGAGCAGGAAAAAGGCAACAATCACCACCGTCAATCCGGAGAGCAGCATCAGATCCGTCAGAGAGACTGTCAGGATGTTTCCAAAGAGGTAACTCATCAGGTTGGGGGCATATCCGGGGGTCAGGAAGATGAAGATGATCCCAAGGGCCATTCCCAGCGCCCAGAGCATCGCAATGGCAGAGTCTTCTCGGAGATCGGCCTTCCTGGTAAAAAATTCAATGCCCAGTGCCGAGAAAATTCCGAACATCACGGCACCAAGAATTGGATCAAATCCCATATAATAGCCCATTCCGATGCCCCCGAAAGAGGCGTGGGTAATCCCTCCGCTGATAAAGACAATCCTGCGTGAGACGATGTAGGTTCCTATGATGCCACAGGTGATGCTGGCCAGCAAGGAGGCCAGCAGGGCATTGCGAAAGAAATTCATCGCCAGGAGGGACATCAGGTTCTCCATTATTGGTCGTGTTGGTGTAAGACAGTATGTGGTATCTTGCCGTGGGTGATGATCTGGATCGGACATTCGTAGGCCTCCATCAATTCCGGAGTAATCTTGTTTCCGGGGTGGTAATGCAGGGAGTGATTGACGCAGGCGATCGATTTCACATAGGTGGAAATGGTTCCCAGATCGTGTGAAACCAACAGAATGGCAATCTTCTCATTCAGTTTGCGGAGTTTTTCGTAAAGTTCCTTCTCAAAACGGTTGTCTACATAGGTATTGGGTTCGTCGAGCACCAGCAGTTTGGGCTGATTGACCAGTGCCCTGCACAACAAGGCGCGCTGGATCTGTCCGCCGGAAAGTTCACCAATGGCTTTGTTTCGAATCCCGTAGATTCCCATCTGGTTCATCAATTCTCCGGCGTAAGCCAGATCTTTGGGATCGTAGGACTTGATGATCCGTTTTTTTGACATCAGACCGGAGTTTACTACTTCCGAAACGGAAATCGGGAATTTGCGGTCAATGTTGTTGATCTGCGGGAGATAGCCAATCCGATGATGGTTTCCCTCCGTCATGCAGCCGTGAAAAATCACCTCTCCATGAAGGGGTTTCAACAGGCCCAGAATGGCTTTCAACAGGGTGGTCTTGCCTCCTCCATTGGGACCGATTACCCCGATGAAATCATGGTCGTGGATGGTGAGCGATACATCCGTCAGGATGATGTTCTCGTCATAGCCAACGGTGAGGTGTCGGATGTCGATCAATGGAACCAGGTAGGTGAGATCTTGCAGCATCATGTGGCGCAAATTTACAAATTATTTCAGGGGATCATCTTCTTGTCGGTACCGGCTATCTTGTGTGCCAGTGAAATCATTTCGCGGGGCCAGTCGTAGGCAAGCGGATCAATCTGGATGATTTTACTTCCGGTTTCGTTGGCAATGATTTCGGCATTCTCCACATCAAACTCCCTTTGTATCAGGATATTTCTTATTTTCTTTGCCGTTGCTTCCTGCACGATGTTCTGAATATGCCGGGGAGTAGGCACCTTGCCTTCAAACTCGATGGAGAGCTGAACCAAATGATATTCTCTGGCAAAATATCCCAATGCCGGATGGAAAACCATGAAGGTTCGGGAAGGAATTTCCGTGAGAATGGCAGTTACAGCCGCATCTACGCTGTCAATCCGGGTAAGCAGCCGTCCATAATTTGCCTCAAAAACGGCCTTGTTGGCAGGATCGATCCGGACCATTCCGTCTAAAATGTTTTTGGCGATGATTCGTGCACCTTCCGGGGAGGACCAGGTATGGGGGTCGATCCCTTTTTCGTGATGGAGATCCCCGTGACTGTGTCCTTCTGCGTGTATGAGATCAAGATTTGCCGAAGTATTAACAAAGATCAGGTTGGGGTTGATGGATTGAAATTTTTCGACATTGGACTCTTCGAAACCAAGGAATCCATTGGCAAAATAGGCTCCTGCCTTGGCCATTTCTCCCATTTGTCGGGGCGTTGGATTATAGGTCTCCGGACCGACTCCTGGAGGGACCATTACCTCCGAATGGTAAAGGCTGCCTGTGATCTGATCTGCAAAATATTGAAGCGGCAAGATACTTGCAAATACAATCTTACCGGCCGATTTTTTTGGTCCGTTCTGACAGGAAATCAAAGACAGAATAATTATTGGAAGCAGTAATAATTTTCTCATTTTATTTTTAGAAATAGCTTTAAAATTTTCATCTGGTTCAGGTATTCATCCGGGTTTATTTTACTTTGTCCTTTATCGGTTCATTCGTCCGGTCCAATCCAATCTCTTTTTTCAATTCGCTACTTTGGACGGCTATCCTCGTCATTTGCAACCCCTTATACAATACCTTAACCGCTACGCGGTTGGATTTGAAAAAATTGGTAACTCATATTCAACCCATTTCAGGGTTGCAGATTTGTGGCTTACCTTTGACCACGGGTTACACCCGCGGTTATTGACATTCAAGCCCTCCGGGCTTTCCCCAACAATTCCGAATTTTTTATGCATAACCTTTCGGGTAGCCACGAGGAGCTGCCCCTACCTAACTTCTTGCCCAGATTTTTTCAATCGGGAATATCAGACGTTGCATGCTACGTTTTTACTGTCGCCACGCTCAACTCTTCACTCTTCACTAATACCCCTTGTCCTATAGTCTTACAGTCCAAAAGTCCTCCCAGTCTTCCAGGTCATCCCCTCTTCTTCCTGGGAGGGACCGGATCGTACCCGTGTGTTCCCCAGGGATGGCAATGCAGGATTCTGTTGGTAGCCATCAAAAATCCCTTCAACGGTCCATGGATTTTAACCGCGTCGATAGCATATTGCGAGCAGGTCGGGATGTGACGGCAGGATGGAGGGGTAAGCGGTGAGATGGCTGCCCTGTAGAAGTACACGGGTAAAAGCACGACCTTTCCCAGCATCCTAGTGAATCCATCCGCAATTATTTTTAGCATATCTAACCTCTGAAGCTGTTTTTACTACCAAAACGGTACGAAGTTACCCAAAAAATGAAAGAAAAGCATTCGACTTTCAATCCAAAGAGGATAATAAATTGTTCTTCAATCTGATAGAATTACCGAAATTTGTAAAACTTTCCTTCCTTGCTTACGTTTACCCTTTAAAATGGAAATTGTGGCGGATGGTAGGTCGCCGGTTGCCGGAGCAACAAAATGGCGACTAATTGACCTTCTCAAGTGGAAGGGAAGCGCAATCCAAAATTGAAATTCCGAAATCGAAAATTGTTAAGAATGCAGTCGACAGTAAAGAACAAATCAGAATTGATACCGGTAAAGATTACCGGAAATGAAGAGATATCACCCAACGTGTTTGTGGTTTCCTGGAAGCGGGAGGGGGATTTTAATCCCGGACAGGTGGTAAAAATCACTGCCGATAAGATGGATCCGCCTCGTATTTACAGCATTTGTAGCGGAAACAAGGAAGAACAGGTCTCCGTGCTGTTCAATGTAAAACCGGGAGGCGTTTTGACACCCCGGCTGGCCTCGATGAAACCGGGCGATGAGATTTATGTCTCTTCACCCTATGGTAATTTTGGCTGTGACGACACATCTGCCACCTGGATTTCGACAGGAACAGGGATTGCACCATTTTGCAGCATGATCAGGTCTGGGAGATTCAAAAACAAGAAGTTGATACACGGCGTAAGTCATGCCAACCAATTCTATTTTGAGGATTATCTTTCGAAGACACTGGGTGAAAATTACATTCGTTGCTGCAGCCGCGAAACCAACGGAGTTCACTTTCCCGGTAGGGTAACCGATTATCTTCTTGGACAGGCAGAACTCTCCAAGGAAGATAAGTACTATCTTTGCGGACAGGCATTGATGGTGGTGGAGGTCCGGGATCTGCTGATCCAGAAGGGAGTTCCCTACCATCATATCTATGCCGAGATATTTTTCTAAAAAATTACACAGAGAATTATTTTTCTCACCGGTAGAAATTTGTTTGGATGCAAAAAAGAGTACCTTATCTATTTCGCTAAGAGAAATTAAAATGGAGCACTGAGATAGAAAATCTCCGGCGATTTTCCGCTCTGTGTATCCTTATTTTCCTCAATTTCCGGCAAGTCAAATCCTTGTTTCCATTTATTGATTTCCGGGAATTTGGATGAGAGATGATGAATCCTCTGTGAAATTTACTAATTTTCAAATAGCTTCAAAAGAGATGGAAACGACCAAATCACTGCTTTTCGGGAAGACCCTGAGCGAACTGATTGAGCTCACTGCGGACCTGGGCCTGCCCAAATTTACAGCCCGCCAACTGACCGACTGGTTGTACAAGAAGCAGATCTCGTCTATTTCTGAGATGAGCAATCTCTCCAAAAGTACGCGGGAGCTTCTCTCCGAAAAATATGATTTTGGCACGGTGCCACCGACCAAGGTTCAGGTCAGCCTGGATGGGACCAAGAAATATCTTTTCACAACGGCCAGACATCAATTCATTGAAACTGCGATGATTCCCGACGACGACCGTATCACAGTCTGCGTCTCTTCCCAGGTCGGGTGCAAGATGGGTTGCCTCTTTTGCATGACGGCAAAACAAGGTTTTCAGGGACAATTATCGGCAGGGGAGATCGTGAACCAGATCCGAAGCATCGACGAGGCCACCACGGTTTCCAACATTGTTTATATGGGGATGGGCGAACCCTTTGATAACCTGGATGAAGTGCTGAAAAGCATCGAAATTCTGACTTCCGACTGGGGATACGGAATGAGTCCGCGGCGCATCACGGTATCCTCCATTGGGATAGTACCTGCCATGACCCGCTTCCTGGCGGAGAGCGAAGCGCACCTGGCCATCAGCCTCCACACTCCTTTCGACGAGCAGCGGAAGAGCCTGATGCCGGTCCAGATTGCCTATCCGATTGCAGAGGTAGTGGAGGAGTTAAGAAAATATGATTTCAGCGGACAAAGACGTGTCTCCTTCGAGTACATACTTTTCAAGGGATTGAATGACTCGCCGATACACGTGAAAGAGCTAAGCCGCCTGCTCAATGGCATCAAATGCCGGATCAACCTGATCCGCTTCCATCCCGTTCCGGGCACGCCGCTGGTGAGTCCCGACGAAGAGACCATCAACCACTTCAAAAACCAGCTCAACGACAAGGGGATCTTCACCTCCATTCGTGCCTCCAGAGGGCAGGATATTTATGCGGCGTGCGGATTGTTGTCGACAAAGGAACAGAACTTGAAGATTTGAATTTAGGACCCACACCGGGTGACACTGAGTCACCCGGTGTGGGTCCTGAAAATGCCCTCGTCAACCTCTGCCAATGGTTGCAGGATCTAAAGGTTTGAAATCAGGAATCATTTTCCGATTGGCATGCTGTTCTTTCCTGGTCCAGCCAATCTCATTCAGGTAACTCAAACCGATATTTGGGCTGAAGGTATGGTTGCTCCCGAGTCCCCAAGTCTTAAAGTTCCTTGGTCTCCCCCTCTTTCCATCTACTTACCTTCACCTCTCACCCCCCTAGTCATCCCAATCTTCCAAGTCGTCAAAGTCCCCCCTGTCTTTCACGCTCAACGCTTAACTAATCACTGCCCGATCTCCCTCCAGAGCTCGGCGATTTGTCTATCCTGCGTCTTCTCCGAAACAAGATTTTTTTCCAGTTGGGTGACCAATCCAGCATACAATTTGGTCAGGGTATCCAGGTAAAGCTGATCGGCGGCTATTTGTGAAATTTCCGGCAGAAGTGCCAGTTTGTTGCTCAATTTCATTGCAGTACGTTGCCGGATCACCTCCGCACTTTCAAGGATCAGCCGGATGTGGGAAAGTTCGTAACGCTCCTGAAACCCTTTCAGGGATAGCTGAGCCGCGAAGTTTTCAAGTTTTAACAACATCTTGCGGGAAGGGAGGATGCCTGATTTGGGTTGATAGCCGGGAAGGAGCCGTGAGACCTCCCCATTGGGGTATTTGGAGATATTCGATGGATTGGGAGCAATTGGTTTGGAATCAGCCGATGCGTTTTCGTTTGCCAACCCGATGGATACGACCATCACACCGGGTGTAGCATCGGGTTTCAGCCGGATGGATTTCGCATCGAAATCAGTATATATTTTTCCATCTACTTCAACTGAACTTACTGGACCGGTACCGGTTGTCCGGATAAAGATTTTCTTTTCACCAAAATAAATGGGAAAATGTTGCTCCATATTGGTGATCCCGTCCGGAATGTGTGGATAGAGGGTCAGTCCATCCGAGCGGTATTCGTATTCAAACAATCCGCGCAGGAATCCTCCCGGAGCACCCCAGGAGTCATACACGCAATTGACGGGCAATTTGGGTTGATAAGGCTCTGAACCGAAATCGGTCAGGTTGTTGTCGAGACGAAAAACTGGTGCGAGTTTTAGGATTTGTTTAAATCCATCAGCGGCATCCCGGTAGGCACCAACGCGGTAATAGCCCAGTTGCATTCTCGCTTCGCAGGTGGTCCAATGTCCGCCGTTGATCCATTTCCCAAAGACAAAGAGGCCTTTGGTATCGTACATATCGTCGTAGCCGGGGAAGTTGGGAATAATCAGCTTGTAGGGTCTCAAGCCCGGTATGGAGTGGATTTTCTGGTATATTTTCATAGACTGTGCATCGTCGGCGATCCGGAAGGCCATTGCGTCGTGGTTTGGTGTTGCCTCAAAATAGCCATACCTGTCGTCCCCGAACTGGCCGTGAAGGGTGCCATCCACCTCCCGCGCACGAACAAAATATCCCTCCGTAGTTGTGAGCCATTTCAAGCCTGATCTAACTTTTTCCTTAAGCAGCTGGTATTTGGTTACCATTGCATCGCGCCCGGACATTTTTTCGAGTTCGATCATCCGGTTCAATCCGGCGATGAAATTGATGGAAATTTCTGCCAGATAGGCTGGTTCATAGGTTCCGTCCGGACGTTGTTTGCCGGATCCCGCATAGCTGGGTGCCAGCAGGTTTCCGGCTGTTCCCACCAGGAAGATGTTATTGACCGTATCGCGGCGGCTGTCGATGAAGCCAACACATTGTTCCAACAGCGGAAGGTACCTGTCGGTAGTGGCTTTGTCTCGCTTGACCAGCAGCAATTCACTTTGGAGGATGATTCCGGCAGCAGTGAATCCGAAAGCCCAGTCGTGGATTTTGTGCCGGCCGTCGCCCTGTTTGAAGATCACCCAACCCGGTCGGGCACAGTCGCAAAGCGAACCGACAGGAGCGCAGTAACCATTGGCATCTTTGCGAACCCCATTCCCGATCTGGTTGAACCAAAGTTCCTGCGAATTTTCGGCAAATTGCCGGTAGGCCTGATCCATCAGGGGAAGAAGGGTAAAGGTCGTTCCGAAGGAGTTCTGGATCCACCAGGCATCCCAGGTTGGGCCTTCCACGAAACCATTCCAGACGGGATGGTAAAGCATCGAGAGATTTTCGAGTACCGGATCTGGGCGTGTCATCCGATAAGCCTGATCGAGGAGATGCAGGTAGGTCGTGTCTCCCTTGCCGGAAAACCAATTACCGGAAAAGGCGGGTTGCGATTTGCCAGGCACGTTAAATAGCAACTGCAAAATCAGGGTCAGCGCCAGATTTTTGATGGAATGTTTCATTGTAGTAGGATGGATCGATTCTGAAGGGTGAAGTTGGGAAAATATATTGGATATTGGATTAGGTTCCCCAACCACGAACGACACGGATTTGAAAGTGATTTGGTTGGAAGCACTGACGTTTCAGGCAACGTAACCTCCTGATTTTTAATTCTCATTTCACCCTCGCACACTTGTATCTCCCAGTTTTTCACGCTCAACGCTCAATTTTTAGGTCCTTCCATCTGCCCTTTGGCTACGCTCAGGGACACGCCTCATCGTCTCTTAGGCCCCAAGTCTCCCCCACTTTTCTTATCGGGTTCCTTCCGTCCGATACCGACCAATCACTCCTTTTCATATTTTTGTGCGGACGGTGTGCTCTGAACCATTCTTTTCTACCAAAATATCGCCGCCCTGCAGCTTGCATTTCTGCAATATATTAATTGTGGTCGTAAATGGATGAAAGACGTTGCATGCAACGTCTATACCGGTGCCACTCTTCACTCTTAGTTCTTCACTCTTCACTAATACCCCTTGTCCAAGTCTTCCCAGTCATCCAAGTCCTCACCGTCCTTAGCAAATCTTCACGGTCTCTATCCCGAGAATCATTCCCAGTTTTTCGATGGAGGAGGCCAGGTGCCCGATGCCGATGGCGCAGTGGTGGGCGGGTCCCTGTTTGGACCATTGGTTCATAAAAGCCTTGGCCCCCGGGGCAAAACGGTAGCGGCTGTTGGTGTTCCCAATTTGCAGGACGGGTCCTGGAACGGATTCCCCCTCAGCCACCAGGAAAAAGAGGCCCTCCTTTCCTTCGACCACAGACAGCAGTGTGACGGGCCCCTGTTTGACACTCATTTGGATGGATAGTCCTTTGCCGGGTTTTCCGTGGTAAAGAGGAAGCGGCACCAGCCCGACACGACCTTCCGCGATAGCGAAATGGGCGGGCCCATCGTGCCCCAACAAGACCACGTCGTCGATGAAGTCCATCAGGTAAAATTCGGAGAAGGAGCCGCCAGCCCCAAACTCCGCCAGGATCTTCATCGCCTGGGCATTCTTTACTTCACACTCACCGGCTACCGGAATGTTTTTGCCTGTCAGCAACGTGTTCCCTGCGATGATGGAGGTGACGATGTTTTCGTAATCATTGCCGGATTCTCCCTCGTAGTAATAGGCCATTGACCCCAGGTCGTGTGCTTTTACAAGCTGATCGAGGGCCACAGAAGTTCGTGCGGCACGGTCCAGTTCTTCTGTTTCACATTCGGGAGAGACTTCAAAATTGGAATGGAATTCTTCGATTTTCGCAGTTGCTTCTGCAGAGGTGACTGCATCCCGCCATTTTTTCAGCTCGCACATCTCCAGCATCTCGATGTGGGTGCCAAATACGGCCGACTGTTTGGTCAGGTCGGTGTAAACATCCAGCATCCCGCCGTAATAATGGCCGAGAATGCCAAGCCTGTTGGACCGGAGGTGGTCGGCCACAGTGGCTGCTCGGACCCAATTTTCAATTTCTTGCCAGGATTGCTCCTCGCTGAGATATCCGGTAACGATGTCGAATCTAATTCCTGAGCGGTTGAAGACTCCTGCAATTTCGGGGACGGAACAGGCCTGACAATTCTCCAGCCACAATCCAGTCATCCTACCCCTGTCGTTCAATTGGTTAAAGGTGGCATAATCGATCGCGGCAACGGGTTGCAGGTTGAGCAGAATGATGGGAACCTTCACTTTTTGGGCGACCGGAAGAACAGTTGAGGATAGGGCATAAGTAGAGATGTAGAGGAAAAGCAATTCGATCTCCCGGCTGGCCAGGTAGGAGGCGGCTTCCCGGGCCCGGACCGGATTGTCGACCATTCCGGCATCGATCACCTCTACTCCGAAGGACACTATTTTATGTTTGATCTCATTTTGGTATCCGGTAAGATGATCCAGCAATCCATCGAACTGTGCCCAGTAAGTGTCGAGGCCAATACCCATCAGTCCTATTTTCGTCTTCATTTTGGGTCAATTAGAAAGTTTAATTCAATGATTTGAGGTTTTCTAGTGCCTCAGGAACAAATTGGAGTACGTTTCCAACAATGCCACAACGCTCGAGCTGATCACAATCGGCACACGTTTGAAATCCTTTTGATTTTACACAATTCCTTATCTCGCAAACTTCACAATGACCGAATTTGACTCCCGGCTCCCTGCAGCCGGTACAATTGATCATTTCCGGCGTAATGTCCGGTGCCTGGTATTGAACACTCCAGGCTTCGGCTGTTTTGGCTCGCAAGGCATCATCATTGGTTACGGTAGCAGTTCTGGCGTCACAAGTGACACAATTCAGTCCACAGCAGGCAATTAATTTTTCCATCGTTCTTTGTTTTTTTCAAATTCTATCAATTCAACAGGAGCACCCTGGTGCTCAATCATGGCCACCCGAATCCCGCTTGCCGGGGAGTTGGGTGGAGTCAATATTTTTAAATCATGATTGGTCAACTCCTTGTCAAGATCCGATACCTCAAAAGCAAGATGCGGCACCGTCTGAATCAGCTTGTCAACCGGGCTGTCTTTCTCATAACGCATCCATTCGATTCCGAATGGACTGATGTCAAATCCTGAAACGTAGAGGTTGAAATCGGGAAGGTACACCTCACCGGGCATCACCTGACTGGTAGGTATACCCAGGTGATGGTATTTCCAACCCCATTGGCCGATGGCTTCAGGCTGTTCGTGATCCTTACGTAGGTTCATTTTAGGGTAAATTTGTGCTGCTAATTTGGTGCAAAACTGATGTGAAAATAATTATTTTCAAATTAAAAATCAGGCGTTTAGGAGAATATTTAGATCCAGCTTCTTCATTTTAAGAAGTTCCTGCATGACCCTGGATCCCTTTACTGGATCGGACATCAGTTCTCCCAGAATTTTGGGGACGATCTGCCAGCAAACGCCGTATTTATCCTTGAGCCAACCACATTGTACAGCGGTTCCGCCCTCTGTCAGTTTATCCCAATGGAAATCGATCTCTTCCTGTGTTTCGCACTCCAGCACCAGGGAGACCCCCTCGTTGAATTCAAATTCGTGCTGCCCAAAACCATCCATGGCGGCAAATTGAGCCCCATTCAAGCTGAAACTTCCGAATTTCAGGACTCCCTTTGGTTGAGGCTCGTCCTCCCCGAAGGTTTCCAGGTAGTGGATGTCGGAGTTTTCTATCAGTGAGGTATAGTCTTTAATGGCCTCTGCTGCATGCCCATATTGGTCGCCCACAAAGAGAAAAGAGGGAATAATCTTTGGAAGGCCCAAAGGCACTGCCCCCAGCATCAGTTGCCAGGTCATCCCAAACCGGTCGACTAACCAGCCATATTTTTCGCTCCAGGGATATTTATCCAACGGCATCATGAAATGCCCTCCTTCAATAAGCCGGTTCCAGATTCGTTCAATCTCCTCCTCGCTGCTGCAAGTTACCAACAGGGAGATGGAAGGATTGATTTTAAACATCGGTCCTCCGTTGAGACCCATGATCTTCTTCCCCTCGATTTCAAACTGAACTGCTATCCCGGATTCCGATAATATTCCTGAATGATCAAAAATGGAACAGTAAAATGCTGCTGCTGCTTGCGCCTGATTGTCGAACCACAAGCAAGGATAAATTTGATTTGTCATATTTTTAATTTGTTTTATGTTTACATACCGGAAAGCCATCCCCTGGCTATCGCTCAGGGACCGGTTTCTCCGCTCGTTTTCCGATCCTCTCACCCTCCTATCTTCCAATTCGTAACGCTCAGTTCTCTACGCCTTCTTTTTGTGCTTATCTGTCGGCCCTTCGGCTTCGATCAGGGAACTATCCCATCCAATTCTCTTTTTTTAATATTTGTTCGCAGATGGTGTATCCTTTTCATTTGCAACCCCATCTACAATACCTTAACCACTATTGGGTTGGATTTGAAAAAATTGGTAACTTTTATTCAACCCATTTCAGGGTTGCAGATTTGTTGCTTACCTTAGACCACGGGTTACATCCGCGGTTATTGACATTCAAGCCCTCCGGGCTTTCCCTATACGATGTGATGAAGACGTTGCATGCAGCGTCTCTACCGGTGCCACTCTCCACTCTCAGTTCTCAACTCTTCACTCTTCCCCAAGTCCTATTGTCTTAAAGCCCTTTAGTCCTCCCACACTTTCACATTCACATCCCCACCTTTCATTGCACCAATGCTACCTGAACACCTCCTTTACCGCCTCCAGGTAGCCATATTTAGAGGTAGTATCGGGTTCGAGGTAGCTACCTTCTGCCCATTCGTTCCAGGCATTGATGGTAATTAGTTTGTGCCTTTCAGGATGATGTTCCAGATAGCTTTTTGCCTCTTGCAGGGCTTTCTGGAAGAGTTCCGGAGTGGTATTTACTACGGCGTGCTGGACCTTCACCGGAAATCTTGGGTTGTTGTCCCAGCCGATCGAAACCTGGGGGAAGTAGGGCAGGGTGAAAGTTGAATCGTATTCTGCCCATTTTGCTATTCCCTTTTGTGCCCATCCCGCATAATCTTCCTGTTCGGCGATACTGGTATAATGAATCCACTGGTAATTGGTCATGCTGTT
The DNA here is from genome assembly GCA_903854235.1 of uncultured Bacteroidia bacterium. Classification (GTDB taxonomy): domain Bacteria; phylum Bacteroidota; class Bacteroidia; order Bacteroidales; family Prolixibacteraceae; genus CAINVV01. The sequence continues at coordinate 1,943 of CAINVV010000184.1, read as the reverse complement.
GAATCCCAGGTAGTGCAGCGCTCCGTCCTGGGTTCTTACCTGATCCGATGGGACTCCTTCGAGCGATTTGGGGATTTGTCCCCAGACGATGGCCTGGAGGTGCAGACCTGGGAAACCGGCAGCGATGGCTTTTTTTCGAAAAAGATCCAATGCTTCCCTGGCCTTCTCAGTTCCGCCAATGCCCTTGATGAAAGTGCCGAGTTCGTAAATGCTGAAGACGGGCATACCTTCGATTTTGTAATAGTTTGGTTGCTGGAAATAGTCCGTGATGAGATGGTCCACCATCCCGGCGAAGGTAAGACTGTCGACTCCCCCTTTCCAATAGATATGACTTTTGTCGGGATTCGAAGGATCCAGGTAACTGTTGTGGTCGTGGTTGGCCCACATCAGGTAAAATTTCATTTTCCGATTGTTGCTGGCCTTCAAAAAGCCGTCGTCGAGGCACTCCTCCAGATAGGGCTTCCCGGTATACCAATACCAGTCGAAGATAAAGGTATTTACCCCGTACGCGGTGGCCGCCTCAATTTTTTGCTGCATCACTTTGGGATCCGACTCATCCTGGTAACCCCACAAGGGAACTTTTGGCAGTTGTTCTCTCCTGAATTTTGGCTTGGATTTGTAGATAGCCTCCCATTCCCCTTTCCCATCGGGGAAAACAGAGATCTCCTTGAATCGTTCGGCTGGATGGTATGCCGGCCAGTAAAAGGCAGCGACATCATAAAGCTGCTTCTTGCCATTCTTGTTCCCAACTGTCTGTGCTTTGGAACGAAAAGTAATAGTCAGGACAACAAGGAGGATCAAGGAATATAGCTTGAACATAATAAATATCAATAGGTTGTTGGATCGAAAGCAAAATAACTAATATTTTCTATATTTGAGCGAATGATCTGACTGAAAACCCAAGGCAAAACCTAATGACATTTTACAACCTAACCACTTCAAGGCCAAAAACAATCTTTGCAGATCTACTGATCGCAACAGGAACCCTCTTGATGTTTATGCAGTTTATGGCACAAGCCGATTGGGTGCTGCTGGTTTCCTGGCTTTTTATTTTCGGTTATTTGGTGCTGACCAAAAGATTTAATGCCTTGGTTCACCAAATTTTAGCCACCGTGATTGCCATCGGATGGGTTCATTTTGCAAAGGACTATTATGGATACAAATTTGATTTTCTGAAAATTTTCGGGATGAATATTTTGCCTTTGATGGCCTGGACGCTTGCGCTGCTGGGGTTGGGAGAGATGTGCAATCATCTGAAGATGAATCGAAGAATCTATTATTTCCTGATCTTTATCCCCTCCTTCTGGTTTTTGCTAATCCTTTTTGAAACAGTGGCTTACCATGTTCTAAAGATCCGGAACACGGTAACCGGTTCCTTCGCCGGCCTACCCTATTGCAACTGCATCCACGCCCCAACGTGGATGAAGATGGTCTATTTTTCGATGGGCCCGCTCTATTATGGTTCTATTATGTCGGCAGATGAATTGTTGGGAAGGTGGTACCCGATTTTCTTTCCCCATAAATTCGATCAGAACGCAAAAGCATGAGTAATGAGGAAGTGGCGCTTTGAGTAGGAAAGACTGGGTAGAGGGGAAGACTTTAGGACTGTAAGACTATAGGACTAGGGGACAAGGGGTATTAGTGAAGAGTGAAGAACTAAGAGTGAAGAGTTGAGCGTGGCGACAGTAGAGACGTTGCATGCAACGTCTGATATTCCCGATTGAAAAAATCTGGGCAAGAAGGTATATAGGGGCAGCTCCTCGTGGCTGCCCGAAAGATTGTGCATAAAAAATTCGGAATTGTTGGTGCAAGCCTGAAAGGCTTGAATGTCAATAACCGCGGGTGTAACCCGTGGTCAAAGGCAAGCCACAAATCTGCAACCCTGAAAAGGGTAGAATAAGAGTTGCCAATTTTACCACAATAAGATGGATCGGAGAATGGTT
>CAINVV010000183.1 GCA_903854235.1 uncultured Bacteroidia bacterium | reverse complement strand
CATTGATAATCCTGTGATGTATATTCTGGTAGAATCGACAGGATTTTTTTTGATAATCTCGTGGATGAGGGCAATCAGCAGTTCCATCGGTTTGGAAGGTTCGGGCAGCAACATCATCTCCCGGTTACCCTTTTTTCTGTCGAGGTTTGACCAGCTGACTTTTTCGGGGCACTGGGGTGCCAGAACGAAGGAAGGATGGGCCACCATCATCTGATCGGTCGCGAAATTCTGCACTCCCCACTTAAGTTGTCTTTCATTGTCGTTGCCGCGTTCGCCGGAACCGTGGAGAAAGATGACAAGCGGGTATTTCTGCCTCAGTGCATGATCGGGTGTCAAAAGGCGGTATTTCAAAGTATCGCCCTTGCCATTTGTGTATTTCTCTGCGGCAAAGCGGGAAGACTGTCCAGAAACGGTTGTGAGGACCAGAGAGATCATCACCAAAAGGAGGCCAAATTTTTTCATAGGGTTGAATTTATATGGATAATTCCAAATGCAAAAAACACAAGATTTTCCTTGCGGGATTTCACAGCGAACGGGTTGAAAGATCATTCATCTCGAGAATGCAAGGAAACAAAGACCAGTTTCCCGAAGGTTCTGTGCCTATCAATATTACAATCTTTTTTGCAGAAAACAACCTTCTGATCAGGCTTTTTCGATCAGGCTTTTAAGCACTTTGATCCATCCAGGCAAATCGTTCAGACTTTCAACGTAGACCAGCTCTTTACCGCCCGATTCCAGAAAAAGATTTTTGTAATCAACTCCCAATTCCACGGTAGTTTCAAGACAATCCGAGACAAAGGCGGGAGCTGCGATTAGTATTCTTTTGACCCCTTCTGCGGCTAGTTCTGCGAGACGTTTGTCGGTATAGGGTTTGAGCCATTTGTCGGAGAGCCTTGACTGGAAGCTTTGGGAGTAGCGGCAAGCAGGAAGTCCCAGTTTTGCGGCAAGTAGCCTGGTGGTTTCGTAACAGGTTGCCCGGTAGCAATGGGTTCCATATTCGGGAAGTGCAACGGCGCAGGTGCATTGATTGCAATCTTTGTCGGGATGGACGCTGTTGATGTGGCTGATGGGCAATCCGTGGTAGGAGAAGACGATGTGATCAAATTGCTCGGGATGGTAGGAACGGATTCGTTCGGCAAAAATCTCCAAAAAACCGGGGTCATCGTAAAATTGACCGATGGTATTGATTTCCGGAATGACGGTCCACTTTTTAACCTCGTTAAGGACGGCTTGGATGGCTGTTCCTGTGCTGGAAGAGGCATAGTGCGGGAACATGGGAAGCAAAATAATGCGCGTAAAACTACGCTTTCTGATCTCCTTCATCACGTCACGAATGTTGGGATTGGCATAGCGCATCGCCACAAAAACGGTGTATCCGTTGCCCAATTCGGTTTGCAACTTCTTGCTGACACTTTGGCTGTGGTAGGTGAGGGGTGACCCTTTTTCGTTCCAGAGCTGCTTGTACAATTTGGAGGAGTTGGAGGCACGAAACGGAACGATGATCAGGTTGACAAGGATTTTCCTGAGTAACCAGGGACTGTCGATCACCCGTGGATCGTTTAAAAATTCGGAGAGATATTTGCGTACATCTTTTACGGCAGGAGAATCCGGGGTCCCAACATTGAGTAATAATACGGCGGTATTTTGAGTGGTCATGGTTTTTGTTTAAAGATTTATCCAGTCGATCTCTTTCCTGAGCAATTGCATGGTCTGCTGCTCGGGCGAGTCAGGACCCGGTGAGTGTTTGTATTCCCAGGCTGCGGTAGGGGGCAGGCTGATCAGAATCGATTCGGCATTGCCGTTGGATTCGAAGCCAAATTTTGTCCCGCGATCGTAAGCCAGGTTGAATTCCGCATACCTGCCACGGCGCAACTCTTGCCAGCCTTTGTTTTTTTCATCATAGGGATGTTGGTATTTATCCCTTATGATTTGTCCGTACAATTGCGGATAGGAGCGGGCGATACTGGTCGTAAAGGCAAGCAGTTGTTCAAAACCGACTGAAGCATCTGGTTTCAGCCGGTCAAAGAAAATCCCGCCAATTCCACGTGTTTCACCTCTGTGCGGGAGGTAGAAGTAGTCGTCAGCTTTTTGTTTGAACTCCTGGTAATAGTCAGCATCAAAGGCGTCACATATATTTTTCAACTTTTTGTGAAAATTAGTCGCTTCCGGTACATCGATGTAGTGGGGCGTAAGATCTATCCCCCCGCCAAACCAGCAGGTGCCATTGTCGAGCACAAAGAATCTAACATTCATGTGGATGATAGGAACAAACGGATTGACCGGGTGCATGATTGAGGAGATACCCGTTACGGCATAGCTCACCGCTTTTTCGCCCAGCAGTTGCTCCATATGAGGGGTAAAGTCGCCTTGGACAAAGGAGAAATTTACGCCTCCTTTTTCTAGAATTTTACCATCACGAAGGTCACAGGTGAGTCCGTGACCGATCTCTTTTTCCCAGTGGTTTTTCGTGAATTTTGCCTTCCCATCTGATTCGCTGAGGCTGAGACAAATCTCCTGCTGCAATCCGGAATAGATACCAGCCACCTCAGATGCTATATTGGTCAGGTTCATCGGATGAAGGATAAATGGTGGATCTGCCTGGAGCCTGATAGGGTAGACTGGGGCAAAAAGGACAGGGCTTCACTTTGCATAATAATTGTTCGATGGATGTAGGATGGTCTACGACTTTTTTGACGAAAGGTTCAGGTATCCACGGGGAAAGTAGGTAAGATCCAATTTTCAGGTAGCCTGACTGGGAGCAGCAACATCAATTTTCAGTGGTGATAAACAAAAGACCCGGAAAAGGCAGGGTGCATTTTACGGGTCTTTTGTTTATTTCGGAAGTGCACTATTTTTTCAGCTCTTCCAACAGGGGTGTTTTGATCGAACTCAGGCTTTTCATCCTTTCCTCCGGTTTTTGTTCGAAGACGACTACCTGGTTTTTCCCTTTTTTGAGCCAGCATCCCGGCAGGTACAGTGTCTGTTGAGGACCCACGCTCCAGTATCTTCCCAGGTGATGTCCATTCACGAAGACGATTCCCTTTCCCCATTTGCGCATATCTAAAAAGGTGTCGCCGGTGGAAGTCAGATCGAAAGAGCCACTGTACAAAGTTGGCCTTCCCGGCAGGTAATTATCTTTCATGTCGGAAAGATCGGGAGCCTTGTCCATTGGCAGTCTGAACATTTCCCAATTGCCTGTAACCTCTGTCGAGTCGATTCTGACGGGAGGTAGGAGTCCCTTCAGATTATGAATAATTTCCGATCCATAATTGATCCGGCCCATGTTTTCAACGAAAATTTCGAGGTTCGCATTGAAGGGGATGTCGATGGGCGTCGTGTAGTTTTTGTAGTACCTGTTCAGTTCTCCAACTTTATCTCCGTTGACATAGACCAGGGCATAGTCGCGCAAGCCTTTCAGATTGAGCGTTCCCGCCAGGGGTTGGACGAAATGTCGGCGGTAAAGCACATAGCCGTGACCCTGGTTCAATGCTTCAAAGGTGAGTGGCATGTTGTTACTGACGGGAGTTATTTTCTCCAGAAGCGCATCGATGGCTACGGCCTTGTCGAGTACTATTTCAGGAATGGCAATAACCGGAATGGGTGCAGGAATTTCGGGAGGGGTTACTTTGGTAAATTCCTTGAATTTCTCACGAAGTGCCAGGTATTTATCTGTGGCCCATCCGGCTTCACTGATAGGGGCGTCGTAATCGTAGCTGGTCATATCCGGCTGAATGTCGTGTTTCTTGTCGTAATTGGCTCCGGTAGTGAATCCGAAATTCGTTCCACCGTGGATCATGTAAAAATTGAAGGAGACGCCCCCGTTCAGGTATTTCTCCGTTTGTTCCTCGACTGATTTGGTAGATACTTTCGGAAATGGTTCGGCCCAATGGTCGAGCCAGCCTGGATAGAATTCAGCTACCATATACGGACCCTTGTTCCCATTGTATTGGTTCACAATGGTTTTTAATTTTTCGATGTTATCTTCACCGTTAGCGGTTGGCAAGATCCCTGCAATGGAACCCCCTTCAAAGAGCCAGCTGCCATCTGAAGTGAAAAGCGGTACCTCCACCCCGGCATCGAGGAGTTGCTGTTTGATGGCTGCACTGTATTTTTTGTGATCAGCCAACGGAATATCCTTGCGCTGTGCCACATAGGAGCCGAATTCATTTTCAGCCTGAATCATAATAATGGGCCCACCTTTGGTAATTTGGAGGTCTTTGATCTGGCGAACGAGCTGGTTGATGTAGACTCTGCAGGAATCCAGAAATGGCCGGTTGAAACTTCGAATGACGAGGGACGGCTCTTTTTGAAGCCACCAGGGATAGCCTCCGAACTCCCATTCTGCACAGGCATAGGGCCCCGGACGAACGATCACCATCAATCCCTCTTTTTGGGCTAATTGGATGAATTCCCTTATATTTCGACTTTCGCTTTTGAAATCCCAAACACCGGGAGCAGTTTCGTGATAGTTCCAGAAGACATAGGTGGCTACAGTGTTCAGCCCCATTGCCTTCATCATCTTCAGTCGGTGCTGCCAGTATTCTCTTGGTACCCGGGCAAAGTGCATCTCCCCGCTGTGGATTTGTATCGGCTTTTGGTCGTATACGAACTGACCCTCTTTTATTTCGAAGGTGTGTTTCGACTGCCCGTTGCTATTTTTAAAGGGCAAACATGCTAGTAAAATGAAAAGGAAATTGACGAGGCATTTCATAGGGGTCTGAATTGAAAGTTGTGACAAAATTAGCAGTTATATGTCATACAAAAGATGATTTTTGCCAATTAATCTTCTTTCCCGGCAGTAGGGCAATTGGGAAGAATCTTTCCCTGCAGGGAAGTTCGCTCAATAGTTTTTCTTCATACTGCATAGTTTGTGCTGATATTTCTATCTTTGTTTTATCAACTACGAAGCAGACACCTGGTCTGCGCTATTTTTCATCCTATACTACTATAAACATGATTTTTAAAAAATCCGGTTTTGAAAACAACCTTTTCAATTCACTATTGAAAGGGGCTTTTGCAACGATCATCCTCACGCTTTTTTTCTTGTTTTACACATCGGGCAGATGTACCCTTGCAGAATTGATGCTTGCCCTGCCATTTTTCCTGCTGTTCTATTTTGCCCAATTCACCATTGGCAGGGAATCGGTCGTAGATGCTCTTCAAACATGGATCGGTAAAAATTGGTGGAATGTATTGATATTCCCTACCACCATGTTGGTGCTTTATCTGATTTTTATGATAATCAGCCATCAGAATTTGTTGGAGGGAAATCTTTGGTTACTGCTCTACATCACCTTTTTTCCGGTAGCCGTTTTTTCGTTACGAAAACAACCCGTCAGGAAGATCGGATGGTTGGATTTTACTGTTTTTGCGTTGGTACTTTTACCTGGCTCCTTGTACAGCATCAAGCAAAACAGCGATTTGCCGATCAACGGCAGTGGCTTTGACTCGATTTCACATCTCATGATTATTCTGTCCGGTTTCTATGCCTTTGGAGTCGTAAGGGGTATCCGGGAGGTTGGTTTTGTTGCACAGCTCAAATGGAAGTCCTTGCGCACGGCACTATTGGTTTGGATTGCCTTCTATTCGCTCGTTTTTGTACTGGGCAGATCCGTCAATTTTATTGCTATCATCGGATACAGTGACCCATTGGAGATCGTTTTGAAATCCATTTTATTTACGTTGATCGGTACTTTTTTGCATACTGCACTTTTCGAAGAGCTCTTTTTCAGGGGAATTCTCCAAAATATGCTTTCCAAAAGAATCGGGCAAGGCAAGTCGTGGCTGATTTTTTGGTTGGTTGGTTTCCTGATTTTATTCACCGGCGCACTTTTGGTAGGTTATACGCTCGAAGGTCAGATGAAGTGGTTTCCGGCATTGGTCACCATCGTGCTCTTTGGCTGTGCCTATCTGCTTGAAAAAT
>CAINVV010000182.1 GCA_903854235.1 uncultured Bacteroidia bacterium | reverse complement strand
TGTCAGGTATTTCTCAGGCAAATTCACATCCATCAATAATTTGCTGTAATCCATAATTGTGACCACGGCTGTGCTTGCATTAATACGGGCATTGGAAGTAAACTGTGGAATATCTACGATGGTTGCACGAAACAATGACTTCACTTCGGTTTTCTGCATCTGGATCTTTGCATCTTCAAAGGAGGTCTTGGCTTGTGCCAAAGCTACTTCTGCGTTTTTGGTATCCCTCAGGGTCACACCACCTTTTTCGTAGAGTGATTTCTGTTTTTCGAATTCGAGTCCTGCAATTTCAAGGTTCAATTTTTTGGTATCAAAACCAATGTTGTTTACATATTCAGGATTTTCAAGCCGAACGATGACAGTACCTTTTTCAACGAGGTCGCCCAGTTTGAATAACTGGTTTGTTTTGGGGTTGACACAGAGAATGTAATTTCCCGCCATTTCCGTTGAAAGAACCACTGCACTGGAGGCATTTGCCGTTCCTGTGCTGTTGAGGTATTGTACGATAAGGCCTTTTTTTACATCAATGACAGATACCGGAACTGCGATGTCATTTTGAATCTGACTTTGGTTGTTGCCGCAGGATGCAAGAACTGGAAGAATAAGGAGAAATCTCCACATTTTATTGATTTTCATATAGCTTAATTTTTTCTTTTATAGATTATTTTTTGTCTTTTGCTTTCAGATATTGATCCGGAACAACCGGTTCATTGGTGGTGAAGTCGAACAGTGACTGAATCTTAAGATTCAACAGTTCCAGTTTGTAATTGATGAGTGCTTGGGCATAAGCCATCTTGTTGTTGGAAAGCTGAACCTGGAAGAGGTTCAGGTCCATACTGGTCAAGTCTCCGTTTTTGAACCTTTCGAGGTTGATGTCGTAGGTGAGCTGGGAGTTTTTCTGGTTGGACAGGGCGATGGAAATCTGGTCTTTCAGATTACTCAGATTCCTGATGACCTGCCTGATGTCTACCTTTATTTGAATATCCTGGTTGGTGAAATTCAGTTTCTGGGTATTGATGACAGCGTTTTGTGCCCTGATCTGAGCCGCACGCTGGCCCCAGTCGAAGATTGGAACCGTGAAGGTAATCCCATAATGGGGACTCTGGGTTGGTTTGTCGTAGATTTTACTTAGGGTTGGATCATCACCTGCCACACCGATCGACAGTGCCAAATCACCCCTGAATTCGTTTTGTGCCATAATGGCAATCATATCAAACTGGGATGTTTCAATGCTGATCTGTCGTTGACGAAGTTCCATTCTGGAAGCGAGTCCGTGTTCGAGGGCTTTTTTGCCATCGATTTCAATAGGAGCAACTACCACATCCGTGATCACGGAGATGTCTTCAAAGATATCCATTCCGATGTATTGCTTGAACTGGTCCTTGGCACTTTCGAGTGCTACACGGGCCGAAGCCTTGCTTGATTTGGCCGTTTCGAGGTTAACCTCGGCCTGGAAAAGTTGTTCCTTGGCAGCAAGTCCGGCTTCTACTTTATTCTTGATGATCTCGTAACTCTTTTGGGTATTTTCGTTCTCGTCTTCCCGGATGGTAAGGCTCATTTGGGCCATGTACACATTGTAGAAAAGCTGTGAGACCTGTTTCTCAAGTGACAGTTTTTGCATCGAATAGCTCAACTGGGCATTTTCGTTGTTCAACTCCAGCGTTTTCAAGGCAACCTTGGTCCTGTTGTAGGTGAACAGCGGTTGGGAAAGGCTTAGATACAGACTGTTGGAAAATGCCTTGTTGATAATTGAGGCTCCAGACGCATCGGAAGTGTTGGACTGCCATCCAAAGGTATTGACCAATGAGATTTTACCGTCTGTTGCCAGAATCGGTTGGTCTACCCTGAAAGTTCCGGAGGAGTTGATGACCTCATTGGTGAACCAGGAGGAGGTACGGTTGTCAAATTTCCGGCTGTTGCTGTAATCCATCGGATTCAGGCTCAGAGCAAATTTTGATTTCAAACCGGCTCGCTGGGCATTCAGGGTCTCAGTAGTCCTTTGCAGGTTGAGAATCGTGGACTGAATACTCGGACTGTTAACGACCGCAATTTCCATGGCCTTTTCCAGCGTGAGGATGGTCTGTCCCTGTGATTCAAACTGAAAAAACAGGAGCACAAAAATTATTGACAGAAGTGAAGTTGTTTTTTTCATGAGCATATTGAATGTTTAATTTTCCTTGACGAGTTTGATGGCATCTGCGTAGACGGTCTTTGCCTTTGAGTTGTTTGTCAGCTCAATTTTGGCCGAATCGGAGGAGAAATGGTACGTTCCAACTTCCACCCAGGTACTTTCCCTGGCATCGGGTTTGACTACGGGATGATCCACACCGTCATCGTAAGTGACATTGAAGTTATAGTTCTCTTCAGGTTGATTGCCATCCCTGTTGAATCCAAACCGTATTTTTGGAATGTAGGCATACACCTTGTAATATCCACCCTCCTTGATCGGGACACTCCAGATCGCTTTTCTTTCGCCGGTGCCACCTTTGCAGTAATAGGCCGAACGAATCTGTTTGCCATAAAATTGCTCATTGGTGGTGAGGGTCCATTCCACTTCAGGATTCCAAAGATTCATACCCTTGTATTTCAATTCATTTTCCTGGTTATCTGTTGCAAACAATCTTTTGATAAAACTTTTGGAAACCGGCTGAACCAATCTGAAGCCTTTGTCTTCCGTATCCACGATGGTTTCTCGTATTTCGGAACCGTCTGTAAATGGAACTACTTCCTCCTTCTCGCTTCCTTCTCCCTTTGGATCGATTTCAAGTTTGTCGAAACGCTGGGAAATAGTAGAAGGCAGGTTGTGGGATGCATAAG
>CAINVV010000181.1 GCA_903854235.1 uncultured Bacteroidia bacterium | reverse complement strand
TCCAACAGGGCCAGGATGTTTCTGGATTCCTGAAAATGGCTGGATTTGTTGGTCACCCAGATCTCCACCTTGTTGATGGTCACGGAGGTTTTTAAAATGGGGATTTCTGTCAGCGCCTGGTCATAGGTGTTGTAAAAATGGTGACCCAGGAAGAAGTTCCTGTTGGCATCGTAGTTGGTGGCATTGATGTCGAACTTGGTCTGTTCTGCCCCTCCTTGTGTGTTGATCACCTTGGTCTCGCCCTTCTGTTGGGAGAAGAGGGTAGAAACGGAAAGTTTTCCAAACTGAAGATCCATCTTCACTCCAAACAGGTTGGTACCTCCCCGGATGAGTGATCCGGTCAATGGCATCGACACATTTCCTGCTTCCACATTTTTTACGATGTCGTCCTCATTGCCCGTATAAGTGAGTTTGATCTTATTTTCGAAATCGAAAGTCGCATCGGTATTGTAATTGAACCTCATTTTCAGTCGGTCGCCTATTTCACCATCGAGGCTAACATTTATTTTCTGGCTAAAATCAAAGGTGGTATTCCGTTGCATTTTGGTTGGGATGGCCGGATTCTCAATCTTGTTGCTCTTGAGTCCGAGCGTCATCTCTACATAACCCTGTGGATGGATGTTGACAACGCTGCTCCCGAAAACTTTGTTGAATGCTTCACCGCCCAGTTGAAACTGTGGAATTAACTGCGTACGACGATCCAGGGATTGCTGGGATATTTTTTTTCTCCAATAACGGTCGATTGATTCCTTCAGGTCTGTTTGCAGGTATTCGTGCAGGCTAAGTGCACCTGGTAACTTGTATTCAACGGTACCGGCTTTCTCCGTGAGCAGGTATTGTCCGGTAAGGGCATCGTAGCTGATTTCCATCTTGATGTTGGAAGGCTTCTTCAGGTAGAGTGCCGAACTATCACGGTCGTTCAGCCTGGAAAAGGAACTCTCTTTTTTTTTGGCGCGGAGATGAATGACGGTTGTATCGTTGTTGGAAGAGTCGTTCGCGGGGGAAATAAAGGCATCAAAACTCCTGTGCAGAGCATTTGCAGACCCAAGGGATGCGTTGCTGTGCCAAAAAAGTGCAAAACATGCAGAGAGCAGTGCTGCAACAAAGGTTTTGAAAAGTACTTTTTTCAATTTGTTCAAAAACTCTTTAATGCCAATTTGATAAGATTCTCAACGGCTATGGCAGGTTGTTCGGTTAGGACTTGGTCTACCAGTTTTTCTACAGTTTTTTTGTTAAACCCGAGCATTTCCAAAGCAGCCACCGCCTCAGAACGAACCGGGCTTTCACCCGAACGGAACAGCAGGTCGCCCGCCGGAATTTTTCCAATTTTATCCTTCAGATCGATGATCACTCTCTGGGCCGTTTTAATGCCTATCCCTTTGATGTTTTTCAGCAATCCAACGTTTTCTGTAAGAATGGCATGCTGAAGTTCATCTGGTTTGTGGGAGGAAAGCATCATAATGGCCGTATTCGCCCCTATTCCGTTGACAGAGATCAGCATCCTGAAGAGCTCCCGTTCCGACTGTTCAAAAAAGCCATACAACACGTGAGCATCCTCGCGGATCACCTGATGCAGAAAAAGACGGGCTTTTTCACTGCCGTGAAGTTGAGAGTAGGTAGTGAGAGATATATGAACTAAATAGCCAATATCGCCTGCTTCGATAACAATACCGGCAGGCGTCAGACTGATCACGGATCCTTTGATGTGTTCAAGCATGTGAGCGGAATTTGATGGAATTTATTCTCCTCCTGTACGATCTATTTCGTGGTGCTTCAGTGGATTTCTGGAGAGCTCTTTGTAGAGCTTTCTGGATTCAAATACGTCGATAGCGAGATAGATGGCATTTCGGAAGGAGTCTTCTGAAGCCACGCCTGTACCGGCAATGTCGTATGCGGTTCCGTGCCCCGGGGAGGTTCTTACGATCGGCAGTCCGGCCGTAAAATTAACCCCCGATTCAAAGGCAAGTACCTTAAATGGAATTAGCCCCTGGTCGTGGAACATGGCCAGAATGGCGTCGAATTTCTTGTAATCACCCGAGCCAAAGAAACCATCTGCAGCAAAGGGGCCAAGGGCAATAATTCCCTCTTCGTTGGCTTGTTTGATAGCAGGATAGATGACATTCTGATCCTCCAGTCCGATGACCCCGTGGTCTCCCGCATGGGGATTCAATCCCATCACCGCAATGCGGGGTTTCCTGATGGAAAAATCCTCGAGCATGGTTTTGTGCAGGATCCGGATGTTCGCCAATATTTTCTCTTTGGTCAATGCTTGTGAAACCTGCGCAACGGGGATGTGACCCGTTACTACTCCAACTTTCAGCTGATCACTAACCATCAGCATCATGTAGTTTTTTGCAGCAAACTCACTTGCAAAGTATTCTGTATGTCCGGGAAATTTGAATTGCTCGGATTGAATGTTTTCCTTGTTAATCGGAGCGGTGACCACCACATCGATGTCTCCCGATTTCAGATCCCTCACGGCAGCCTGTAGGGAAAGTAGTGCTGCTTCTCCCGCTTCAGGGGTCGATTTGCCCAATTCCACACGGATCTCCTCATCCACACAATTGATGATGTTGACTCTTTTGGAGTTGGCCTCACGGGCGTGGGTTATTTGGTTGAAGCTAAACAATTCGACATCAAGTGCTTTTCTGTGATAGGCTGCAACTTTGGGAGACCCATAGACGATTGGAGTACAAGACTCAAGTAATCTACTGTCTGACAGTGTTTTGATGATTACTTCATATCCTATGCCATTGATGTCCCCGTGGGTTATTCCGATTCTCAGTTTATGCTGGTCCATACTTTACGTTTATTGGTTTGAACGGCCACTTCCCGTCCTCTTTATTTGTCAAATTTAAACTTTTATTCATTCAATAGCGGATTAAGCTTTTGAATTTGAACCTGCATCCAAATGCAGCACAAGGGCATTGAAAAAATCGTAAAGCAGCCTCACTCCGGTAGCCGTTCCGCCCACCGTACGGTAGTGATCCGCTGCATGCAGGTAGGCGGGTCCTGCGATATCGAGGTGTATCCAGGGATAATCCACGAATCGTTGCAGGAATTTTCCAGCAGAGATTGCTCCAGCCTCCCCTCCACCGATGTTTTTCATGTCTGCGATGCTGGATTTGATCATTTCATCATACTCTTCCCAAAGCGGTAATTCCACCATCCTTTCATTGACCCTTTCGCCGGAAGCCTTGAGCATTTCAAACAAATCTCCGCATTGACTTCCCATTGCGGCTATGCCGTGAATCCCAAGTGTCATGGCCGCAGAGCCCGTAAGCGTTGCCAGATCTATCACGATCATCGGGTCGTACCTTTTTGCATAACAAAGGGCATCGGCCAGAATCAGCCTTCCCTCAGCATCCGTATTCAGCACCTCAACGGTTGCTCCGTTTGAAATGGTGATGACATCACCCGGCGTGATGGCGTTTCCCCCAGGCCTGTTGTCGGTGGCGGGTACCAGGGCAATGAGATGGAGCGGAAGCTGATTCTTGGCAGCAGCATAAATTGCTGCCGCCACGGCAGCCCCTCCTGCCATATCACATTTCATGTAATCCATCGATTTGGCGGTTGGCTTCAGGCTCAAACCTCCTGTGTCGAAAACGACCCCTTTCCCGACTAGCACAATTGGCTGACTGTTGACGACCCGTTCAGGTTTCCATTCCAAAACAGAGAAAGTAGGAGGATCCAGACTCCCCTTGTTGACTGCCAACAGGCCGCCCATTCCAAGCGCCTCGATCTGTTCTTTATTAAGAATTTCAGCCTGCATTCCGGCTTCGACGCACATTTGTTGAAAAACGGAGGAGAGCCCTTCTGCATTCAGACTAATAACGGGTTCATTGACCAGATCTCTGGCTTTGTACACGGCTTCGGTGATAACAGACAACACTTCCACCTGTTTTTCGGTAAGTTCATCTGCCTGGATAAGGATCTCAACCAGGCTGGTTCTTGCTTTTTCGGCCTTGGAGTTGTATTTTAAAAATTGATAACTTCCCAACAGGATACCTTCCACGAAAGCAAGTAACTTTTCCGAACAAGCAAGGAGTGAGACCACCTCTGCAGATTTGATCTTCTCTTTCCTGGCCCATTGAGCGACCTCATTCCCCAATCTTCGCCAGGCTTCCAACTGATGATTTGGGTCAGTCAGGAGGTTTGCCTGAATGACCAACAATTTGGTTGAGTAGCGATTTACCTCTGTTATTCGTTGCTCACTGCTCAGTTTCTCCTGGAGATAGCTACTCTCGGCTTCACTGAGGGATAATTTGGAGAGGTCTGCAGCATCCTTTATCAGAAAGATGCGAAAAATTGCCTCTGTACCTGGAATACTTTTCTTTATGATCATGGTTTCAATTCTTACGTTTTATAGCCATTCAAAAGGCTTTGGCTCAAAATTACTACCTTTAACCCAATATAAGCAAGGTAAGTGCAAAAGGAATGACGAAAAATTGATATTGGTCAACGTGAGTTGAATTCCCTAAGGTAGGGGTCTATTTTTCTGATCCTTTGTTGTAAATAGTTATATTACAGCGTACAAAGTAGCACCATAAGAGGTGTTATGAAAGGAACTTGGATTGAAAAATAACCATTTCTGCCCTTTTGACATCCTTTAGGTAGTTAATTGATTTCTGTTTATGTCACTTTTCCTGCTTCAATTTTCATATACTTAACAAAAGAATTGCCATTTTGTTAAATACAATTGTCACAATATATGTTTGCAGCGCTTTTTGAAAGGGCCTTGCGCCTCGAATCACTATCAGCTTCTGAAGGAGAATTGCTTCTGAAGGAGGCCTCTACTCCCGATTTAATTTGGGTAGCCGATTTCTTGAGAAGACTTCATAAACCGGGGGATGTGGTGACCTGGATGATTGACAGAAACGTCAACATCACCAACATTTGCATTTCTGGATGTACTTTCTGCAATTTTCACAGGAAGATCAATGGGGAAGGGACCTATACCACCACCGAGGAGGAGTATGTGGAGAAGATTGATCAGATGATCAGGTTGGGCGGAAGTCAACTGTTGTTGCAGGGTGGCATGCATCCGCATTACGGATTGAAATTTTATACAGACCTGTTTAGCGACCTGAAGAAGAAATATCCGGGCGTAAAATTGCATGCGCTTGGTCCACCGGAAGTAGTCCACATCGCAAGAAAGGAGCGGCTTCCTTTCCGGGAGATCCTTCTCAGACTAATGGAGGCAGGATTGGACAGCCTGCCCGGTGCCGGGGCAGAGATACTTTGCGATCGCGTCAGGAAGCAGGTTTCACCGGGAAAGGCATCGGCTCAGGATTGGCTGGATGTGATGAAGGAGGCGCATCAACTTCACCTGCTCACCTCCGCCACCATGATGTTCGGTCACATTGAAACTCCTTTGGAGCGGATGGAACACCTGGTAAAATTGAGAGAGTTGCAAGAGCAGAAGCCGGCCGGTAGTCCAGGATTCAAGGCTTTCATCCCCTGGCCAATTATGTCTGAAGGGACCGAGCTGGGGAAGAGTGCCGAGATCAAACCCACTCTGCCCGTTGAGTACATCCGGATGATAGCCATCAGTAGGATCATGCTGAACAATTTTGAGAACATACAGGCCTCCTGGCTTACTGTCGGGAGGGAGACCGGCCAGTTGGCCCTTCACGCAGGAGCCAACGATCTGGGCTCCATCATGATTGAAGAGAATGTTGTCTCTGCTGCCGGGGCCTCTTTTACCATGAATGCCACACAAATGCAAAAATGCATCCAGGAGGCAGGGTTTATCCCCCGGCTGAGAAACCAGGGCTATGATTTGATTGCATTGCCGGAAGGTATATGAACTTTTGCCATAGGCTTTCTTGCAGACACCAAACATTTGCAACTTATTTACCAACAGCTAATAGCTAACAGCTAATAGCTAACAGCCAGCAGCCTATTAAATAAACATATTTTGTACCTTTGTGCTGAAAATTTGAAAGGAAGGGCCGAGTGAAATCAATCATTCCGGAAGGATCCCTTTCAAACTTAACCCAAAAAAGAAGTTATTGAAATGAGAAAATGGCGTATTGAAGATTCTGCTGAACTTTACAACATCAACGGATGGGGAATCAATTATTTCTCCATCAATGAGAAGGGTCACGTGGTAGTTAAACCACGCAAGGACACTGTTGAGGTCGACCTGATGGAACTCGTTGAAGAGTTGCAGCTAAGAGATGTTTCTACACCGGTTCTGCTTCGTTTTCCCGATATCCTCGACAGCAGAATCGAGAAAATGGCAAGCTGTTTTAAAATTGCCGCCGAAGAATACAGTTACAATGCGCAGAATTACATCATCTACCCGATTAAGGTCAACCAGATGAGACCGGTCGTGGAGGAAATAGTTACACACGGAAAAAAATTCAACATCGGACTGGAGGCTGGTTCCAAACCTGAACTTCATGCGGTGATTGCGATTAATACTGATAACGATTCACTGATTATCTGCAATGGTTACAAGGACGAAGATTACATAGAGCTTGCCCTGCTCGCGCAGAAAATGGGACGTCAGATCTACCTCGTCATCGAAAAGCTGAGCGAGATGAAACTGATTGTGAAAATTGCGAAGCAGTTCAAGGTAAAGCCTAACCTGGGCATTCGCATAAAACTATCCAGTACCGGAAGCGGCAAATGGGAAGACTCTGGTGGCGATGGCAGCAAGTTTGGACTGACTTCCAGCGAACTGCTCGAGGCGCTTGATTATCTCGATAAAAACAAAATGAAGGATTGTCTTCGTCTTGTCCATTTTCACATTGGAAGTCAGGTAAATAAAATTCGCCGTATCAAGCTGGCCATGCGCGAAGCATCGCAGTTTTACGTCCAGATGCACAAGAATGGCTTTCATATCGACTTCGTGGATATTGGCGGCGGATTGGGAGTCGATTACGATGGAACCAGGTCTTCCAGCGAAAGCAGTGTCAATTACAGCATTCAGGAATATGTCAACGATGTCGTTTCCACTCTTGTGGACGTGAGCGAAAAGAACGGACTTCCGCATCCCAACATCATTACTGAATCGGGTCGCTCCTTAACGGCGCACCACTCTGTTCTTGTTTTTGAAGTACTGGAATCTACTTCACTTCCTACATGGGAAGAGGAAGAAGTCGTGAGTCCGGACGACCATGAATTGCTGAGGGAGCTATATTCTTTGTGGGATACCCTGAATCAGCCCAGGATGCTGGAAACCTGGCACGACGCACAGCAAATCCGGGAAGAAGCACTCGACAGATTCAGCCTCGGCCTGCTGGATATCGCTACCAGGGCAAAAATTGAAAGACTGTTCTGGTCCATCGCCAAAGAGACCATCCAGATGATTACAGGGCTTAAGCATGTACCGGAAGAATTTCTGTCATTGCCTAAATTATTATCAGACAAATACTTCTGTAATTTTTCACTCTTCCAGTCTTTGCCTGATTCCTGGGCGATAGACCAGATTTTTCCGATCATCCCGCTGGATCGCCTGGATGAAAAGCCCGACAGGAATGCAACGATTCAGGATATAACCTGCGACTCGGATGGTAAAATTGAAAACTTCATTTCTGCACGTAGCCAGTCCTATAACCTTCCGGTACATTCCCTTAAACCAAAGGAACCCTATTACATCGGCGTTTTTCTGGTAGGAGCTTACCAGGAGATTCTGGGCGACCTGCACAACCTTTTCGGGGATACCAATGCCGTCCACGTTTCTGTGGATGAAAAGGGATACAGCATCGATCAGGTGATTGATGGAGAAACGGTTGCCGAGGTTTTGGAATATGTGCAATACAATCCCAAGAAGTTGGTGAGGACCGTTGAAACCTGGGTTACCTCTTCCGTGAAATCCGGAATTATATCGGCCGAAGAGGGGAAGGAATTTTTATCTAATTATCGTTCGGGATTATACGGATATACATACCTCGAATAGCCTCCCAATTAAATGAGGACTGCATTCATATACAGGCAAGGAAAGTGCATTTTGCATTGGCTTTGCCTTTTTTTTGCACTCTCCATTTGGATCAATCCGCTTTGCGGTCAAAACTATTTTCAGACTGTAAAAGGGATCATTCGTGACCAGGAATCGCATCAGCCCATCCCGGAAGTTGCCGTGAAATTCTCTGGTCCGACAGCGACCTACTCGGCTTTTACCGATCCCAATGGCTACTTCAGACTGAAGATTCCCAGTGGGCGCTGGGACTTGCTTGTTTCACGACTGGGATATGGTTCCAGGGTTCAGGATGTTCAGGTAGGAACGGGAAAGGAGGTCATGCTGGAGATCACCCTGGAGGCAAAAGTCTTCGAAACGCAGGAAGTTCAGGTTTCTGCGGGGAAGAAACAGTGGCTGACCCCTGCCAGCGGTGCCAGTGTCAGGACGCTGCAAAGCCAGGATGCTGCCAGATTTGCAGGTGGTTATTACGATCCGTTGCGGATGGTGGCCAATTTTGCCGGCGTCACAAGTGGAAACAGCGACGCAAGCAATGAAATTGTTGTCAGGGGCAACTCGCCCCGGGGGTTGTTGTGGAGACTGGAAGGCCTTGAAATACCGAACCCTAACCATCTTTCGAATGGCGTCGGCAGCAATGGAGGTGCCTATTCCATGATTTCGACCAACGTCTTGGCTGATTTCGATTTTTACACCAGCGCTTTTCCCGGTGAATTTGGAAATGCCTTATCTGGAGTAATGGATCTGAGACTGCGGAAAGGGAATACCGATAAGCAGGAGTATGGCATTCAACTCAGTGTTGTGGGTGCGGAGGCAGCAGCCGAGGGGCCAATTGGAAAATCTTCCGATAACTCCTTTCTTTTCAATTTCAGGTATGCCAATTTCGACATCCTTAAAAAATATGGGATCATCAACATTCAGGACCTGAGTATCATCCCGAGTTCAACCGACTGGGCCTTTAAAATGAATTTTCATGGTCAGAAACTTGGAGATCTCGAATTTTTCTCGGTAGGAGGAAACAGCAAGACAGGAAACGATCCCTCCTCCAACAGGAATGACATTCTGAAAGGCATTAACAACGACGAATTTCTCGAGGAGGATGGATTGGCCGTTTTTGGGATCAGACACCTCAAGAATTTTAAGGATGGCAAAACCTACCTCCGTACCATCGTGGGTTTCACCCGGGCTACTGAAAACTGGCACGAAGGAGTGATGGACACCAGCTTTGTTCACATTTTGAACAAGCAGGACTGGATGGTCTCCCCGGTACTGAGGGCTACGGTGATGGTCAACAGCAAGATTAGTGCTACCAGTTCTTTCCGGACAGGTTTTGAATACCATCGTACCTTTGCCGATATGTTCAGCATCAGACGACTGACAAGTACGACGTTTGACACCCTGGTAGATCAGCGTGCACAAAATTTCCAAACCCAGTCCTACCTGCAATGGAAATACAAACCCGTCGATCTGTTTGAAATGACCTCTTCCCTTCATTCAACCTACACGAGTCTGAACAGGGAACTGACATTTGAACCCCGGCTGGGTCTGCTCTTTCACCTGCCGGAAAACCAGACGCTAAATATTGGAACCGGGATCTACTCCAGACAGGAACCAATACCCATCTATTATTTCAGGGTAAAAGTTGGAAAGGTCAGGGAACTGATCAACAGCGATTTGAAAACGACTAAGGCCTTTCACCTAGTTGCTGGATACCGGAAGTCGTTTCCCAATGAACTTAAAATATCGTTGGAGGGATATTACCAGCATTTGTACGATGTTCCCATTCCTGTTTCCACCACCAATACTTTTTCGATGGTCAATATTTCGGATGGTCTGCCAGACAATGACCTGAACAACCGTGGACTGTCGGACAACACAGGGCTGGAACTCACCATCGATAAATCCTTCTTCCGCAATTATTACCTGTTGGCTACGCTCTCACTGTATGATTCGAGGTATCGGGCATCCAGCGATTCCTGGTATTCTACCTATTACAATTCGAATGTAGTCTTTAATTTTTTGGCCGGGAGAGAGTTCAAGGTTGGGAATTACAAACAGAACAGCCTGGGATTTAATATTCGAAACATTGCAAGAGGCGGTTATAGGTTTACTCCTCCGGATTATATCCTGAGCAGTGTCAAGAAGGGTATTGTCTATGCCGCGCAGCAAACATTCGGATCTCACTTGCCTTATTTCGACCGAATGGACGTTGGGTTCAACTACCGCATCAACAAAAAGAATTCGGCTTTTAATATTTCATTGGACATCCAAAACCTGCTTAACAGGCACAACGTCTACAAACGAAATTTTAGCTATGTCAAGGGGGCCATCATACAGAGAGATTATACCCTGATCGGTTTGGTGCCCATCGCCGGACTGCGTTTTGACTTTTGATTGTGCACAGATAAGATGATAGGATGGAAACTCGCTACCAGATATCCCGACAGGAGCAGAAATGAAAAAGGGAAGACCTTTCGATCCTCCCCCTAGAGATAATTATCTAAAAAAAATCATGAAAACTTTCAACCACATTTGGAAGAACCACAATCCGTACAGATGAGGCATCCTTCCTGATAAATGACATTTTCCGAACCGCATCCTTCACATTTGGCATCCTCACAGGAGGTTCCATTGGGAATGAATTTCTTCAGGGCGCGTGCCACGCCGTTCTTCCAGGTATTGATCGACTCAACATCGAATTGCAAACTGGTGATGAGCTCGACGATTTTCTGGATGGGCATGCTGTGTCGAAGCACACTGGAGATCAGTTTCGCATAGTTCCAGAAGATTGGATTGAACTTGAAGGACAATCCTTCGATGGTAGTTTTGTAGCCACGGTTGTTGACATACTGGAAGTCATATCGGGAGATCCCGTTCTCATCCCTGTTCTTGATGATCCAACCACCGGTGATGGAACGCGGAAGAAGAATCCCTTCTTCGTCATCGGCCAAACCGGTGAAGATTTCGTAAGGTTTTCCATCAATCAAACCGATGAAGGCAATCCATTTTTCCTTGTTGTTTTGGAAGCGGACGATATCGGCTTCCAAAATTTCAGGACGCTTGGTTGGGAAAACTCCCTCTTTCTTTTTGTCTTTGGTAGAGAGCAGAACCCCGGATCTGGAACCTTCGCGGTAGACCGTAACTCCCTTGCAACCGCTCTCCCAGGCCGAGAAGAAGAGCTTACCGACCAACTCTTCGGTGGCATCCTCGGGCAGGTTGATGGTGACGGAGATGGAGTGGTCTACCCATTTTTGAATCTGCCCCTGCATCCTCACTTTGGCCATCCAGTCTATATCGTTGGAGGTCGCTTTGGCGTAAGGCGATTTGTTGACGAGTTCGTCGATTTCGTCGTTGCTGTATTTTTTGTTGGAATTGTATCCGTTGATCTCCATCCACAATTTAAACTTGTGGTGGAAAATCAGGTACTCTTCCCAGGAATCGCCCATTTCGTCTACAAAATCAATCCTGGCTTCCTTGTCGTTGGGATTGACCTTTCTTCGCCGTTTGTAAACTGGCATAAACACCGGTTCAATTCCGGAGGTGGTCTGGGTCATCAGACTGGTTGTACCGGTTGGAGCGATGGTAAGCAGGGCAATGTTGCGGCGGCCGAATTTGGTCATCTCGTCATAAAGTTCGGGATCGGCCAACGCCAGGCGTTTGATGTATGGATTATTTGCCTCTTTCTTGGTATCGTAGATCGGGAAGGCACCACGCTCCTTCGCAAGCAGCACGGATCCGCGGTAGGCTTCCAGGGCAACAATTTTGTGGACCTCCACCGAAAAGTCGATGGCATTTTCGGAGCCGTATTGGAGGCCAAGAGCGGCAAGCATGTCTCCTTCGGCGGTAATGCCAATACCGGTTCTGCGTCCATTGATGGCTTTCTCTTTGATTTTGCCCCAGAGATTTAGTTCAACCTGTTTGATTTCATCCAATTCCGGGTCGGCAACGATCTTGTCGTAGATGGCATCGATTTTTTCCAGCTCCAGATCGATGATGTCGTCCATGATGCGCTGGGAAAGCCTGACGTGTGAGCGGAACAGAGGGAAATTAAATCTGGCGTGTTCAGTAAACGGTTGATCCACATATGAGTACAGGTTTATGGCAATCAGTCGGCAACTGTCGTAGGGGCAAAGTGGAATCTCGCCGCAGGGGTTGGTTGAAACGGTTCCATAGCCAAGGTCTGCATAACAATCCGGAACGGATTCACGAATAACCGTATCCCAGAACAGGATGCCGGGTTCGGCCGATTTCCAGGCATTGAAAACGATTTTCTGCCAAAGTTTGGCCGCATCCGTCTCTTTGGTATAGACCGGTTCCTCGCTGTGGATGGGATATTTCTGATGATAGGTAGTTGCATTGCGTACCGCCTTCATGAATTCGTCGTCAATTTTAACGGAAACATTGGCTCCCGTAACCTTACCTTCGTCCATTTTTGCGTCAATGAACTGTTCGGAGTCGGGATGCCTGATGGAAACGGAGAGCATCAGCGCTCCGCGCCGGCCATCCTGAGCAACTTCCCTGGTGGAATTTGAAAAGCGCTCCATGAAGGGGACAATGCCCGTGGAGGTAAGTGCGGAATTTTTCACTGGAGAACCCTTTGGCCGGATATGGGAAAGATCATGCCCGACACCGCCTCGACGCTTCATCAACTGAACCTGTTCCTGGTCGACCATCATGATACCCCCGTAGGAGTCGGCCCCATTCCCAACTACAAAACAGTTGGAAAGAGAACCGGTCTGAAAGTCATTTCCGATTCCAGTCATGGGTCCGCCTTGCGGTACTATGTATTTAAAGGCTTCAAACAACTCAAAAAGCTCTTTCTCCGAGAGCGGATTTGGATATTTTTTTTCTACCCTGGCTATTTCCGATGCCAAGCGGTGGTGAAGGTCGTCGGGAGTCAGTTCGAACAGGTTTCCGTATGAATCTTTAAGGGCATATTTGTTGACCCATACACGGGCAGCCAATTCATCTCCCTGAAAATATTTTAAGGAAGCTTCAAACGCCTCTTCGTTGGAGTAATTTTTCTGTGAACTGTTTTTTTTCATAGCGGAGACGTCTTTTGTTTCCATGGCTCAAGTTTTCGTCGAATAAATAAAAATCAAGGTCATTCAGTTAGATAACCGGATTGAAGTAAGTCGATTTTTCAAGGGTAAAGATAACCACAAAGTCATTTTTTCGGATAGTTAATTTTCGATGTGAAAAGAAAAGTTATCAACTTGCAAGTGTTAGTATACACTTAACCAGACAGATAAATATTTTCTCGCTTCAAAAAGTTGCCAAAAAAAATATTTTTGGGATTTTTATTATCGAAAAATGTTCGGGAAATGGGAAGGGGAAAATCTATTCTTTGAAAAAATAGCGAACGATCTGTTCAGTGGCTCCGCGGTTACTTTCAACGTATTGGGAGGCGGAATGGCTCTCTATGGCCAATTTGTCAGGGTCAGTAAGATAACTTTCAAACAGGAGGAACAACTCTTCGTAATTTGCAATGGAATGGGCTGCACCGAGCCTGAGCATCTCCAATGCTTCGTGAAACTTGTGGTAATCGGGGCCGAAAACAACAGGCATTCCATAAACAGCTGGCTCAAGGATGGAGTGGATTCCAGTCGTAAATCCACCTCCGATATAGGCAATTTTGGCATACCGGTACACAGAAACGAGGTAGCCATATCCGTCCACAATCAATACATCTGCATGGTTAAGCTCTTCGGGTTTTGAATCGGATGAATAGAGGACATAAGAACGTTTCAGCGCTGTAGTTATCCGTTCCAGTGACTTCTCGTTGACTTCGTGCGGTGCCACCACAAATTTAATGGGGTGAACGCATACATTTACGTAATTCAGAAAAAGTGCTTCGTCTTCTGGCCAGGTACTACCGGCCACGATGACCTGCTTGGTGCCGCAAAATTTCTCCAATTTTGGCAAATCGGCTGCAGCCATTGCGATCTGCGCGACCCGATCAAGTCTGGTATCTCCATTGATGGAGACATTTTCAAATTTGAATTTATGCAGGATGTCCCAGGAACTTTTATTTTGAACGAAGATGTGGGTATAGGCACTGAATGCTTTTCTGAACCATTTTCCCCAGGGTTTGAAGAAAAATTGAGAAGGCCGGAAGAGCGCCGAGAAAAGGTAGGTGGGGATCTCCCTCTTTTTTAGTTCGGTCAGGAAATTGAACCAGAATTCATACTTGACGAAAAATACCTTGTCGGGCTTGACAATATCCAGGAACTTTTTGGCATTTCGGGGCGTGTCGAGCGGAAGGTAACAGACATAATCGGCCAGCGGATAATCTTTACGCAGTTCGTATCCTGAAGGGGAGAAAAAGGTGAGTAGTATCCTGTAACCAGGAAAGTGTTTTTTTACTCCTTCAATAACAGGTCTGGCCTGTTCAAATTCTCCCAGGGAGGAGACGTGAAACCAGAGGAGCCCCTTGCCGGGAACCAATTCCGTTTGAAGTCTTTCAAAAAGGTTTTTCCTTCCTGAGAGCCATTTTTTGGCCTTTGGATTCCTGAATGAAACCACCCAGATCAAAAACTGATATACCTGTATTCCCGCATTGTAAAGCAAACGCATCATCTTCGCGAGGGTTAAATTTTGGTTACTTTCCCGGATTTATTTGGTTCAACATGGGTTTTTCCTGATGAAAACCATCGTCTTCGGAAAGATTCATTCCATTGGCAGCAGCTACGGCCAACCTGTCACACAGTTCATTGCCTGGAATAGAAGCGTGACCCTTCACCCAAACAAACTTCACGGCGTGCAACTGATAGATGTCCCAGAACCGCAGCCAAAGATCACTGTTTTTTTTGCCTTTGAATCTATTTTTGATCCAATTAGTCAACCACCCTTTTTCAACGGCATCGACTACATACCTTGAATCCGTATAAACGGTAACCTGACAGTTTTTATGTTTCAAAGCCTCCAGTCCGACGATGACCGCCATCAGTTCCATCCGGTTGTTGGTTGTAAGGCGGAATCCAGCGGACAACTCTTTCTTGTGTTGCCCGTGAAGCAAAAGGGTGCCATATCCGCCGGGACCCGGATTACCCAAAGAGGAACCATCCGTGTACATAACAATGGTTGGAGATGGTTCCTCTTTCATGGAGTTGGGTAAATCAATTTCAGAATTATTGGGCAACGGTCATTTCGTCAACCAGGTGTTTCGCTCCGGCATACTTGTCGATGATCCACAAAACGAAACGAATGTCGACATTGATGCATTTCTGCAGGTCAGCTTCATAGGCAATGTCTCCACTCATGGCTTCCCAGTTGCCGTCGAATGCCAGACCAATCAATTCTCCGTTGGCATTCATGACCGGGCTGCCTGAATTGCCGCCAGTGATGTCGTTGTTGGTGGTAAAGCAGGTATGCAGCGTTCCGTCCTGATCCGCATATCTGCCGTAATTTCCGGCGTGATACAGGTCAATAAGGTGTTGTGGAAAATCAAAATCCGCATCTCCTGTCACTCCCTTTTCGGCATAACCTTTCAGGGTAGTAAAATAGTTGTAATGAACACCGTCTCGTGGGTTGTAGTCCCCAACTTTACCATAGGTCAGCCTCATGGTGGAGTTGGCATCCGGATAGATGTTTTTGTCCTTGTTCATTTCGTTTAATCCGGCAACAAACAGTTTCCTACCATTTTCGAGCCCGGCTGATGATTTGCGGTTATCCTCCCCTACCAATTTCATGGCCTCCATCATGGACAGCATCACGGTATAGACGGGATCCTTGTCCAGGGTTTTTTTGGAGGGATTGTTGAGGAAGGCTTCCAGCTTCTGCTGGTCAGGGAAAATACTTTTCTTGTATATCTTGGCTGCATAGGCCGCAAAATCTCCCTTGTATTTGTTCTTTATTTCAGCGATGAAAGAGGGCTGGTATTTTGCAGCCACGTTTTCAGCATACATTTTAGTCAATACTGCCGTGATTTTCTGATCGGTCGCAGCATCGTAATCCTTGTAGAACTCATCGATTGATGCCTTGAACTTTTCGGCAGCGGTTTTGATTTTTGCCTTGTCATTGCCTTTCAATTCCTGGTACAGTGAGCCAATGCCCATGGAGAATCTGAAAACTTCAGGACCTCCCAAAAGCGCTTCACGTGAATATTCCATGGCTACTTTGTCGTCCACAGAAAGATAGGATTTGGCGATGCTGTTCAATGCTTCCCCATACTTAGCCTTTCTGGCTGGGTCACTGTTTACCCAGGTGGTAAATTCCTTTTCGATGGATAACTTCTTGTCGATGACATTCAGCGCCGAAAGACCCATGTTTTGCCCAATCGAATATTTGTAATAGTTGGAACTCCCTGCAAACTTGGAAGCATACTGGATTCTGTTCTTGTCCCCTTTGGCCATGTAATCCTTGATGATCTCCAATTTGGCCGCTCTGGCTTTTACACGGATGTTGTTGACGATGTCCATGGTGTTTTTAAGGCCGAAGGAGGTGAGGTAACGATTGGTCCTGCCAGGATAGCCCAGAATCATCGTAAAATCGTTCATCTGAACGCCCTTTAAGGAGACAGGCAAATGGTGCTTGGGATGATATGGCACATTTTCCTTGGCATAACCTGCAGGTTTGCCATCCGGGGCACAATAGATCCGGAACATGGAAAAGTCGCCCGTGTGACGTGGCCACATCCAGTTGTCCGCTTCTCCGCCAAATTTACCAATCGACTGCGGGGGTGTTCCAACCAGACGAATATCCCTGAAAGTTTCGGTTACGAAAAGATAATAGACATTGGCCTCAAAGAGTGGCCTAACCCTTGTTTCGTATTTTGTCGTTCCTTTTGCCTCTTTCTCAATGGCAGCAATGGCCTTGCCCATTTTTTCCTGACGGCTGGCAACAGACATGGTATCTGAAATTCCTTTAAAAACCTGATCTGTGACATCTTCCATTCTTACCAGAAAGGTCACGCTCTTACCAGGATTTGACAACTCTTCTTCGTGGTTTTTGGCCCAGAATCCATCCTTGAGGTAATCGTGTTCAACGGAACTGTGTTTTTGAATCTCCCCGAAACCGCAGTGGTGATTGGTAAGCAGCAAACCGTCGGCCGAGACAATTTCGGCGGTACAGGATCCATAATCCATGGCAACGACTGCATCTTTCAGACTGGAGTTGTTGATGCTGTAAATCTGTTCTGCACTTAATTTTAATCCCATCGAATGCATCTTGTCGATGTTCAGCTTTCCGATCAGGGAAGGCAACCACATTCCCTCATCCGCCTTCACCTGAAGCGACAGGAAAAGAATAAAGGCAAACAAGCCAACGAAACTCTTTTTCATAGTTATCTAATTTGTTTTTTAATGCTCCCAATGTCGTGGGAGTATGCGCATAATATTTCAATTCTTGTTTTTCGGATGTACGACCCGATTCTTTTTCGTAATATCCCGAAGCAAAGCATCACGGAGCACAAAGGAAACCTCCTCCCGGACAGGGAGAATCACAGTTTTTAAATTAAACGGTAAAATTAATTTTATTTAAACACAAATCCCGTGAAGCCAACTTGAAAAGAATCTGAATAAGCCGAGGCTCAGGAATTTACTTACTTGATAATACCCAAGGATTTACCTACTTTTTTGAAAGCCGAAAGTGCTTTTTCGAGATGGGCTGGCTGGTGGGCTGCAGACAGTTGTACCCTGATACGGGCCTGACCTTGCGGTACGACCGGGTAGTAGAACCCCGTCACATAGATTCCTTCCTGTAGCAATTGCGCGGCAAAATCCTGTGAAAGTTTGGCCTCGTAAAGCATCACTGCGCAAATTGCCGATTTGCTTGGTTTGACATCAAAGCCTGCTGCAATCATTTCGGTGATGAAATAAGCAGTGTTCCGGTGTAACTTATCCTGTAGTTCTGAGGTTTCTGCCATCATTTCAAACATTTTGATTCCTGCATTGACCACAGCAGGGGGAAGTGAGTTGGAAAACAGGTAGGGTCTGGATCTCTGCCTGAGCAGTTCGATCACCTCCTTGCGGCCGGTTGTAAATCCACCCAATGCGCCACCAAAGGCCTTGCCCAGAGTTCCGGTGATGATGTCTATTTCCCCCCGTATGTTAAAAAGTTCTGTTACTCCCCGTCCGGTATTCCCGACAACGCCTGCCGAGTGGCATTCATCGACCATGATCAGGGCATCGTATTTCTTCGCCAGCTGATTGATCTGATCCAGGGGTGCCACATTGCCATCCATCGAGAAAACACCGTCGGTGACGATAATCCTGAATCGTGAATCTTTGGCAAGTATGAGCTGAGCCTCCAAATCCTTCATGTCGGCGTTGAGGTACCTGAATCTTTTGGCTTTGCTCAGGCGAACGCCGTCGATGATGGAGGCGTGGTTCAAAGAATCAGAGATGATGGCATCTTCTTCTGAAAACAGGGGTTCGAATATGCCTCCGTTGGCATCAAAGCAGGCGGCATACAGGATGGTATCCTCCGTTCCAAAGAATTCAGCTATTTTTTGTTCCAGTATTTTGTGTAAATCGGTGGTTCCACAAATAAAACGTACGGACGACATGCCATATCCATGGGACTGAAGAGCGTCAGAAGCGGCCTGGATCAAGGCTGGATGGTTGGAGAGTCCCAGGTAGTTGTTGGCACAAAAATTCAATACCTCCTGACCGGATGAGAGCCTGATGACGGCATCCTGGGGGGATACAATCACTCTTTCATTTTTGTATAGACCTGCTTCGCGGATGGATTGAAGTTCGTTTTGGAGATGCTCTTTTATCTTTCCGTACATAACTGAATGTTTTTTAGAGATTTCGAAAATTAGATCCAAAATTTAGGTGATCTTCATACAAAATTATGCTATTTTTATGATCGCATTCAGAACTTTCCTCATCTTTTGGAATGAGGAGGTGATTTTGAGCAATTATTCGTCATGGAACTTCTGAATAGGGAGCTTCAGGAGATATTACAACAGCTAATCAAATTCTGATGAAGAAGAAAAATAGTTATTTGCCCTGGATTATTGCCCTGGCAGTGGTGATCATAGTCGTTCTGCTGGTTGGTAAGAAGAATGGCTGGTTTGGGAAAGATGTTACCCTTAAAGTCGCGACTGAAAAAGTGGAGATCAGGGACATCACCGAAATTATCACAGCCAATGGGAAACTGAAACCTATGATTGAGGTGAAGATTAGTCCGGAAGTTCCCGGGGAAATCATTGAACTTCCCGTAAAGGAAGGAAACAGGGTAAAAAAAGGCGACCTGCTTGTCGTGATCAAACCAGACATCTATCAATCCAATCTGAGCAGGATGGAGGCAACCCTCAACACTCAAAAAGCCAGGCTCGCGCAGGCCGACGCGCAACTGGTGGAAAGAGAATTGAACTACAACCGGGCAAAACAGTTGCTCGAAAAAAAGACCATTCCAAAATCTGAATTCGAAACCACAGAAGCAGCCTGGAAAGTAGCCATTTCAGAAGTACAGGCAGCAAGATATTCCGTCAAGAGTGAGGAATCCAGCGTTCGCGAAGCTGCTGCCAATCTGACGAAGACAAAAATTTTCTCTCCCATTGACGGGACTGTCTCCAAACTGAACGTAGAGAAAGGAGAAAAAGTAGTGGGAACCAACCAGTTTGCCGGTACGGAACTGATGACCGTTGCCGATCTGGCAACGATGGAGGTTCGGGTAGAGGTCAACGAAAATGACATCGTGAAAGTACAAAAGAATGACACCGCCATGATAGAGATTGATGCCTACCTTAAACGGAAATTTAAGGGAATCGTGACAGAAATTGCCAGTTCAGCCAACGTTACAGGGACCACCGTCGATCAGGTGACCAATTTCAATGTGAAAATTTTGCTGCTTTCCAAATCTTACCAGGATCTGATTGAAAAAGATTCGCTGAAATATCCATTTTTACCGGGTATGTCCGCTACCGTTGAGATACAAACAAATACCCGAAAGGGAATCATTTCAGTACCCATCCAGGCGGTAACCACAAGGGGTGTAGACGGAGCCATTAAAAAGGCAAAGGATCAGGTTGAAAAAGAGGGGACGGAAAATACAAATGCCAAAGAGGTTGCGCCAAAAGAGCCAGAACAACAAGAGGTAGTTTTTGTCGTTAAGAATAAGATGGCTTGGAAGAAATTGGTAAAAACAGGTATCCAGGACAATACGCGCATTGAAATTTCAGGAGGCATAGCTGTAGGGGATGAGGTCATTATAGCACCTTATGGACTGATCTCAAAGACATTAAAAGATTCCACCGCTGTTGAGGTCGTAAAAATCGAAGATCTTTACCAGACCAAGAAATAGCAATTTTCCGCTTTACCTTTGGAAATGCATGAGTCTCTCATGCATTTTTTTTGCTGTCCTTGCAATTTGTATTTGATTTAAATTGAGATAATAATAAACAATAATATATGCTTCTGTGGATAATTAATATGCTGTTGTGAATATACATTATTGGTCTATCATCAAAATTCCATTTAATATAATTATCATAATATTTAAGGTCCACAGTATTTGAAAACCAGCCTTTCAGACTCAATTCCAATCATCTCAGATTTATCATAAGGAAATTCCCATTTTGAATTGTTATAAATAGAGGTAAAAACACTTTTTTAAAGGTGTATGCATTAATTATTTACCATAATAATGAGAAAAACTTAGTTTTTTATCAGGTTACAATTTGGCTTGTTACAGTATTAACAAGGTAGTTGGGTATTTCCCTTAAATATACCACTCATGTTATACGAACAAAATAAGATATCTTGCTGGTCGTTGGTCGGGCGAAATAATGTGTCCTGTTTTGGAACATGTGATAAACGGTTGTGGCCATTTTCTTGCAACACGTCATCCCGTCCATTGCGCCAGCTCTTTTCTTCCTTATTCATTTGTCTTGTTTCTTTTTCGATTCTGGTACTGAACATTGAAAATGCATGTGGCAAAAATCCAGTTCAGCCTTCAGGATCAATCACACAATACTCCCCGATTTCCGAAGAGGCAAATGCGCTGCTTCTCACCTTATCCTCTACCAATGTAAGTTGCAAAGGCTCCAATAATGGCTCTATCACTTCCAGCGTTTCAGGTGGATCTGGCGGTACGGTCACCTATACTCTTTCTCCGGGATCTGATTCCAACATAACGGGAATTTTTACCGGCTTGGTTGTGGGAGTCTACACGGTTACTGCAGATGACGGAGGGGTCCTTGCTACTGCGTCTGTTTCTATCGCGGAACCAGCCACTGCGCTCTCTTTGTCCATTGTATCACAAAATGATGTAACCTGCCACGGAGGGAACAATGGAGTGATGCTTCTTGCCGGAAATAACGGGACTCCCGGTTATTCCTATAGTTCGGATGGAGGCATTACCTTTCAACCTGGTGGAAATTTCGGAACTCTTTCGGCAGGAAACTACCTTTTCACGGTGAAGGATGCGGCTGGATGCCTGATCAATCAGGCTGCCGCCATTGGTGAGCCCGCTACGTCAGTCACGCTGACCGTCATTTCCCAAATCAATGTCAAATGCAAAGGTACTTCAACCGGAGTGGTGACCATTTCAGGAAGTGGAGGTACGGCTGGTTATCTTTTCAGCAAGGATGGAGGTGCAACTTATCAGGCAAGTGGAATATTTGGGTCGTTGTCTGCGGGTTCCTATCTGTTTGCCACGAAAGATGCAGCAGGTTGTATCGATTCAAAAACCCTTGTTGTCACGGAACCAGCTGTTGCTCTCTCTTCTTCCATTCCCAGTCAAACAAATATTCTCTGCAAAGGAAACAATACAGGAGCAGTCACAATAGCCGCAACCGGAGGTACTTCCGCCTATTCCTACAGTATAGATGGTGGAATCTCCTATCAGGGAAGTGGGACCTTCTCCGGATTAATGGCCGGATCCTATACCATCCGGGAAAAAGACAGCAATGGTTGTCTGTTTGATCAGCCGGTATCCATCACTGAACCGGTGGCTGCACTTGCTGTTCTAGCAACAGCGAACTCACCCGTCTGCAGTAACAGTGTATTGACACTTATAGCTACAGGTTCAGGAGGAACAGGTCCTTATTCCTACAACTGGACCGGACCAAATGCTTTTACCAGTACCCTTTCGAATCCCACAATCGTTTGCCCTGCTTCCAGCGCCACCGGAAGCTATGTTGTAACCATCAAAGACGCAAACAACTGTTCTGCCTCGAATGCGGCGCCTGTTACTGTCAGCATTGCACCTGTTGTAACGGTGAATGCCTCTATCAGTACCATTTGTGCCGGAGGATCTGTCACCCTAACCTCCTCCTCAAATATTCCACCACCCCCCTCTTTACCGGCACCGATTCTGTCAACTGCCAACAATTCAACGGGAGGAACCCCTGCCAATGCTGCCTGGACCATTCAAAATGATGGATATACAACCAACGGAATGACCTTTCATTCCAACGACAACTCCTCGTTTTATCTTTCTGACAGCAGGTCTCAAAATGGAGCAAAAACGGAGACCATCCTGAAAACGCAGGCATACAATACCGTTGGGTATACCTCACTTTCACTCGGGTTCTGGCATTATTTCCGGTTCAATGGTTCTGCAAACGAATCAGCAAGTGTTCAGGTTTCAACCGATGGAGCCATCTGGACCACGGTAGTCAGCTACAATTCCACCATTGGAGCATCCAATGCATTCATCAATGAGTCAATCAATCTGATCGCCTATGTGAACAAGCCCCAGCTTTTTATCCGGTTTTACTACTACTCGGATGCCAGGGCGCGCTATTGGGCCCTGGATAACATTTCGCTTACGGGAACCTCTACGGTAGGCTTACCTGTCATCTCCTGGAGTTCGAATCCTTCCGGTTTCAGCTCCAACCTGGCAAATCCGCCCGCCGTCACTCCAGGTGCAACGACCATTTATACGGTGAGCTATACTGATCCGGCAACAGGGTGCAGCAAAAGTGCCTCCACCACCATTGTGGTGAATCCGGTACCCGTCGTCACCATTCAACCCAATTATTGTGCAGTTCCCGGACACGTCAGATTAACGGCAAGTGGAGGTACTTCCTATACCTGGAGTACGGGGGAAACCACCAATCCGATCTTGACTGACATAGCCAATACCTATGGGGTAAGTTCAACAAACGCGTTTGGATGTACCGGATCGGCCTTTCTGCCTGTATCGACAGAGCTGGTGACAAATGGAGATTTTTCATCCGGAAACAGTGGATTCACCAATGCCTATGGTTATACAACTGCTGCAAATGGACTGCTTCCGGAAGGACTTTATGCGGTTGGATCTGATCCAAACTATTTTCACAACAATTTTTGGGGACGAGACCATACCACCAATTCTGGAAACTTTCTGATTGTAAATGGGATTGGATCCGCAGGTGTAGTGGTATGGCAGGAGACTGTAACGGTGCTGCCCAACACGGAATATTACTTTTCGGCCTGGGCTATCAGTTTGAACAGTGTGGCACCCTACGCCAATCTACAGTTCAACGTCAATGGTTCCCTGGTAGGTACAACAGCCCCGCTGGCAGCCAGGGCAGCCAACAACAATCCTCCCTATAACTGGCAACGATTCTATGGAAACTGGAACAGTGGCGCATCTACTTC
The DNA here is from genome assembly GCA_903854235.1 of uncultured Bacteroidia bacterium. Taxonomy (GTDB): domain Bacteria; phylum Bacteroidota; class Bacteroidia; order Bacteroidales; family Prolixibacteraceae; genus CAINVV01. The sequence goes on along the minus strand of CAINVV010000181.1, from coordinate 5,004 downwards.
GGCAGTAATTCAGATCGTAGATTTGCAAACGGCCCTGGGCGGAAATGATTTTGGATTGGATGATGTCTCATTTGGCACCCTTTCTCCCATTCCCTTTTCCATCGCACCCATCGTAAATCCAAATGCCACCATGTGCTCAGGCAGTACCATGTATTTAAAGGCCAATATCATGGGAGGCAGGGCGCCGATCACCTATTCATGGTCCGGACCAAACGGGTTTACTTCTGCGTTGAAAGATCCTGTTATTCCAAACGTTTCCGTGGCCTATTCGGGTCTTTATTCGTTATCGGTCACAGATGGGTACGGATGTGATCCGGTTACCAGTACCACCAATGCAATCATCAACCCAACGCCTATCCCCTCCATTTCCTCCCTAAACGGTTTGGGAACAGTGTGCCCTGCTTTCCTGGGAAAATATTGGACGACGCCGCAAACAAATGTGGTAAATAGCTGGAGTGCCACAGGAGGAAATATCATTGGATCGGCTTCAAAAGATACGGTTACCATCCAATGGACCTCCGTTGGTAGTGGACTAATTACCCTAACAGCCACTAATTCTGTCAATGGATGCGATTCTACGATTTCAAAATCGCTGCTTATTCAGGATCTGGTCCCACCAGTCCTTACCTGTCCGGCAACGCTTAATGTGCCGGGATGTGATGAGACGGCATTGACGGCTCCCCCCTATTCGGCAACGACCGTACCTCTTACTCCAGCCCAATTGATGTTAGCCGGAGGAACTGTCTCGGACAATTGCGGTCTGGCCTCCCTGTCTTACAAGGATAGTAAGTCTGGTGCTCATCCTGTCGTTATTCAACGAACCTACACAGCCACTGATTTTGCCAACAACCAAAGCAGTTGTATGCAACAAATCAATATCGCCGACTTGATTCCTCCTGTTTTGCAGGATACTCCCTCCTTTGAATTCTGCGTGGAAAATCTTATATCGGCCGCCATCGTCTCTAATTTACTCAAAATCAATCCTACCCCCGACTATTTCCTTTTCAAGAAGGGGAATACCCTCCTTGATTTGGATCCTGCTGGGTTTTCGGACAATTGTACCCCCTCCAATCAATTGATCCTGCACTGGCAGATCAATTTTTCAGCATCAACTCCCCTGCCCTCGGTTTCAGGAATTGGAGAACCCTCGCTCTATGCCACTGATATCCCATTTCCAGGAGACGGTCTGACTTTTTTGGACGTTAGCCACACCATTACTTACTGGTTGACCGACCTATCCGGAAATGAATCCATTCACAAGGTGGCGACCATCACCATTCATCCCAGACCTGCAGTTTCCCAATACACCCGCCCTTTAATTCACCAGTTTGATACCAACCTTAAAATGTTATGCTTATGCACAAACACACACAAAAAAACACAGAAATTGAATCGTTCTTCTAAAATCTAGTTTACTGGAAAAATTTAAAAATTGCTTAAAGTCCTATTAATCATCAAATTTTTTTCTCCCTTAATTTTTTTCTCATGAAACAATTGATTCTTTTGGTTTTGGTAACCGGGATGGTTGCCACTTCTGCATTCGGTCAGACTGCTGTTACCGGATCTGCCCCTCAACCTACTACTTGCACGGACGATCCATTGCACCCAATTGCCGGTAAGCCTTATGATTATTCGGCCATTCTCAATCCTTCCGGCGGAAATACCTATTGGTATGCCACCAAATCAACTACGTTTGTGACTGCAGGAGCAAGAACAGCCGTAGAAATTGTCGATGATGGTACGACCATTCAAACAGGAGCTTCCAACTACCGCACTGCCGGGGCTGGAGCATCCTCCCCGACAAAAACGAGTGTCACCTGGACTTCCGGAGGATTAAAAGGAGTGGATGCAACCGCAAATCCCCTCTTTATGGTGCTGGAATACAAAGGCCCCACCTGTTCAAACAACATGAAAGTATTTCAAATTTTGCCAAAAAATGCTTTTACCGTTGACATCCTCAACATCAAAAACAATGGATTGTCTCCGCTTGCCTATGGTACCAATGATACCCAATGTTACGCTGATATAGCATCCGCTAAATTCGTAGCACCCAACATGGTCTACGATTATGGTGTAAACAAGCTCTATTTTGAGGTAGTAGCAGCCAACTTCACCGGATCATTTACCCCTTCCTTCAAGCTCTCAGGATTAAAAACCGGCCAGTCAGCTTTGGTTGAGTGGACCGTCGACAAAACCTTTGCCGGAGGATTCAACGTGTTGGGTGCTGCACAAAATGCGACAACAGGCACGACTCTTGACTTTGCCGGTAGTGCGGTAACTACCAACGTAGCCAATACCTCTCTGGGCGTTTCCGTTTACGTGAGGGTTACAGTGACCAATGGTCTTTACGAAGGTTTGACAGATGACAATGTCTCACTGGCTGTCGAAGCGGTAAATGCCGCTGGCGATTCAGACATCGACAATGCTACCTGTGCGGCTCCTGCAACTCCATTCGAAGATGTTGCCACCCAAACACTCAACATGCGTCCAACTGTTACCAGTGATCCGGCAACCGGAGCATTTGTTACCCAAACATTGCCCTAGTCTTTTTTCAGATCACTTCTTAGCAACGTCCGCTTCTTTCGTGTGAAGGAGCAGGGATCTCTATTCCATGGCAACAATCCAGGCTGCCTTGGAAGGGCGATGGTATTCTATTGGTACTGACGGATGATCCGTCCAAACCTGCCATCGTTTAAATCGTACCTAAAAATTACCAAACAACGGGAAATACGTCGTGGTAATTAATAATTGCACAGATGGTACTGACAATTTTTCTGACTGAAGTGAGGACAACCTTTCCGGTCAGCCGGCCTTCGTATATCCTATTGCAGAAACTGCAAAAAGGATACTCAAACTATTCTGTCCATTTATTTCAAGGAATGGAGGAATCCCTTATGGCCATTGTGTGACTGCCATTGCAAACTAGGTTTCTATCGTGAAATTATGATTAAGATATTCATAATTAAAATGATACATGACTAATTAATGAAATTTGGCACCTGGTGTAAATTTTCAGTACTGGCCTTGATACCTGTACTGTTTGTTGCGGAAAATTCTGCTGCACAGGGGAATATTGCGGTTGTTGCAGGGCAGAGGAAAAGCCTTGCTGTTCTGCCTGGTGTAGGAGATACCTATGCCTGGCGCGTTTTCAGTAAACCTACCTTCAGGATGGAGGATCTTGCCACTCCCGATGAAGTGGAATATGACACGGGTTCCAGCCAGCCCGTTTTACCGGCACTGTGGAAAAAGCAGGGAGACTATTATTACACAGTCACGGTTTTCAACCAGAAGGGTTGCAAGAATACGAAAGTAGGTTATGTAAAAGTAATTTCGTCGGCCATTGGGGCAGTGGCTGGAAGGGATACCGTAGTCGGCATCTGCAGTTCCCTCATCTTGGATGCCTCTAAATCAAAGGGAGAGGAATTGACCTATCATTGGGATATGCTGGATGCCGGAGGAATCCTGCTCCCCAACAATGGAGCAATCGTCAATCTCTCCATTTCACCCACCTATTCGGGAGGACTGCCTCTCAACATCAGGGTCAAACTAACTGTTGCGGATAAAAATGGGGCAACTGCGATGGATACGATAAAAGTTACCTTCGTGGCTCCTCCCATCGTAGGAATCGTCTATCCGACCAGCCCTAACAAGGATGGAACCATGCTGATAGATGGCAGGGCATCTACCGGACTGGGTCTCAAATACCAATGGAATGCGACAAAGGGCGAAATCATTGGCGATGCAAACAAATCACAGGTACTGATCCGGGGGGCAGGTCTCTATTCGCTGGAGGTTACGGATGCCTTTGGTTGCAAGTCGCTTAAAATCTTCCAATTCCCATTTGAACAAAATGACCTGATCGCCAATGCGGATTACGTACGGACCTCCTGGATGGATTCCATCCACATCCACGTTCTGAACAACGATTATGATTCCAAAAATGACATCGACAAAGGAACCCTCACCGTAACCAAAAGGCCAACCTATGGTTCGACCGTAATCAGTCAGGATGGAAGCATCATCTATACTCCCAACACACACAAATCGGTGGTGGACCAGTTTACCTATCAGATATGTGACTCCTCCAATGTTTGCGGAAGTGCGCTGGTGACCATTGAAGTATTTGACGGACCCGTCTGGATTCCGGAGGCAATATCCGTGAACGGGGATGGTCACAACGAATTATTTATCATCCGGGGGTTGGAAAACTTCCAAAATTCGAGTCTGATGATCTACACCCGCGCCGGACAATTGGTTTACAAATCTCTGGATTATAAGAACGACTGGGCAGGTAAGGCCCAGAATTCCTCCCTGTCGGATGGTGTTTTGTTGCCAACGTCGACCTATTATTATGTGTTGCACCTGGGAGGAACCAGCCGTTATATTAAGGGATTTGTCTACCTGACCTATTGAAATGGCAGGCTATTCGGCAAGGTAAAGGAAACCTTTGATCACCCTGTTGGTCCCTCCCAGGTGCAACACGTAGTAGTAGGTGCCGGCAGCTACTGGCCGTTGGCTGTAACCGGGATGGTTGGGCACTCCATTCCAATCGTTTTGATAGCAACTGCTTTCAAAAACGACAATTCCATCCCGACTAAAAACGGTCAGGGAGGATTTGGGATAGGCATCCAGACCGCCAATCACAAATTTGTCATTGATACCATCCCCATTGGGAGAAAATCCTTCCGGAAGGAAGAGGGGAGGGTCTGTCAGGGTGATGGTCACACGAGCTGTGTCACATTGGTTACAGGCATCACAAATTCTGTAGTAAAACTTGTCTATGGCGGCGTGATTCGCAGTCGGGGAATAATCCATATTTCCAGTGCGTCCCAACCTTACCACTCCAAATTCAGGTTGTGTGATAAGGGTCAGCGAGGCAGGATCAAGGTCGTTCTTCGCATCAAAGTCATTGTCCAGCAGATTCAACCGGATATTCTTCAACCAATCGGCGGTGGCATAATCATTCCTGGCCATAGGGAGGTGCTCCCCCAGTACGACGACGGC
>CAINVV010000180.1 GCA_903854235.1 uncultured Bacteroidia bacterium | reverse complement strand
TACGCGGAATACACGGATTGTACGGATTTGAATTCCTAACATGAGAGCCAACTATTTTGTATCTCTTTTTCAGTTTGTTCGTATAAATTGCATATTTATTCTCTGGAAAAATGTTTTTCCCGGGTGAAATATCAGTTTATAAAAATTTCCATTGTAAACCTATTAACCAATTAATCCCCATGAAAAAACTATACCTCTTCATTTTTACTGTTCTTTGTGTTGGAACCACCCAGGCCCAATTCAACTATCCGGCAACGAAAACAGTCGATGCCAAAGACACCTATTTTGGCGTTACCTATACCGATCCCTACCGATGGCTGGAGAATTTCAAAGATCCACAGGTCGTAGGCTGGTTCAAACAACAGGCCGATTTCAGCAATGCCATTTTAAGCAATATTTCCGGCAGGGATGAACTGGTGGCAGAATGGAAAATGCTGGATAAATTGCAGCCTCCAAGAATCAATGGCAGGGTGTATGAAGGAGGAAGAATCTTCTACCGCAAAACAATGCCTGGCGAGGATGTAAGCAAATTCTACTACCGTGAAGGCTATGAAGGCAAAGAGATACTCCTATTTGACCCCTCTGCCTTTATCAAGGGCAAGAAACTCTCCATTCAAAGTACTTTGCCGAGTTACGACGGGAAAAAAGTTGCCATTGGCTATGCAGAGGCCGGTGCCGAAATTTCTACCATCAAGGTGCTGAACGTCGACACCAGAACATTTTTGGATGAGACCATCTATCCAAGCTGGTTTGGACCCATCAGCTGGACCTTCGACAACAATTCGTTTACCTATTTCTCCCAAAAAACGGGTGATAATACCAGTCCTGAATTCGAACTGAATACCAAAACCAAATTGCACAAGCTGGGCGATGAGGTCAAAAATGATATCGATTTTTTCAGCAATGAAAGCTATCCAAAACTGGAGATCAAGGCCAACGACCTTCCATTTGTCGCCGTTAGCAAGGATTCCAAAGCCTATATTTTCGCCAATCTCTCCAATGTCAGGAGCGAAATGTTCACCTATTTCGCACCCATCGGCCAGTTCAATTCCGGAAAGATTGACTGGAAGGTCCTGTGCAAACCGGAGGACAAACTGGTCAGGGGAATGGAAATCATCAACAACGACATCTATGCCATCACCTACGACCACGCAAAAAACTACCAGCTGATTCATACCACACTCCCCAATCCGAACTGGAAGAATGCCGATGTCATAGCCGCCGAAAAGAAGGACCAAACCCTCGAGTCGATTTCCCATTGCCGGGATTACCTGTTGCTTACCTACAGTGACGGTATCAACAACCACATCTACAAGTACAATTTTTCCACAAAAAATACCACTGAGATCAAACTTCCCTACACAGGGGCAGGCTATGTCTTTTGCCTCGACAACAAAACCAACAACTGCAACGCCGGAATCACCTCCTGGAACAAGCCCTACACCGAATACAACCTCAATGCGGTCAACGATCAGTTCACGCCAAGTACCTTCAACAAACCGCCCGTTTACCCCGCTGCCTACAAGGATCTGGTAGTGGAAGAGGTAGAGGTAAAAGGCCACGATGGCGTGATGATCCCACTCTCCATCCTCTACAAAAAGGGAACGGTACTGAATGGCAAAAATGCCTGCCTGATGGACAGCTATGGCGCCTATGGCAGCAGCATGACCCCCTATTTCAACTACATGGAAAATTCATTGGCCATCAAGGGCATCGTAGTTGCCATTCCCCACGTCAGGGGAGGCAGCGAAAAGGGAGAAAGCTGGTACAAGGCCGGCTACAAAACCACCAAACCCAATACCTGGAAAGATTTCAACAGTTGTGCCGAATACCTGATTCAGAAAGGATTTACCTCTGCCGGTAAACTGGCAGGAACAGGCACCAGTGCCGGCGGGGTATTGATATCCAGGGCCATCACGGAAAGGCCCGACCTTTACGCTGCCGCCATCTGCAACGTGGGTTGCGCAAATGCCATGCGAATGGAAACTGCACCGAACGGACCCGCCAACATTCCCGAATTTGGAACTGTAAAGGACAGCATCGAATGCAAGGCCCTCTATGAAATGGATGGAGTATCCCATGTAAAAAAAGGAACCAAATACCCTGCCGTGATTTGCATTGGTGGCTGGAACGACCCTAGGGTGATCGCCTGGGAGCCCGGGAAATTTGCTGCTGCACTTCAGAATTCCACCACCTCGGGAAAACCTGTTATCATGAAGGTGAACTACGACAATGGTCACTTCACGGAAGACAAATCGGTCACCTTTGGAAATTTTGCCGACCAGTTTGCCTTTGCCATGTGGCAATGCGGACATCCTGACTTTCAGCTAAAAAAATAGCCATGAAGTAATAGACTTTGAATACGAACTGCAAAATCTGTCATAAAAGGAAAGGGGACCATCAAAAAGCTGATGTGTCCCCTTTCTTCTTTTGTGAAACCTGATTCACTAACTATTTCTCTGCCACCAGTTGATCGATCAATCCATTGAATTCTGTTTTAAATTCGTCGTAAAATTTACCCGTGGCCGGACCATTGAATCCGGAATGGACCTTCCTTACATTTCCCTTCTTATCTATGAAAATAGTGGTAGGAAAGGAGGCAATGCCATTCAGCTGCGGCAAGGCTTTTGAGGCATTGTCCTTGCCCGACTGGCCCGCAAAAAGAATTTCGTAACCAATGTTTAAGCGGTTCTTCAGATTGCCCAAAGTTTTTTTGGCAAACTCAAAATCATTCTTTCGTTCAAATCCCAAACCGATGATTTCGACCCCCCGTTTGCTGTTTTCCTTGTACCAACCGGCCAAAAAAGCATTTTCATCCAGACAGTTCGGGCACCAGCTGCCCAGAATCGTCACTACGACGACTTTCCCTTTGTATTTGGCATCGTTTAGGGAGATCTTTTGACCCTCGAGGTTGGGGAAAGTAAAATCAATGGTAGTGAAACCATCCTTCAAGTGTGTGACCTGATAGGCGTCCGGCAGGTTCGCAGTTGCATTCCGCCTTCCTTCCATCGGTTGTTTGCTCCGGGGTGTAATGAATTCGCCGGTAAAGATGGAATCTGAACTAAACTCTCCTTTAACCAGATAGGGTGTAGAACCGCCAAATGTCGACATTTCAAACTTCTTTCCATAGACATCCCCCTCCAAAAACCGGTAATCGCCGGTAGTGGTAAGGATAGAGCCTGTTAAAAGTGCCTCTTTCTGGTCGAAATTGCCAACGGTTTTTTCTGCACTTTCACCGGTTCCAATGACAATGTCCCAGGTCCCATTGAGTGAGACAGCAGGCTTTTCAGGCTTAACGGCAAACCTGGGTGCCAGTCCGTATTTTGCCGTAAATGGGATGCCCTTGTCAGGAGCTGTTCCCGATTTTACGAGTCTTCCCTGAATGGCATGATCCAACATTTTCGCTTGCAAAACAGCATCGTAGAGATCGATGGGGATGAAAACCGAGTCATTTTTATAACTGACATTTTTTAGCTGAAACCTGTCGGAGCCATTGATCAGGAAGACAGAGGAAAGTTCAGCCGTCTGACCAACTGCTTCAAACAGGAAAGGGATTTCATTCTCACCTACCGTGAAACCACCCCGCCAAAGTCCTTGCTGAAGTGGTTTGGTAGAAGGTTGACAAGAAACAATACTCCCCGAAAAAAAAAGGAATGCAACAATACTGGACCAGTTAAAATAGTTCATTCAGATTATATTTTTTCGTAAAAATACAGGAAATTGACGGATAAAATTTCATATTGTCTATGAGTTATTTCTACTCCCAAACGAGGGTCGAAATCCAGGTATCTTTTTTTTGTGAAATAATCTTTACAAATTAGGTTATCTGATCCATCCAATAAATCTTCAAGAAATTGAAGGAATACACCTTCAAACATCCGAAAGAAATCATTATCGAAACGGTAACGATAATTTTGCTCCAACCTGAGAAACTCCAACCCTAAAAGTGAATAACCTGTTAGACCAAAGTATCCGAAATTCTTACTTTTTCTCCAATTCTAATTGCAAAAAAGTAATTCTACTGTGTTATTATTCAATCAATTATACTCGTGTGATAAGGACTCAAAAACAGCTAATATAAAATATTTCCAATTTCCCCAATTTTTCTAACACCTAACGATATATTATTATATTTGCATTCGATTTATGGGCATATGCTCATAATATAATGATTAAAATGCTATGATCAGGAATCTGTTCCTTGTAACGCTAGTTGTCATTGTAACACTCATATTGGTGAATGTGCTTCACAAGGAAGACCAATACAACCTGAAACTCGAAGAACTCAAGCACAAATACGCCTTGAAGGATGTTCCTTCAGTCAATCACAACAAACTCCCGGCCCTGCAAAAGAAATTTAATACTCCTCAGGAGGTCACGGAAGCTTGTCTTTCCTGCCACACGGAAACGCATAAAGAGGTTATGGCCTCATCTCATTGGAATTGGGAACGGACAACATATGTTGAAGGGCGTGGTGTCTCTTCTGCCGGAAAGAAAAATGTAATGAACAACTTCTGCCTCGGCACAAATTCCAATCAAAAATCCTGTGCAAAATGCCACATTGGCTATGGAATGACAAGCAGCCACTTCGATTTTAACAATGCGCGTAATGTGGATTGCATGGTTTGTCACGACAACAGCGACGAGTATCTGAAAGGAGCTTCCATGGCAGGCTATCCTGATCGGACGGTAAACCTCGAAAATGTCGCGCTGAGTGTTGGTTCTCCACGAAAAAGCAATTGCGGATCATGTCATTCATTCGGAGGAGGTGGAAATAATGTCAAACACGGAGACCTGGATGTTGCCTTAAACTCGTGCAACCGCGAAGTAGATGTGCACATGGGTGCGAACGGAATGAATCTTGAGTGTATAGCCTGCCATACCGCCAAAAACCACAACATTCTTGGCAAGTTATACTCCGTATCTTCGGATAATTCAAATCGTTCTACCTGCGAGCAGTGCCATACTGCCACTCCGCATCTCAGTGAAGTGCTGAACAGGCACGGATCAAGAGTTTCTTGTCAGACTTGTCATATCCCTTTGTATGCCAAGGTTAACTCTACAAAAATGTCTTGGAAATGGTCCGATGCAGGAAAACTCAGGGATGGCAAGCCTTATGAAGAAGAGGATTCCCTCGGAAATCATACTTATATGTCGATAAAAGGCTCCTTTGTCTGGAAACGAAATGTTAAACCTGACTATATCTGGTTTAATGGCACTGCCGATCATTATATCTTAGGCGACACCATTCAATCCATCCCGGTGAAAATGAACACCCTAAATGGATCTTATCACGATCATTCCTCCAAAATAATTCCTGTTAAGATTCATGTGGGAGACCAGATCTATGACAAGAAATACAACCGGCTGGTCCAACCTAAACTTTATGGAGAGGCAGAAGGCGACAGCGCATTTTGGAAGGATTTTAAATGGAATGAAGCAGTTGCTGCCGGCATGAAAGAATCAGGTCTTGCTTATAGTGGTCAATATGGCTTTGTCGAAACCATCATGTACTGGCCTGTTAATCATATGGTATCGCCAAAGGAACAGGCAGTTGGTTGTGCCGAATGTCACACAAGGCAGAATGGCAGACTGGCCAAACTGACCGGATTTTATTTGCCAGGCCGTGATTCAAACACAACTCAGGACAGTATTGGTTACTGGATGTTTATTTTGACGCTGCTAGCGGTCTTTGGTCATGCCACTGTACGTGTTTTAAGCAATATCTATAGAAACAAATATGAAAAACAAATCATCAGCTATGATGAGGACAAACCGGAAGAGTAGTTTTTAAAAGGATTTCAATCTGTGATTTATATCAAAAGATACTAAACAAAATGCGAAAAGTATATATATACAAAGGTTTTGAACGCTTCTGGCACTGGTCACAGGCTTCATTAATCATCTTTTTGGCGCTGACCGGTTTTGAGGTGCATGGTGCATACACTATTTTTGGATTCGAAAAAGCCGCTGAGTTTCATCGAACTGCTTCATGGTTGTTGATCGGGCTGATCATCCTAGCCATCTTTTGGCACATCACTACCGGAGAATGGCGGCAATATATTCCTACTACTCAAAAATTAAAGGAACAAATCTTCTACTACCTCTCTGGAATATTCAAAGGAGGTCATCATCCCACCGAAAAGTCTGAATTAAGTAAATTAAATCCGTTACAACGTATCGTCTATCTAGGATTTAAATTGGTTCTGGTCCCCTTGACCATTCTATCAGGAATCCTGTACATGCTTTATAAAACATTCGATCAAAACAATTTGATCGTTATCGAAGATTATCCCTTGGCCAGTATTGCATTCTGGCACACCATGGGTGCCATTCTCCTAATGATTTTTCTGGTCGTTCACGTTTACATGACCACCACAGGAAAAACGCCAACATCCAATATCAATGCCATGATTACTGGTTATGAGGAGTTTGATGATGAGGAAGTAGAAATTCATGATAAGAACAAAGAAAAATGATGAAATCACAGAAATACATGAATCCGTATTTGGCAGGATTCTTACTTGGCCTGGTTTTGCTTACCACAATTTACATCACAGGGCGTGGTTTGGGTGCAAGTGGTGCAGTTAAGAGCATTGTTCTTTCCACTGTGGTTAAAGTTGCTCCTGTGCATTCAGAAAATACACAGTTTATCAAAACTTACAATGAAGAGCACCCTCATGGTCCATTGCAGGATTGGCTTGTTTTTGAAGTTATAGGAGTGATCATCGGGGCATTCCTCTCGGGAGTAATCTCAAATCGAGTAGGGATTAAACTTGAGCGTGGTCCCAATGTTACCAACGGGACACGAATTGTTACTGCCATTATTGGCGGGGCATTGTTCGGCCTTGGTTCACAACTGGGGCGTGGATGTACCAGCGGTGCCGCTTTAAGCGGTATGGCAGTCATGTCCTTCGGAGGGATCATCACCATGTTTGCCATTTTTGGATCCGGATATGCTTTTGCTTATTTTTTTAGAAAACTTTGGTTAAAATAAATGCTATGGGACCATTAGTACCTTTTGTCTTTAGTAATGAATTCAATCTGATAATTGCCCTTTTGGCAGGTATCGGATTTGGATTTGTGCTTGAACAGGCGGGATTTTCCTCTACCAAGAAATTGGTAGGACTGTTTTACGGCTATGATTTTACCGTGCTCAAAGTGTTCTTCACTGCCGGAATAACGGCAATGATCGGAGTTCTGTTGTTTGGACAGATTGGAATACTAGATTTGAGCCTGATATATGTGAATCCGACCTTTCTATGGTCAGCCCTTATTGGCGGTGCTATCATGGGTCTGGGATTCATTATCGGGGGCTTTTGCCCAGGAACGAGTGTATGTGCTGCGGCAATAGGCAAACTCGACGGATTGGCCTTTGTCTTCGGTTCAGGACTCGGAGTGCTGGCATTTGCAGAAGGCTATCCACTACTCAACAAAATATACCTGGCTGAGGCATGGGGTCCGGTGTTGATGAACGAAAAGCTTGGGATGTCTAAAATTATATTTGCATTCCTACTCACTGCTATTGCTTTTATCTCTTTCTATCTCACCAGATTGATTGAAAACCGAGTGAATGGCATTCAATCAAATTTACCAAAAAGGAAAGTTATCATTTACTCGGCAGCCGTTGGAGTTGCCTTCTTATTATTAATATTTACCGCCCTACTACCAGATGCAAAAAGCCGACTGGAATCCAAAGTAAATCAAGCGCTTAATTATGCCAACCTTGGGTCTGTAGAAATTCCGGCAGATAAACTGGCGAACGAAATAGTAAATAACTATTATCGAATCAATATCATTGATGTAAGAACGCCTGAAGCCTTTAAAGTGTTCCATTTGCCTTTTGCAATCAATATCCCGGTTGAAAGAATGAACGAAAGACAATGGAAAAATATTCTCAATCAAAAACACAAAGCAAATTACTTTTATGCAGATGATCAGCAAACAGCAAGAAAAGGCTATTTGACCGCAGAATATATTGGGAAAGCAGAGAATTATCTGCTAAATGAATCGCCCGCGAATTTCAAGAAAATGTTTTATGAAATAGGGGATCCCGAAGCTATTGCCGGGAAAAAAGAGGTGAATACTTACAATTTCAGGAAGAAAGCAGCTTCAGAGATGAAGATGCTGGTAGAAGCCCTAAAAAATTCAACGGAACCTGTTGTTGCAAAAACTACAAAAATAAAAGGGGGATGTTAAACTCCGACCAGACCTGGTGATTTTCAAGCCAACCTTTGGACCGGAGAAATTAAACACCGGCACAATAGAAACAATCGCATTTTTTGAGGTCCGCCTCTTGACTTGCCATTTTAACTGCCATATTTTTGAACAATCCGGTAGCCTGACAATCTGTTGTATTGCCGGCAACCGGGCTGAAGGGCAGGCAATTACTACTCAAATCATTCGTTTGAAGTGCGACCAGTAACCATTTAAGCTCTTCCATATTATAACCGGGCGATATGGGAAAATGAATCTTTGCCCTAATAAGGCCATCTGGGTCAATGAAGTAAACTACTCCCGCTTTAATGAGATCGGAACCCTCATCCCATTTCATTCCGTATTTTTTGGAAATTTTGCTGCTGAAATCTGAAATTAATGGAAAATCGATATCGACTATTTCCATTCCATTTTCCATCATTTTCTGCCTCATTGAATTTATCCAACCATTAAAACTAGTCGGACCACCTGAGGAAAAACCGACCACCTCACAATTAAGTCCTTTGAATTCATTCTCCATCTTAATTAATTCCAAATATTCCGGAACATCTCCATAAACAACATCGGTGAGACGATTGAAAAACAATACCCATTTCCCGCCAAAATCGCTTGGAAAATAGATTGAGCCTTTCGTACTTAGAGCCCGAAACGGCGGTGCGAAACTCCCTATACGCGCAATTGGAACAATCTTTTGATTAGCAATTATTTCCATACCTGCTTATTACTGCTTAGGTTGAATATTTTGATGAGAGTCAAGGAATGCCCTTAGAAGAAGGAATACGAAAAGCAGAAACGTAATGATCAAGATTACAATACCAAAATAGCAATAAGTAGTGCGGAAAAATTGGTCATTGGCTCCGCACATATTTGAAAAGTTGCCACCGATGACCATTATGATCCAATCGATAAACAAAAGAATTGGAACAAGAAAAAGCATTTTTACGATTGCGGTTCTCATTTTGATTAAAATTTTATTATGCTTAAATTCCAAAACTTATCTGGTTAAAACAAAGATAAAAAAATTATTGCAATTATGAGCATATGCTCATATATTTATTATAATCAAATGCTCGTATTATATGTCCAGGCCAAAAAGAATTAGGAAAATGAACAATCCCCCGCATTTCAAGGGCTTTAAACCCATTGGATTGCCGGAGGAAAACAATCCTGTCATTATCAATTATGAAGAATATGAAGCCATTAGGCTGAGTGATTTTGAGTTGAACGGTCAGGTTGAAGCGGCCCAAATGATGGGCATTTCAAGACCTACCTATGCGCGCATCTATGAAAGTGCCAGAAGGAAGGTCGCACAGGCCTTTGTACAAGGAAAAACCATCGTTTTTGAGGGGGGAAAAGTCTATTTCGACAGTGAATGGTTTACTTGCAATAGTTGCGGATGCTGGTTCAATCACACTGAAAAAGGAGAAGCTATCAGGCATTGTACCTTATGTGGATCAACGAAAGTTGAACCATACAATCAACCCGCACCATCCATTATACAAGATGATTTTTGCATCTGTCCAAACTGTGGTGTCAAAAAAATTCATTTACCACATACCTCCTGCAACAAGGAAGTCTGTCCGGAATGCAATCACCTGATGGTAAGAAATGGCATATTGGAACCCACCACAAAAAAAAGCAAAAATTGTAATTAAGATAAAGTCTCTGCAAATGAAGATAGCAATAACATCAACTGGAAACAGTCTTGAATCACAATTAGACAGCCACTTTGGCCGTTGTTCCTATTTTGTAATTTACGATACAGAAACCCGGGCTGTAGAATTTATTCCAAATCCAAACAAGGATAGAATTGAAGGGGCTGGTCCCGCATCCGTTCAGCTAATCGCTTCAAGAGGGTCCCAAAAGGTCGTATCTGGTGAGTTCGGGGCGAAGGTGAAGGCTATATTTGATAGTCTGAAAATGCAACTTATTGTACTTCCTGATCCCAACAAAAGAATAGGGGAGATTATCGAATTGCTTAACCACAAATAAAAAACCTGGAAGAATCTTGAAAATTCACAAAATATTCAAATCACTTAATCAATGTCCTTATTGCTTCCATTGTATTGTGGTTGTTCACCCTGTCCTTGACCACCAGCGTGGTCACCGCGACGCTCGATTTCTGACTGAAAATCATGTCGTGGCCAACGCAAAGCCCCATCGAGATATTCAATTCTGTGTCATTTTCTTTTAGATAATCTGCCTGACCTGCCGGATTGCACATGACACCATTTCCTTCCCTTCCAAGCATCTCAAGTTTGCTGACTTTGCCGCATTTGCAATCGACGCTGTACACTTCGAAATCCTCCGACAGAAATTCACCCACGGCGGCTGCTTCTTTTGGCATCGAAACACAATGCGCGATGCCAATCCGCTTGAGACCGGCGCCCTTTGCATAATTCCGGATCTCCTCCAATCGACTCGATCCGCGAACGTAAGCATCCTCAGCTGTTTCCATCACCGTCAACGAATCCTTGTCATACAAATTATTCACTGTCGTCATAACCCTTTTTTCATTTGAGTAACTATTTTGAAGCGGTCAGCAAAAAAATCGGATAGGACTTAACCATGCCCTCCGGATTATTTCGTTCCACCGTAAAACATTTTTCGTATTGTATCTTTGAGAAGCCTGTAGCCTGAAGTTGCTCCTTCAGTTTTTCCGGATCAAATCCCAAATGACCATCAAAGCCACTTCCGTGAAAAGTACCATCTTCAGGAAATAGATCTGCAATGGCCAAAAATCCATCTGGCAACAACATATTGTAAAACTGTTCGAAAATAGCCTGAATATCTGTGATGTGATGCAAAACCATTTGGTTGAAAATCAGATCATACTTTGCATTGGAACGTTCCTTTTCCAAGTTGTAACAAACGGGCAACAGGTTGGAAAGACCGCGAACGTGAACCTTTTCATCCATCACTTTTACCATCTCCACAGAACTGTCCATCATGGTAATATGGTTAAGCTTTTCGCTCAGCAGAAAGCTGAGTATCCCTGTCCCGGCACCATATTCGAGGGCGCTCATCTCCCGCCGGAGCGGAAGGAGTTCCACCATTTTTTGTACCACTTGCTTGGAACGTTCCAGATGCATGGGATTCGCATCCCAGCTTCTTGCCATACTGTCGAAATCACTCATAGGTTATCGTTGAATTATTGATTTGTAAATTTGCACTATTGAAATGTTGAATACTCATATTTAAGCTATTAGCTGGTAGCAATTAACTATTAGTAAATTGTCAATTACTTTACTGTTGTGTATTTCAGACTGCCATTCGGGCAGGAAGCCACGCAAAGCAAACATTTGGAACAAGTGTAACTAATTCCCGGTTTTGCCAGACCCGGTTTGTACAGACTGTATTTCTGAGGCTCCATGGCTACAATGTAGCATTGTTTATCGCATTTACCGCAAGTGATGCAGCTCTTTTCGTTCAATTGGATACGGAACAGTGAAAATTTATTCAGGTAGCCGGATATCCAGGCAATCGGGCAACCTACCTTATGGTATTGGTACATCTGCCTGACCTTTCCGTCGGGGCTCATGCTCATCATCAGTTCCATGATCAAACCCATCGGGCACACCCAGCGGCAAAAGACTTTACCGAATACAACGCCCAGCAGCACTCCGGCTAGCAATACATACCAAAGCGACAGCTGAAATTGGCTGATTGCCAGGTAAAGTAAAATTCCAAAAACTGCCAGTATGTAAAATCTAGTGCTGACCAATATTTTAAGTACATTTCTCATTAATAGAAAGTTAGACTTGTTGGTATTCTTAAAAAAATTACAATCCAGGTATTCGGGGGAATTTGCCGACTTTGGTCCATTTCGAATAGATCCCCCATCCTTTTTTCATCCAGTGACCAAGGAAAGGCAACGGGATAATGAATGATTTGAGATTGTTCCGGAACACAAAAGCTGCACCATTGCCGGTATCCATGACGCAAAGGATGTTCAGATGCTCCTGGTACCCTTTTCTTTCCGGACTTCCATTTTCTGTTGCCAGGATGTTGAAGGCAGCATTCCGCCCCATCAGCTCGGCAATGTGTCCCTGTTTGGCAGTCCATTCCGGACCTTCGAGTGCGGCAATATCGCCTATGGCATAGACATTGAAAACTCCCGGCACCTGACAGTTGTCATCTATCCTGACAAATCCAGCCTCAGACAAGGGCAGATCACTGGCTGAAAGCACATTGTGACCGGCAGATGCCGGAATAAACAGGATCAGGTCGGCTTCCAATTGAGAAGCATCTTCAAAAACAACGGCAGAAGGGGTAAATTCGGTGATCTTCTTCCCAAACTGTTTCTTGATCCTGAACTGCTCAAACATTTTGTTCAGCATGACAAGCGAGCCCTTCCCCATTCTGGCACCAGGTTCCTCCATCGGTGCAAAAAAGGTAAGCTCAAAATTGTTTCGGATTTTCTTCTTTTTGAGCAGGTGGTGAATGTTGAACATCAGTTCAAAACCGGGGCCTCCCCTCACAGCTGACTTATCCTTTGGATTTCCGCCGAAACCAACTGCAATCGTACCGCTACCCTTTTCAATCAGTTGATCCAGTGCATCCCTGATAGCCAATGAAGTTTCCGGTTTACCGCAGATTGAGAGGGTATTTTCGATCCCCTTGTGCTTCATCTTGTCGGCACCAAAAGCAACTACCAAATAGTCATATTGGAGAGTTCTATTTTCGCAAACGACTGATTTTTTGGCTGTATGAATTTCTTTGACCTTCTCAATCACCACTTCAAACGGATACCTTTTTTGGATGGCTGCCAGCGGCACTTTCACTTGGTCGAACTCCGTCTGTCGCACCGGAATCCAGATGGAGATCGGATAGATGTAAAGAAAATCCCTGTCCGAAACCAAGGTAACCTGGAATGCACCACTCTTCTGCAACTCGATGGCTGTTTGTACACCGGCAAAACCGCCTCCCAGAATTAAAACTTTCTTCATATTGAACTATATTTCTTTAGTTATTAGTTGGAATCTACCTCTGTCTCATCATTTGCATGATTCCACCACCATTTTTCACGTTTGCAAAACCAAGCTGTTGCAGGATCCTGACACCGTAGGCAGATCTTGCACCAGAAGCGCAGTAAAGCGTAATTTCCCTTGATTTACTTCCCAATTCTCCAATTCGCATTTGCAAATCGTCCAATGGAATATTTATTGCTCCCGGATAGGCACCTCCCCGAAATTCGCCTGGAGTCCGGACATCCACCACAATGGGTTCGGCGGAAGCTCCAGCTGCAGAGGGCTTTGTGTTTCGCTGCGCCATCATGGATGCAAGTCCTCCTCCATTCTTCACCTTGGAAAACCCTATTTGCATCAACATACGTTGTGCATATGCTGAACGGGCTCCTGAAGCACAATAGACCACAATTTCGCGCGACATATTACTTCCCAGTTCTGCAAGACGTTCCGTCAGGTCGTCCAATGGAATATTTACAGCACCCGGATAGGCACCCTCTTCAAATTCCTCCGGAGTACGGACATCCACTACCAGCAAAGAGTTGGCTTCATTGGCTTTTACATTTGGTTTGTCCTCTGTTCTCGAAATTTCTTCCCCAACGGATTTCAATTCCACCGGAAGAAGGTCCATTTTAATGTATTGGAACCCCACGGTTCTGGCCTGTCGCTGCAAGGAAATATGACCTCCCGAAATATTAGTGACCTCTTTAAACCCAGCACCCACCAGGGTTCGCAACGCCTGGTGCCCCTTTTTGCCTGTCTCGTCGTAGACCAGGACAGGACGACCCTTGGCAATGGTATTGAGTTGCTCCGTTAAAAGTTCCAATGGGATATGAACAGCACCTTTCACATGGGTTTTTTCAAATGCAAAAACATCCCTTACATCCACGATAACCGGATTTTGACCTGCTATCAAAGAATCCAATTCAGTAACAGTTACGGAAGGGCTAAACCCGGAAATTCTGTTTTCGGCAGTGTAAGCGGCCATATTAATCGCATCGTTTGCGGTTCCGATGGGTGGCGAATAGGCAAAATCAATGTCTGCGAGATCGTTGATGGTTAATTTTGAAGCCGTTGCAGTTGCGATTACGTCCAATCTTTTGTCTGCACCCTTGTAGCCTGCCGTTTGTCCGCCGAGGACAATTCCCGTGTGACGGTCGTAGACCAACATCGTGGTAACTGTTTCTGCACCCGGATAATAGGAGGTATGGTGCTCTTTGTGGACGACGACCGCATCGGCATCCAATCCGGCTGCACGGGCTTGCTTCAGGGAGAATCCGGTAATTCCGGCCACCGCTTCAAAAACACGTACAACAGAAGTTCCAATTGAACCTTTGTAAGCGTGATTTCCGCCAAGCACATTCTCTGCGGCGATACGGCCTTGCCGGTTGGCAGGTCCCGCCAATGGGATGCGCACTTTTTTCCCACTCACACGATGTTCGATCTCCACCATATCACCGGCAGCAAAAATATCAGGATCTGATGTTTGCAATTGCGCATTGACCAGCAATCCTCCCGCTTCACCAATTTCCAGTCCTGCTTCTTTTGCCAACTGCAAAGTTGGACGAACCCCTATTGAGAGCAAAACCATATCTGCATCCAATATCTTGCCATTGTCAAGTTTGACCGAACGGGATTTTATCTCAATGACCCCGGCGCCCGTGTGAATGCCCACACCGTAAGAAAGTAGTTCATTCTCAATAAATCCGGCAGTTTCAGCCTCCATAACGGCCATCACATGCGGCATCATTTCAACAACATTCACTTTCAATCCCCTTTTTACCAGGGCTTCCACCATTTCGAGGCCAATAAATCCGCCACCAACCACTACGGCAGTCTGTGGCTTCTTTTCCAAAAGGTGATGCGAAATCTTGTCCATGTCCTCCAGGGTCCACAAGGTAAAAACATGATCCAAATCTGCACCTGGTAAGGTTGGCTTGATTGGCCTTCCGCCTTGTGCCAGGATTAATTTGGTGTATTCAAAGGTTTTGTGTTCACCACTGCGAGTATCCAGGGTATTCACCTGATGAGCAGTCCGGTCGATGGACGAAACGATGGTATGGGTATGTACTTCTACTCCATATTGTTCGTTGAAACTCTCGGGACTTTGCAGGATCAGCTTTGACCTGCTTTTGATATCACCGCCAATAAAGTAGGGCAATCCACAATTGGCAAACGAAATATCAGGTCCCGCTTCCAGCATAATTATTTCGGCGGTTGGGGAAATCCGTCGAACTTTGGCAGCTGCAGTAGCCCCGGCAGCTACTCCTCCAACTATTACTATCTTTTCCATTTTTTAATTTTTTTTGGGGGGCATCATTTTACTTTTGCAATCTCTTTTAACAGATAATCCTTCGACTTGATGCCTACAAAACGGTTGATTTCAGTACCATTTTTAAGAAGAATCAAAGTTGGGATGCTCCTCACCCTGAATTTCTGAGCAAGGGATTGCTGTTTTTCTATATCGACTTTCCCAACACGGGAGGTTCCACCCAATTCCGAAGCTACATCATTCAGAACCGGGGCCATCATACGGCAGGGAGCGCACCAGCTGGCCCAAAAGTCGACCAAAACCAGCTTATTTTTTGTCTGCTGCTGAAAATTCTGTTCTGTAAGGGTTATTACTTTCTCATGGTCGGCTACCATCGGTGTGTTTTTTATTTTCTTCATGGCTAAAAACCTGAGAACAATAACTGCGACAATAATTGACCCGATGATGATGAATGTTGTTTGCATTTTGTAACTTATTTTGAAATTAGTATTGTATTAAATGCTGACAGTCTGTGCCAGCTCATGTTCTAAAATAGTAATAATCTGCTCTTTGGACTGAATGCCCGAAGTAGCTTTCACGACCAGGCCATTTCTGTAGTAGATAGTGAAAGGTATTCCGGCAAATCCCATCACTTCAGGAATACTTTGGATCACCTTGGATTCCGGGTTGTCAAATTCCATATCGAAGAACTTCACATGGGAATATTCTTTTTCAAGTTCCTCTGCAATCCGGTAAACCGGAATACACATGGGTCCCATACGACCACAAATAACCACAACATGCTCGTAATCAATGACTACTTGCCGAAATTCTGCCGCATTTTCAAGGTGTTTCAAATTGGTGTAAAGCATGACCCGATCTTCATTACTAAGTTGCTGCAAAGTTAGATTACCTCCTTCTATCTGTTTGATTTTTGAGATTTTATACCACAACAAACGGATTGATGTACGACAAGTTTTTGATTGAATTAGATTAACTTTGTCAGCTAATTTCAGTAGAAACAGTTCATGAGACCCATTCTTGAGACCGATCAGGATTTTATTTGTGACATACAGGCACCCTGTTTTCAGTTACTTTTGCCAGAAGAGATGGAGTTGGTCAGAGCCAGCAAGACCCAAGTGCTGTTCCGGAAGGGTGATCACCTTTCCAAGCAAGGAGCTTTTGCTTCCTATGCCCTTTTTGTCATCAAAGGCTTAGCCATGCAATACATCGAGGGCGACAGTGCCAGAAATTTCAATCTTAGGATCATTCAACCGGGCGAATTTGTCGGACTTTCAGCAGTTTTCTCCAAAAATACCTTCAACTATTCTGCCGTTGCCCTGACCGACTGCCAGGTATATTTAGTAGAGAAAGAAGCCATCGTTAAGGTAGTAAAGCAAAATGGAATTTTTGGATTCAACCTGATACAGCGCTACTGCGAACAAAATGGAAATCTGTTTGATACCTTGCGAAATGTGCTGCACAAACAGATGAATGGTCGCCTGGCTGAGTCCCTTCTTTACCTGAATGGCTTAAAGAAGGAGCATCCTGAGATCTTTCAGCTTTTGTCGCGGAAGGATGTGGCAGATTTTGCGGGAATTTCTACCGAAAGTGCAGTGAAACTGTTGAAGAATTTTGAGAAAGACGGCCTGATTGAATTAAATGAGAAGGATATTATAATTGTCAGTCAACATGGATTGAATGAAATAAGCAAAAAAGGATAAATTCAGCAAAATAGGATAAATTCGTCTAAGGCTATTGTAAAAAACTGACAGCTAAATTATTGATTAAATTATCAAAGCTGAACGTAACTTGTACCAAGTATCTGCGGAGCGGCGGACAACCCATTTATTTTTTCCGTCATTGGCCATTATCTTATTTGTTTAAATGCTGGGGCATCCACAAATAATAAAAATGAAAATAGTTATTATAATAGTTCTTCTGTTTTTGAGTAGTTGTACTGACCACCTTCAAACCGAACCCTTTCAGATCGCAATTGAGTCATTTAAAATTGAAGGATTGGGAGGAGTGCAATCTTACGCCTATGGTCAATATGATGGAAAATGGTTGCTCATCGGCGGACGGTTAGATGGGTTGCACCGTCGTCAGCCATGGGCTACTTTTGATACTGAGGGGCAAAATATTCATTTGGTCGTCGTTGATCCAGTTGCTCAGAAAAGATGGTCTGCTCCACTCTCTACCCTTCCTGTTTCTATTCAGGAGCAGTTAAGCTCAACCAACATGGAGTATTACCAGGAAGGAGAATACCTCTACATCATTGGGGGTTATGGATACAGCAAGTCTGCTGATGACCATGTAACTTTCCCCTGCCTTACCGCTGTAAAGCTCCCCGGTTTGATCAATGCGATCGTTAAAGGGGACTCTTTAAAATCTTGGTTTCGGCAAATAAAAGACGAAAAATTTGCTGTCACAGGCGGATCTTTAAACAAAATATACCACACCTATTATCTGACAGGTGGACAGCGTTTTGACGGAAAATACAACCCAATGGGTCATCCTTCCTATGTACAGAAATATACAAATTCGATCATCAAATTTTTATTGGTTGACAATGGCACTAAAATAACCATCTCCTATCTGTCGGGAATTACAGACTCCATCAACTTGCACCGGCGGGATTATAATGTCATTCCTCAAATATTACCGGATGGGCAGGAAGGATTGACGGCATTCTCTGGTGTATTTCAGGTGGAGGCTAACTTGCCATTTCTGAATTGTGTAAATATCGACAGTTCCGGATATCATATCAATAACGATTTTTTACAATACTACAACCAATATCAATGCGCGCACATTCCTTTTTACAGTGCTGATTCCAAAGAAATGCATAACCTGTTCTTTGGAGGAATAGCACAATATGTGGATAGTGCTGGTATTAGAATCAAAAATGACAATGTTCCATTTGTAAAAACGATTGCCCGGGTAACAAGAGACAGAAATGGTAAAATGACAGAATATAAAATGCCGATAGAAATGCCCTCCTTTTTGGGGGCTGGTTCCGAATTTATTCCGGTAAGGAACTTGCCAGAATATGAAAACGAGGTAATCAAACTGGACGATATTAAGCGTGATTCCACATTAATTGGCTATCTATTTGGTGGAATAAATAGTGCGGAAAGTGAGATATTCTGGAGTAATGATGGAACCCAAAGCACGGCAAGCAGCATAATATTAAAGGTCTATCTTATCAAGAACCGCAATAAAAAAACTGTCAAGTTTAAAATATTTGAATATTATTGATCTCAAATCTGTTGCAATGCTCACGCGTATAATTATCACTATTTTAATCTTCGCTTTATGGACTGGTTGTACTACCAAGGAACACTTGTTCTTTAAAAATGTTCCCATAGACGGTCGTTCAGATAAATTTGCCAGGGAATTGACAAAGCTTGGATTTATTCTATCTGACTCAACAAAAAAAAATGAGATCATCCTTAGCGGAAATTTTATGAGTAAAGATTGTAAAATACATGTTTTTGGAACCAGTAGTAATCTGTTGGTATACAAGATCATTGTCAGTTTTCCGGAAGAAGTTCGTGATTCCGTGCAGTCTGATTTTGGAAAAATGCAAAAGCTGTACACCTTGAAATATGGGGCTGGATACAGTAAATTCCAGCAATATAAAAAGAGAGAAAGATTAGTATATAAAATTCCTGCCAGGGAGATTATGGTGGGAGATTATACCACCTATTTCACTGATTTAGGTGACATAATAGTCGAGGTTCAGGATGGTTATATTTCAATAACCTATCTGGATAAATTGAACTATGAACTTTGGAAAAGAGAATTCGAGCAGAAGCAAAAGCCTAATGGAAAAAAGACAGAATAATTCCTCCCAGAATAACCAAAATTACATCGATTCTTCTCACCAGCAATACAAAAGCAACCAGCGTAAATACAATATTTACTAGACTCCACTGTATATCAAGTGCAAAACGATATGTCACTACTGTTAATAAACCTACAAACGAGCACAGAATTCCATTGATAACTTTATAGAATTGTGGATGAGACCTCAGCCTATCAAAAAATGGCATAATCCCCATCTGAATAAGGTAGGAAGGTGTAAAAACGCAATTTGTTGCCAAAATACTTCCGAAGATACCAAAGTGCAAATAGCCAAAAAAAGTTGCGGCAATAATTATTGATCCTGGAGTCACTTGTTCAAGGATGACCCCATCCATAAAAGTGGTCTTATCAAACCAGCCAAACAGATCAACCAACTCGTGGTACTTAATAGGCATTGCCGCTAATCCACCGCCAAATGAAAAAGGTCGATGCGCAGCATGATCGTTGCAAGCAAGAAGTACTGCTTATTCACAAAATAAAGGATCATGGTGCTGATTGTTACTATCAATACCATGATCAGAAAAAATTTGAAAGTTTTTAATGTTAAATGGCTTCCTGTTTGTGCGACCTCTTTTTTTGTCAATATAAGTCCTAAAAATGCTGCGACAAGCAATACCAAAGCCGGATGCAACTTAATCAGGAACAAGGAAGCTGCAATTATTGCAATCAGCCAATCATACACATTCTTTTTTACAAATGATTCATTGCTCAAATTCTGTAAATAAATTGTTGATCTTTTTCTTTAAAACTAAACATATTTAACATTGTTATGAACCTACGTTCACTATATTTGTAAAAATATGTGAAGTAACAATTCAAACATCTAACGCAACCGTTCATTTTGTTTATTAGCGCTCCTCAAAACTATCAAACAGTCTCAATTTCCTTTTCAATTTCAGTTTATATGTCGCGGCCTACTATCAATAGAAAAGTTTTCAATCCTCCCCAAATGGCTGGTTTCAAGCCGTTTGGAATGCCTTTGTGCGAACTGAAGGTGCTGAAGTTGCACTTCGATGAATACGAAAGCATCAACCTGGTCAACTATCAAAATCTGTCGCAAGATGCCGCTGCCGAACTGATGGGCATCTCCAGACCCACTTTCACCCGAGTTTACAACAGGGCATTAAAGAAAATCGCCAAGGCATTTGTGGAAGGTTTGGCCATTGAGATTGAAGGGGGAAATGTAGAGTTTGAAAAGCAATGGTTCAAATGCAACAAATGCTTCAAACTAATTGCAGGGATGGAGAATCATGTAAAATGTGAAGGATGTAAATCTTATGCAAATAAAGAGTTATCAAAAATCAATTAGGATCAATAATTAAAATCAATAAATGAAAATCGCGGTACCAGTTACAAGTAACAACCAGGTGGATGACCATTTCGGACATTGCCAGGCTTATCATGTTTTTACGATCTCGGCAGAAAACAACATCACTGCAACCCAAATAGTGCCCTCGGTGGAAGGATGTGGTTGCAAATCCAATATCGCCCAGGTACTGGCCGCCGATGGAGTCAGTGTCATGCTGGCAGGTGGTATTGGAAACGGGGCCATCAATGTCCTGAAGAGTTCCGGTATTGATGTCGTGCGAGGCTGTTCGGGCGATTCAGCCTCTCTGGTTACGAGCTATCTATCAGGAATTCTGACTGATAGCGGTGAAAGCTGCCATCACCACGATGCACCTGCAACAGGGGGCAGCGATCATCAATGTAGTCATTGATATTCTATTAAGTTCGTAGCAAATGAAAAGGGTGATTCAGGACGTCTTTCAATTCTATTTCCAGGGATTTAAAAATATGACCCTGGGAAGAAACCTATGGATGATCATCCTGCTCAAACTGGCCATTTTATACCTGGTTTTGAAGCTGTTTTTCTTCCCCGATTTATTAAAATCCAATTTCAAAACAGACGAACAACGCAGCAATCATGTCATTGAACAACTTACCAAATAAATATGCAAAACATTGATTTTTCGCTTGTTGATTGGTCCAGGGCACAATTTGCCCTGACAGCCATGTACCATTGGCTGTTTGTACCGCTTACACTTGGACTCTCCTTTATTATTGCCTTTATGGAGACCCTTTACGTTCGTACAGGTGATCCGGAATGGAAAAGAATTACCAAATACTGGATGACCATCTTTGGCATCAACTTCGCCATCGGGGTGGCCACGGGGATCATTCTCGAATTTGAATTCGGCACCAACTGGTCCAACTATTCCTGGTTTGTGGGCGATATTTTTGGTGCGCCGCTTGCCATCGAAGGCATCATGGCCTTTTTCCTGGAAAGCACCTTTATCGCCGTGATGTTCTTTGGATGGAACAAGGTCAGCAAAAAATTCCACCTGCTTTCGACCTGGCTGGTTGCCTTTGGATCCAACCTCTCGGCACTGTGGATTCTGGTTGCAAACGGCTGGATGCAATATCCTGCCGGGATGAAGTTCAATCCTGATACGGCCCGTAACGAGATGGTCAACTTTTGGGAGGTACTCTTCTCTCCTGTTGCCATCAATAAATTTCTGCACACGATTTCATCCGGGTATGTACTCGCCTCTGTTTTCGTCATTGGTATAAGTGCCTGGTACCTTTTGAAAAACAGGGAACATCAGTTTGCCAAAAGAAGCATCGTCATTGCGGCCGTTTTCGGCCTGATCACCAGCGCCTTTGTCATCTTGACGGGCGACGGGTCGGCGCGGAACATGGCAAAATACCAGCCCATGAAATTTGCCGCCATGGAGAATCTGTATGTGGGTCAACAGAATGCTCCTTTGGTGGCAATAGGCATCCTGAAAGCAGATGAACAGGAGCTTGCCCACAAAAAGCAGGATTTCAGATTTACCATCGAGATTCCCAACATGCTCTCCTACATGGCATTTCTGGATCCAAATGCCTACGTGCCAGGAATAAAAGATCTCGTCCACGGCAATCCTGAACACCATATCATCTCCTATCAGGAAAGAAGTGAAAAGGGAAAAATTGCCATCCAATCTTTGGCTGCCTACAAGAATGCGCGTAAAGCAGGAAATGACAGTGTGGCCAAAACAGCTCTTGCCAGTTTTGAAGCAAATTATGCCAACTTCGGATACGGTTACTATGCAGGTCGCGATGTGCATGAATTAATTCCAAGCGTTGCAACTACGTTTTACTCCTTCCGCATCATGGTGGGATTGGGGATACATTTTGGAGCACTTTTCCTGGTTGTTTTACTGTTAACCCTGAAGAATAAAATCGAAAAGAAAAGATTTATTCTTTACACGGCGCTCTGGTCTATACCTCTAGCCTATATTGCTTCAGAGCTTGGTTGGGTGGTTGCCGAGGCAGGTCGTCAGCCATGGGTCATCCAGGATATCCTTCCGACCATTGCAGCCGTTTCTCAAATCAGCTCTGCTTCTGTGCAAATAACCTTCTGGATGTTCTTTCTCCTATTTACTGGATTGTTGATCGCAGAAATCAGGATTATGACCACCCAGATTCGCAAGGGGCCGGAACCACTAACCCCGGAAGCCAAGAATTCACCAAAGACCTTAATCACTAAGAAATCAAGCCATGACTGAAATATTTACCCATTCCCTCCTACAGCATTACTGGTGGATCATCGTCTCGCTGCTGGGAGCAATCCTGGTCTTCCTGATGTTTGTTCAGGGAGGACAAACACTGATTTATTCCCTTGGAAAGACAGATGAGGAGCGAACGCTTCTGATTAACCTGCTTGGGCGGAAATGGGAGTTCACCTTTACCACCCTTGTAACATTTGGCGGAGCCTTCTTTGCCTCTTTTCCCTTATTTTACTCAACAAGCTTCGGTGGCGCTTATTGGGTCTGGATGCTGATCTTGTTTGCTTTCATTGTCCAGGCTGTTTCCTACGAATACCGCAGCAAAGCGGGCAATTTTCTCGGAAAAAGAACCTACGAAACCTTTTTGCTCGCCAATGGGATCCTGGCTCCAGTACTGATAGGAACCGCTGTGGCAACCTTTTTCACGGGTTCTCAATTCTCCGTCAATTTCATGAACATCACACGGCTCACAGGTGACAAAATGCCTGTAATCTCCGAGTGGACCGGACCCGCCCACGGACTGGAAGCCGCACTAAATCCGCATAACCTTTTGCTGGGATTGACTGTTTTCTTCCTCGCAAGAGTTCTTGCCTTGCTCTACTTCATGAACCGACTCAACCATCCGGTGATGATGGAGCGGATCAAAAAACAACTTCTGATCAATGCCATTCCATTCGTAATGTTCTTTCTTGGATTTACCATTTGGACTTTGCTTTCTTCCGGCTTTGCCGTGAATCCTCAGACAGGGGTAATCTCGCTGGAGTCATTCAAATATCTGCATAACCTGCTTCAAATGCCTGTCGTTGCGATTCTTTTCATTTTGGGAGTTGCCCTGGTGTTAATTGGAATTATCCGTCCACTAACTTGTTTCGAAAAATGCAGTACCAAAGGAATCTGGGGTGCAGGCATTGGAACCATTCTGACCGTCTTTTCACTCTTTTTACTTGCCGGATTCAACGACACTGCCTATTATCCCTCCACTTTCGATCTGCAAAGTTCACTAACCATCACAAATAGTTCGTCCAGTTCCTATACCCTGACAGTCATGAGCTATGTATCCCTTCTGGTCCCATTTGTGATCGCTTACATTTGGGTAGCCTGGCGCTCTATCGACAACAAAAAAATTGATTCTATAGAGCTTGAAAATGAATCACATGTTTATTAACCACAGTTCAAATCATTGCTAAATAAATTACCATGATAACTCAAATAATCTGGCTGTTAAGCTGGCCATTGCTGATCATTGCATCCTATTTTGCCATTGAAAAAATATTGAAAAAACTAGAAGAGCAACTACACAAATAGGGATGGATAGCATTAATATATACTGTTCACAATCTGCGACTTAAATATATTATTAAAAATTATTTAGTGATACCTATGCGATTTAGGTGATATTATAGCGATTTATCATTTTTGTTATTTATCTTTGTAAGAAAATAACATCAATCGAAAATGGAAAACAGTTGCCAGGCTCCTTCTCAGCCAAAGACGCTAAAAGAATTTTTTAACTCCAAAAGTTTCTGGAGACCCTTTCTGGCAACCCTGATAGGGGGGTTAGCCGGCTTCCTGTATTACTACTTCATTGGATGTACTTCAGGAACCTGCGCTATCTCAACAAGTCCCTACCAAAGTACCCTGATGGGAGCCTTTCTGGGATGGTTTTCTGTAAGTAGTCCCTGCAGCAGGGGAAAATGTTAGGAAAATCGCTAAAACAGAAAATATGAATAAAGTTTTTGCAACATTATTGCTGGCCTCAACGCTCTTTCTGAGTAATTGTCAGGCAGGAAATCCTGCTAAGACAAAAGAATCGGCAGGCACATCCGGAAACGTCATTGTTTTGACAAATGATGTTTTCAAGCAGAAAATTTTCAATTATGAGGTGAATAAAAATTGGAAATTTGAAGGAAGTTTACCTGTCATCATCGATTTCTATGCAACCTGGTGCGGCCCATGCCGGCAGCTCTCCCCCCTCGTCGAGGAGCTGGCCAAAAAGTATGAAGGCAAAATAGTAGTTTACAAGGTGGATACAGATAAAGAACAGCTATTGGCTCAAACGCTGGGAATACAAAGCTTGCCAACCTTGCTTTTTATTCCAGCCAAGGGGCAGCCACGGTCCACTGTGGGGGCAGTACCCAAAGAGACACTTGAAAAAGCCATTCATGAAATATTATTGATCAAATAAATAGTCGTCCAGTTCCTGTTTCCGGGGAAGGGAATGAATCTCCTTATCTAGTACAACAAAATCCAATTAATCAACAATAAAAATCAACAAAATGAAGAAAAACATGGGCTCCGTGGACAAGGTGATCAGGATTCTGGTCGCAGTTGTCATCGCAATTCTCTTTTTTACCCACGTAATCGAAGGTACACTGGGTATCGTCTTAATGGTTCTGGCAGGCGTATTTGTGCTGGTAAGCCTGATTGGATTCTGCCCGCTCTATTTGCCTTTTGGTCTTAACACCGTAAAGAAAAAATAGCATTTCCCCCTTCTCATCCTTCTGCTGATTCCCAAAGCGGAAGTCGAAACAAATAAAAAAGCACCCAAATCATTCGATTTAGGTGCTTTTTTATTTAATTTAACCACCTGATTCGAATCCTGTTCAACTATTTTAACTTAAAAATCAACAAGAGTCACAATTGCAGATAAAGCAGCAGCATCACAGATTTTATAGCTACTATTAACAAATAACTAATTCAATGATCAAAAAACAGCTAATGATTGGAGGGTTGTGTCTTGTCACGAGCCTCCTAATTCTGTCTTCCTGGGCAGAAAAAAAACCAAGTCAGCTAGGCAAAACCAACATTTCTGAGGTAATTTCTGCCATGACACCTGAAGAAAAAGTAGGCATGACCGTTGGTGACGGGAAATTTCTGCCGGCAGGTGATCCGAAAACTACAGAACAAGGTGCAGGCATAATCATTGCCAACCAGAATTCCAAATTGGTTATCCCAAGATTGCTTATCGGTTCATCTGCCTTAACGGATGGTCCTTCCGGTGTAAACCGGGATCCGCACCCAGCAGGGGCCACAGAGTTTACCTATTCAACGGCTTTCCCAACCTCCACCTGTCTTGCAGCCAGTTGGAACAAGGAACTGGTCGAAAATGTAGGCAAGGCTTTTGGTAACGAGGTGCTGGAATACGATTATGATGTCGTATTGATGCCTGCACTGAACCTGCACCGCAACCCCGAATGTGGCCGAAATTTTGAATACTATTCGGAGGATCCGCTGCTTTCAGGCAAATCGGCTGCCGCGATGGTCAAGGGGGTCCAATCCGCCGGCGTAGGCGCGACTCTGAAGCATTTCCTTGCCAACAATCAGGAGACCAACAGAAGGACCTACAATGCGGTGGTGAGCCAAAGAGCCTTGCGCGAAATCTATCTCCGCGGCTTCGAGATCGCCGTCAAGGAGGGCAACCCCTCCTGCATCATGACCTCCTACAACAAACTGAACGGTTTTTACACCGCCGAAACGCCCGAACTGCTCAACGACGTGGTTCGCAGTGAGTGGGGCTTCAACGGCGTTTTCATGACCGATTTCGATGGCTATGGCAGTGCCGTTGCCAAAGTCCGTGCAGGGAACAACATGCTAATGGGTGGAAACATGGATGAAGTGAAGGAACTGACCGCTGCACTTAAAGACAAATCATTGAATGAAAGCACGCTCAGCAAGAATCTTGAATACAACCTGCAGCTAAAACTCAATGCTCCCAGAGCAAAAGGTCATGTTCCAAGCATGAAACCAGATCTGGAGGCACATGCAAAAATAGCCAGGGAGGCGGCCACAGAGGGAATGGTACTACTTAAAAACGAGCACAAAGCCTTACCGTTTAAAGGAGTCAAAACAGTTGCTGTCTTTGGTAAAATTGCCTATTACCTGATCGAAGCCGGTACGGGAAGCGGAGGTATCAGAAGCAACAAATACGCCATTTCCGTCAACGACGGACTAAAAGCCGCCGGTTTTAAGGTGATCAAGGAGCTCGGGGATACCTACACGGCCTTCAATGCAAAAATTATGTCAGACAACCTGGTTCCCGACTACTTCAACAATCCGGTGATGTTGGCCAACAATGGTGTGAAGGACGGGAAAGCCCCCGGCCACTTCAAAAAAAGACTGATTCCATTTCATGCTGAACTGGATCTGAACAAGGAACAGATTGTGAAACAGGTTCCTGCTTCCGATATCGCGGTCATAACGCTGGGACGCAGCGGTGGCGAAGGTTACGACAATGGTTATTTCCCTTCTTCTGAAGTAGAAGTGAACCTGGTAAAAAATGTATCGGAGGCCTATCATGCCGCCGGTAAAAAAGTAGTGGTGGTACTCAATGTAGGAGGAGTCTGTGAAACAGCAAGCTGGAGAGACTACCCGGATGCCATTCTCGTTGCCTGGCAGCCCGGACAGGAGGGTGGATATGCCATCGCCGACCTGTTGAAAGGTGCCGTGAACCCATCGGGGAAATTGCCTGACTCCTTCCCAATGAAATTTGAAGATGTGCCATCCGCCAAGACCTTTCCCGGTGAACCGGCTGAAAATCCTGTCAACTCGTTTTACACAGAGGGGATTTATGTCGGATACCGCTATTATGATAGTTTCAAGGTGCAAGTGGCCTATGAATTTGGCTATGGATTGTCCTATACCAATTTTGAATATTCGGATCTAAAACTGGGTGGTGCAACTTTCGACAACAAAATGCTGGTCAATGTGACGGTTAAAAATGCAGGAAAAGTTACGGGCAAGGAGATTGCAGAACTCTACCTGTCTGCTCCAACTACTGAAATGGAGAAACCTGAGCAGGAACTAAAGGCCTACACAAAAACCAGACTCCTAAAACCGGGAGAAAGCCAGCAGCTTTCCTTTGAACTGGATGCCAGGTCGCTGGCCTCTTTCCAGAGCGGAATCAGCAGCTGGGTGGCCGACAAAGGCGATTATGAGGTTCGTGTGGGCGCCTCCTCCAAAGACATCCGGCTGAAAGCCAGTTTCAACCTGTCCAAAAACCTGATGGTGGAGAAGGTGCATGATGTGCTCTATCCCAATTTTGCAATGAAGGAGCTTAGCAGGAATGATAAATAAGATGGGTAAAAGAGTTGGATGATTGCTTCTCATTTCACACAGAGACATAAAAACGCACGTTCAATGGTGCAAAGCGAGGTAATCAACTAATTCTGACTTATTTTGACGACCAACAATTACTTCCATTTTATTCTACCAATCAACTACATAACTACCTATAAATCAATGAAAAATTTATTGTATTTATTCATTTTCATTCTCCTGTCATCTGCTTGTAGTGAAAAGCCACAGCTACTCATTACGGATTTAAAATGCGAATACAAGGTAAATCCACTGGGCATTGATGTGGAAAATCCCCGTTTCAGCTGGATACTTCAGTCTGAACAACGCGGAGTTACCCAGCAGGCACGGCAGATTCTGGTCTCCTCCAGTTCAACCCTGCTGGATGAAAACAAGGGGGATATCTGGGACAGCCAGAAAATCAAGTCCAATCTGACATCTCAGGTAAATTACCAGGGCAAACCACTACAAAACAACCAGAAATATTTTTGGAAGGTGATAACCTGGGATCAGCAGGGAGACCCATATCAGAGTAATTCTGCTTTTTTCACCACGGGATTGATGCACGATTCCGACTGGAAGGCCAAATGGATTGGACTGGATAAGGCCACCGGGGAAGAAAAGCCCAATGGTATACATAGTATTCTATCTGCCAGAATGTTGCGGC
Organism: uncultured Bacteroidia bacterium; assembly: GCA_903854235.1. Taxonomy (GTDB): domain Bacteria; phylum Bacteroidota; class Bacteroidia; order Bacteroidales; family Prolixibacteraceae; genus CAINVV01. The sequence goes on along the minus strand of CAINVV010000180.1, from coordinate 11,285 downwards.
ATGAATTTATTCTTGCAAAAAAAATTAAATCGGCAGCAGCCTTCGTATCCGGACTTGGATTGTTTGAACTCTATCTCAACGGGCAGAAAATTGGAGATCAGGTTTTGGCTCCTGCGCTAACGCAATACAACGCCAGGGCATTCTACCTTACTTTTGATGTGACAAAATACCTGCAGAGCGACAAGAATGTCGTCGGTGCGATTCTAGGCAATGGTAGGTTCTTCGCCCCGAGGACCGGAAAAGACCAGGTCAGGTCGTTTGGATTTCCAAAGTTGATCTGCCAGATCGAAATCCAGTTTGAGGATGGCTCCTCCCAAACCATTGTTTCGGATGAATCGTGGAAACTTTCTACAAATGGTCCAATCCGCAAAAACAATGAATACGACGGGGAATATTACGATGCCCGTCAGGAGCTGATGGATTGGAGCAAGCCGGGTTTCGATGACAGCGCCTGGCTAAATGCCGAACTGGTAGGGAAACCAGGCGAAAAGCTGGTGGCCCAACCCAACGAATGCATGAAAATCATGGATCAGATCATCCCTGTTTCTGTCAAGGAAGCTACTCCCGGAAAATTTATTTTCGATATGGGTCAGAACATGGTGGGTTGGGTTGAACTTCAGGTGAAAGGAAACAAGGGAGACAAGGTGGCCCTGCGGTTTGCGGAGACCCTGAAGGAAGACGGAACCCTGTTTCTGGACAATATCCGCTCTGCGGAAGTGACCGACACCTACGTTCTGAAGGGGGATGGGGAGGAGAAGTGGGAGCCCCGATTTACCTACCATGGCTTCAGATTTGTAGAGATGACAGGATTTCCCGGCACTCCCACCCTGAACTCCATCAAGGGCAAGGTCATTCACGATGCCATGGAGGAAACGGGTTCCTTCAGGTGTTCCAACCAATTGATCAACAACATCTATAAAAATGCCTATTGGGGAGTACGGGGAAATTACAGGAGCATGCCGACGGATTGTCCGCAGCGAGATGAGCGACAAGGCTGGCTGGGCGACAGATCCGCAGAATGTACCGGCGAGAGTTTCCTTTTTAACCTGACCAATCTATACAACAAATGGGTAACGGACATGAGTGATGCGCAGCTTGCGAACGGATCTCTTCCAGACATTGCACCTGCCTACTGGCCTACCTACAGTGACAATACCACCTGGCCCGGCACTTTTATCTTTGCTTCAGACATGCTCTACAGCAAGTATGGGGATATCCGGACCATTGAGACCCACTATCCCGAAATGCAAAAATGGATCAGCCACATGAGCCAGTTTTTGAACGAGGGCATCATGCCAAAAGATACCTACGGAGACTGGTGTGTCCCGCCGGAAGACCTGAAACTGATCAATACCGGCGATCCGCTCCGGGTTACCAGCGGAGCATACATCGGTACCGCCTATTTCATCTTCGAATTGAGAATGATGCAAAAATTTGCCCATCTGCTGGGAAAAGAAGCGGATGCTTCAGGATATGCAAAAACAGCCGAAGAGATGAAATTGGCCTTCAACAATAAATTTCTCAACCAGACGGAGGGGAAATACAGCAACAATACCTGCACTGCCAATATCCTGGCGCTGGCTTTTGACCTGGTTCCACCCGAATTCAAGGAAAAAGTAGTCAATAACCTGCTGGCGAAGATGCTGGGTGAAAATGCTACCCACATCGGGAATGGACTGATAGGCGGCCAATGGCTAATGCGAACACTTACTTCAACTGGTCACGCAGATGTGGCATATGCCCTAGCATCCCAAAACACCTATCCCAGCTGGGGTTACATGGTGGGCAAAGGGGCTACGACCATTTGGGAACTCTGGAATGGTGACCATGGTGACCCCGGGATGAATTCCGGCAATCACGTGATGCTCTTGGGTGACCTGATCATCTGGTATTACGAAAGTCTTGCAGGTATCAAAGCCGATCCCGAAATTCCGGGATTCAAACACATTCTGATGCGACCAACGGTAACTGGAGATCTTACTTTTGTGGATGCCTCCTACAAATCGATCACGGGAACCATCAAGAGCAGCTGGAAACTCTCCTCCGGTGAATTTGACTGGAAGATTACCATCCCGGCAAACTGCTCTGCAACGGTTTTTGTGCCTACTATCAACAAGGAAGAGGTGACGGAAGGCGGTCATTTGGCAGCAAACAGGGAGGGGGTCCGGTTCGTCAGATGGGAAGATCAGGTAGCCGTATTTGAAGTCAAGTCGGGAAGCTATTCTTTCCAATCAAAAGGCGCCAAGGAGATACCAACCACTCCCTACTCCAACTCACCGGTCATAGCCCCCGCCGACACCATCCTTCAATCTGGAAACAGACTGAAAGTAACGATATCCTGTCCGGATTCAGCGACCGTCATTCACTATACCACAGACGGATCGCAGGTTGCCGAATATTCACCTGTTTACAATCAACCGTTTGAAATCTCAGCCAACACCATCGTTCGGGCACAGGCTTTCCGGAAAGGATACCATCCCAGCAGCCAGGTCAAGGAGCTCTACAGCTATGTTGATCCTGTCAAAAACGGAATTTCCTGGGAACTATTTCCAGGTGAATTTAAAATATTGCCAGATTTCAACCATTTGAAACCGGAGAGATCCGGTGAAGTATACAGATTCGGACTCAAAAAGATTGATCTTCCGAAATTTAATTTTGCCCTCCGTTTTTCCACATTCATCCAGATTGACAAAACGGGAAAATATACGTTCTATGTCAATTCGAACGATGGAAGCAAATTGTATATGGACGGAAAACTCTTAATTGACAACGATGGAGAGCACGGAGTAAGAGAATTGAGCAACTCGGTAAACCTGAGCAAGGGCAAACACCTGATTGGGGTCGACTATTTCCAGACAGGAGGAGGAAAGGCACTAACCGTATCTTACAGTTCGGATGAAATCAGCTATCAGCTCATTCCAGAATCTGTACTATTCAGGCAGAAGAATTGAGGTTGGTCCGTGACTGGTGGATAAAATGGTCTGTTTTATCCACCATAATCGACACAACCAGGATTTTTTAAAACACCTATCCACCTGTAGATCAGATATCCTAAAACAAAAAAGCGACTAAATCATCTGATTTGGTCGCTTTTTTGTTTTTTGTGCCCAGAACAAGACTCGAACTTGCACAAGCTTGCGCTCACTAGTCCCTGAAACTAGCGTGTCTACCAATTTCACCATCTGGGCGTGAAAGGAGGTGCAAATATATACTTTTCATTTAGAAAACAAAAGAAAAGATATAAGATTTAAGACATAAGAGATAAGAGACGACAGATGACAGAAATAGATTTTTAATGTTGCTTAATGTCAGCAAGATATAATCTGCTTTCCAAAATCTCATGTCTTAGTCTTATATCTTATGTCTTATATCTCATGTCTTATATCTCATGTCTACTTCAAGTTCTCTTTGAGAAACTCATCAAACATCGTATACAAATGCATGGTAGTGTTTCCTCCCCTGATGCCGTGGTTGCGGTTGTTGTAGGACATCATCCGGAACTGAACCCCGGCCTGCACCAGCGCTTCGGCAAATTCGATGGTGTTCTGGTAGTGAACATTGTCATCGGCAGTTCCTGCCACTAGCAATAGTTTTCCTTTAATTCCCTTTACCAGGGCAATGGGCGAATTTTGATCGTATCCTTCCGGATTCTGGCTGGGCATACCCATGTACCGTTCGGTATAGACTGAATCATAAAAATAGTGGCTGATCACAGGTGCTACCGAGATGGCTGCGTGAATCAGGTCTCCCCCCTTACACAGGGTCATTGCAGAAATGAACCCTCCATAACTCCAGCCCCAGATGGCAATTTTCTTGCCATCCACATAGGATTGCTGAGACATATAACGCGCTGTTTCAACCTGGTCGGTCGATTCAAGATTTCCGAGTTGACCATAGGTACATTTCCGGAACTCCTCTCCCCTTGCACCGGTACCACGCGGATCGACACATACCACCAAATAACCCTGTTGGGCCAGGTAGGTATCCCAGCTCACGGAAAAGAGATCCAGCACCTGCTGCGAATTCGGACCACTGTATTGAGTCATCAGGACCGGATATTTGTTTTCAGGATGAAAAGGAACTGGTTTGATCATCCAGCCATTCAACTCAATTCCTTCGGAGGTTTTAAATTTAAAGAACTCCTTCTGGGGAAGCTGCATCCTGGAAAGTTTCTCCTTCAGTGCCGAATTATCTTCCAGTACCCTGATTTGTTTGCCCGAAATTTCGTGTAGTGTTACCAGGTTAGGAGTCGTGATACTGGAATAAGTGTTAACATAGTACTTGTATCCTTTGCTGAAATCGACATTGTTGGTACCTGCTTGCGTGGAGAGGACCACTTTTTTCTTCTTGTCGAGTGAAACTCCATATACTTCGCGCTGCATGGGAGAAACGGCAGCAGCCAGGTAATAGAAAAATTTCTTAATCGGGTCGTATCCGTAGAATTTGATCACATCGAAGTTTCCCTCTGTCAGCTGCATCACTTTAATGCCATTCAGATTGTAGAGGTAAAGATGCTTGAACCCGTTTTGCTCACTTAGAACCACAAAATTCTTGTTGTCTTCCAGAAACTGAAAATTGTCCAGAAAATCGGTTTCGAGGTACCTGCTGTTCTTTTCGGTATAAATCAACCTGGAGTCACCGGTATTTGGATTGGCAAGCAATAGTTCAAGCTTGTTCTGCAAACGGTTCATCCTGAAGATGCCCAAATCGTTGCCGCTGTTGGTCCAGGAGATCTTCGGCAGGTAATTGTCTGTCTCTTTTCCCGTTTCCATCTGGATGTTGTGGCTGCTTTTGATGTCATATACCCAGATCTGCACGATAGAGTTCTTCTCTCCCGCCTTAGGATATTTGAAGCTGTACTCTCCCGGATAGAGTTTGTTTTCGTTGTGCTCGGGTTTCATTCCCCTGTAGATGGGCATTTTGTAGATGGGTACCTGCTCTTCGTTGAATTTCATGTAGGCGAGCTGTTTGCTGTCGGGCGACCATTCAAATCCCCTGTTGAATTCAAATTCCTCTTCGTAGACCCAGTCAGGTGCTCCGTTGATGATTTTGTTGAACTGGCCGTCGTCGGTAATCTGCCGTTCAGTACCAAACCGTAGGCTCTTCACGAAAAGGTTGTTATTGCGTACGAAAGCGATCCGCTCTCCATCTGGTGAAAAAGTAGCCAGCTGCTGTGCTCCGCCATTCGACAATTTCGTCAGTTCCTTTGTGACAAAGTTGTAAATGAAATAGTTGGCCGTGAAAGACCTTCTGTAAATGGGTTTACGGTCTGTCATCAGCAACACCTTGCTTTCGTCGCTGCTAAACTGGTAATCCGACACCGCCTTCAGGGAGTCATTTTTCAAGGCGGAGATATCCAACAGGGTGGCCACCTTGGCCCCGGTCTTGTAACTGTATTTGACCAGCTCCTTCCCCGAATTTTCGAGGGTGGTGTAATTGAGTCCGTCGTTGAGTGAGGCCAGTCCATAAACTGCTTTTTGGCCATAGCTCCTTTTGATGACTACATCTTCAAGGGTCAGTTGCTGGGCACGTAGTCCAAGAGCAACCAGCCAGATCAGAAAAAACAAGGAATATTTTTTTAGCATGATAAAGAGTATAAGATGATATATATTCAAAAAAATTTACGATAAGATCATCCGATTTTAATGGAACTAAAACGAAGCCACGAAGTCACTAAGGCACAAAGAATTCACAAAGCGGATCCACCAGAATTGATTCCAATATTTACTTGGTTTAAGACTGATAAAATCAATCCTTTTCCCTTTGTGATACCTTCGTAAATTTGTGTCTTTGTGGCAAAAAAGGAGTCTTTACAGCTTCCTGAAAAACCAATTAACCATTGTACCAATCCGTCTAAAACCGTACCCAAAAATAGGAAATAATCCCTGCTGAACAGAGCGGTTTCCTGGTAAGGAATAAAAAAAATGATGGTTGGAAAATCTTTCCTGCACAAAGATCAAAATAGATTTGATGAAACGGCGGAAGTTCGTTAATTTTGCACCTTCATAAAAAATAGAGCATGATTAAGATAACGCTACCCGATAATTCTGTCAGAGAGTTTGATGCTGGAGTCAATGGAATGGAGATTGCCGAGGCAATCAGCAGAAACCTGGCCAAAGAGGTGCTTTCCATTTCCGTCAACGGAGAAGTTCGTGACCTGATGCGCCCGATCCAGTCGGATGCCTCCATCAAATTGTTTACCTGGGAAGACAAGGAGGGTCGCGATACTTTCTGGCACTCCTCTGCCCACATCATGGCGGAAGCCATCGAAGCCTATCTTCCTGGTACGAAATTCGGCATTGGTCCTTCCATCGACAATGGATTTTACTACGACATCGATCTGCCCGAAGGTCAGACTTTGGTCGAAAAAGACCTGATGGAGATTGAGAAGAAGATGATGGATCTTGCCCGTACCAAATCCAACATCGTCAGGTCCGAAATATCCAAAAGCGATGCACTCGAATTGTTCACGGCAAAAGGCGATCCCTACAAAGTAGAGCTGATCTCTGAACTGACGGACGGAACGATCACCTTGTACCAGCAAGGAAACTTCACAGACCTTTGCCGCGGACCTCACCTTCCCAATACCGGCTACATCAAGGCGTTAAAACTGACCAATATCGCGGGTGCCTACTGGCGCGGAAGCGAAAAAAATAAAATGCTGACCCGTGTTTACGGCATCACCTTCCCCAAGCAAAAGCTGCTTGAAGAGTACATCGTGCTGATGGAAGAGGCAAAGAAACGAGATCACCGCAAGATTGGCAAGGAGATGGAACTCTTCATGATTTCCCAGGAAGTTGGTCAGGGGTTGCCTATTTGGTTGCCAAAGGGTACCTTGTTGCGCGACCAGCTGGAGAAATTCCTGCGGACAGTGCAAAAGAAATTCGGATACGAGCAGGTCATCACGCCGCATATTGGAGATGTCAGGCTGTACAAGAAATCAGGCCATTTCCAGAAATATGGGAAAGATTCGTTTCAGGTCATTCATACCCCTACAGAAGGGGAAGAGTACATGCTGAAACCGATGAACTGTCCGCATCACTGTGAAATTTTCAAATTCAAACCGCGTTCCTACAAGGACCTTCCCGTTAGATTTGCGGAATTCGGGACCGTTTACCGTTATGAACAGAGTGGTGAACTTCATGGTTTGACCCGCGTTCGCGGATTTACGCAGGACGATGCCCACATTTTTTGCAGACCAGATCAGTTGAAAGAGGAGTTTTTGAAAGTGATTGACATCGTGTTCATCATCTTCAAGGCTTTGAATTTCGAGAATTATACGGCACAGATCTCCCTCAGGGATCCTGCCAACACGGAGAAATACATTGGATCGGACGAAAACTGGGAAAAAGCCGAAAGGTCGATCATCGAAGCCTGTGCCGAGAAGGGTTTGAATACCGTGACAGAGCTGGGCGAAGCCGCATTCTACGGACCAAAGCTGGATTTCATGGTGAAGGATGCCATCGGCAGAAGCTGGCAGCTGGGAACCATTCAGGTCGACTACAACCTGCCCGAACGGTTTGACCTGGAGTACATCGGGGCAGACGACAAACGCCACCGTCCGGTGATGATTCACCGCGCGCCCTTCGGATCGATGGAGCGCTTCTGCGCGGTATTGATCGAACACACCGCAGGGAAATTCCCCATTTGGCTTACACCCGAGCAGGTGGTTGTGTTGCCGATCAGTGAAAAGTACAACGATTATGCGCAAAAAGTTTCAGAATATCTAAATAATTCCGATATTCGCACCGTCGTTGACGAGCGTAACGAAAAGATAGGCAGGAAAATCCGTGACAACGAGATGAAACGGATCCCTTATCTGCTCATCGTTGGCGAGAAAGAGAGTGAAACGGAGAGCGTAGCCGTTCGTCGTCAGGGTGAAGGCGATCAGGGGGTTGTTTCCATGATCGAATTTAAAGAGATGATCCTGAAAGAGGTAGGATCGATTCTTGCAGAATTGTACAAATAGTCGGTATTAACTAAAAATAGGAGGATAAAGCCATAGCAGTTATCAGGACCAAGGGGCCAAGAGCTCCAAAAGAGGAAGAGAAATCATTGTTTCGGATCAATCACCAGATTCGCGTTCCGGAAGTAAGGCTGGTTGGCGACAATGTTGAGCCACAAGGTGTTTACAGAATCCAGGATGCTCTTCGGAAGGCCGATGAAATGGAACTGGATTTGGTGGAAATATCCCCCAATGCAGAACCGCCCGTTTGCCGGATTGTGGATTACCAGAAGTTCGTCTATGCACAAAAGAAAAAGCAGAAGGAACTGAAGGCCAAGGCAGTCAAGATCATTGTCAAGGAGATCCGTTTCGGTCCGAATACCGACGAACACGATTACAATTTTAAATTAAAACATGCCGAAAAGTTCCTGCAGGATGGAGCGAAGGTGAAAGCCTACGTGTTTTTCAAGGGACGTTCGATACTCTATAATGAGCAAGGCGAAATTCTATTGCTTCGTTTTGCCAACGATCTGGAAGAGTTTGGAAAAGTTGAACAACTTCCCAAGCTTGAAGGAAAAAGGATGACCATATTTATCTCGCCAAAAAAGAAAAAGTAATTTAAAAACAGTTAGACAGAGATGCCTAAAATGAAAACGAATTCCGGCGCAAAAAAACGCTTCAAGCTGACCGGAAGTGGAAGCATCAAAAGGAAACACGCTTACAAGAGTCACATTCTGACCAAGAAAAGCACCAAACGCAAACGTAACCTGACCCATTGGGGAATGGTAGCCGATGTAGACGTAGCCCATGTAAAAAGGCTGCTCGCGTTGAAGTAGGATTCCTTTTAACAAATTCAATTTTTTTTAACCGGGGAATGTGCCCACAAGTATCCTGAACTATCGGGATCGCCATTGTCCTAAAATTTAGTAAAAATGCCAAGATCAGTCAATCACGTAGCGTCAAGAGCCCGCCGTAAAAAGGTGTTGTCGCTAACCAGAGGTTACTTTGGTTCAAGGGGCACGGTCTGGACGGTTGCCAAAAACACATGGGAGAAAGGTCTCCAGTATGCGTACCGTGACAGAAAAAGTAAAAAAAGGTTGTTCCGTGGATTATGGATTCAACGTATCAATGCTGCTGTTCGTGCAGAAGGTCTCTCCTACTCCCAGTTTATGGGCAAGTTGAAGGGTGCCAACATCGAAATAAACCGCAAAGTCCTTGCCGACCTTGCCATGAACAATCCCGCTGCTTTCAGCGCCATTGTCCAGAAAGTGAAATAAATAATTATCAGGCGAGATAAATAGAAAGAGGCTGTCCCAAAAGGATGGCCTCTTTTAATTTTGAGATTTTCGAATTGCGATTTTCGGTTCTGGTCCCTGAGCATAGCCGAAGGGTCAAAAGGAGTTGTATCCCATTTGAAATGACAAAGGGATGATCCGTAACCCAAAGGTTGAAGGGGGAACAAATCTACCCACAAAAGAATCAGTTCGCGATTTAATTGCCAGGCCCTTAAAATACACCATACTACCCTTTACAATAGCTGTTTTTGCTGGCCAGACAATCTGTGGACAGTGTTTTTCGAAAATCGACTCTTCGGCTGCGCTCAGGGACCGGATATAGGTTCGAAATAATATTGAGCAGGGTTAAACCATTTGTCTGAATCCTAGTCAAAGTGCAGTAATTGTGGAAGAAAACCCTCTGCTAACAAGAACAAACTTAAGATAAATCGCTCATGAAGATTGAGATCAAAGGACTCAATAAAGTCTATCCCAATGGCAACCATGCCATTAAGGACATTAACATGACCATCGAGAGTGGCATGTTTGGTTTGTTGGGGCCCAACGGTGCCGGTAAATCAACATTGATGAGAATTTTGGTTACCCTGATGAAACCCTCCTCCGGGCAGGTGCTTGTCAACGGGTTGGACCTGATGAAGGACAGAAAGGAGATCCGGTCGATGCTGGGTTACCTGCCGCAGGACTTCCGGTTCTTCACCAAGCTCAAAACCTACGAATTTCTCGATTATGCTGCCCGCCTGGCCGGCCTGACCAATTCAAAAATCAGGAAGGATACGGTCGACAAAATGTTGGAAGAGGTAGGCTTGTACGAGGCACGTAACCGTTTTGCCAACAACCTCTCCGGCGGGATGAAAAGAAGATTGGGTATCGCTCAGGCGCTGATAGGCGATCCAAAGCTGATCATTGTCGATGAGCCTACCACTGGTCTGGACCCAGAAGAGCGTATCCGTTTCAGGAACCTGCTTACCCGGGTTAGTGACAAGGATGTGGTCATCATTCTTTCCACCCACATCGTGGGTGATATATCGAGTACCTGTACCGATATGGCCCTGATGAACAAGGGCGTATTGTCGTACAAAGGTTCTCCGGAACATTTGATTGATCTTGCCAAGGAAAATGTCTGGAAAATTTCTGCCACTGAAACGGAATACTTTGAGATTCAGGAGAAATATCCGATCATCTCTTCAATTCCTTCCGAATCAGGCTGGGAAGTGCAGGTGGTTGCCAAAGAGATCAATGGTTACCTGGGCGAAAGGATTGAACCCAATCTCGAACATGCCTACGTTAATTTTATGGAAAATGAACTCAACCAGAAATGGATTGAGATTTGATAATATTAAAATAACTGACAATGAGAGCAATTCACAACATAATCGCCGTAGCTAAATACGAATCCAAGACACTCTTCAGAAGCTGGTTCTTTCGTATTTTTTCCATTCTTTCTCTGGTTTTTGTATTCTTTTACAATTTTTTCGCCCAGACAGCAGTAGGTTTCCCGAATGGCGACATGATCGCCCTTCCTTCCCTGGTTCCGTTTACCAATCTTTACATTATCAACATGGCGCAGGCCGTGATCGCGGTCTTCCTGGCTTCCGAATTTTTAAAGCAGGACAAGAAACTGGATACTACCGAGGTGGTTTATATGCGCTCGATCACCAATGCCGATTATGTGATTGGCAAGACACTGGGAAATATCTGGGTATTCGTGATGCTAAATGTCATTGCACTGGGTATGGTGGCCATCTTCAACATGGCGTCTCCCTATACCCGCTTTAACATCTTACCTTACATTTATTATTTTCTGCTGATTAGCATTCCAACCCTGATCTTCATCATGGGATTCTCCTTCTTCCTGATGTCAGTCATCAAAAACCAAGCCGTCACCTTCCTGGTCTTGTTGGGATACATAGCTGCCACCATCTTCTACCTACAGAATAAATTCCACTACATATTTGACTATATGTCGTTCAAGCTCCCGATGAGCTGGTCGGAAATGGTCGGATTCAGCAATTTAAAGGAGATTCTCGTTCACAGGGGAATCTATC
>CAINVV010000179.1 GCA_903854235.1 uncultured Bacteroidia bacterium | reverse complement strand
TTTAGACTGTTTCAACGGATCGGCGGGTCCTGAACTCTACCAGGCGCTCACACAATGTGGCGCAGAGGTCCTTCCGCTCAGACTGGTTCCCAATGGAGATTTCCCGACAGGATCACCCAATCCTACCAGTCAGAACAAGATGAAACCGGCTATAGCGCTGGCTCAAAAATCCAATGCAGACGTTGTATTGGGTATTGACGGTGATGGTGACCGAATCGTTTTCGGGGATCAAACAGGTGTTTTTAGCGCAGGATTTGTGATGATACCCATTCTTCGTGCGATCCTCTCGAAGGAATCCGGATCCTCCAAACCAAAAATATTGTATGACCCAAAGGTAAATCCGCTGGCCTTGTCCAAATGGGCAGAAATGAATACAGAACCGGTACTGTTCAGGAATGGCCATTCCCAGATAAAGGGACACCTGAAAAAGATCAGCGCCCTCGCAGGTGCAGAAGAATCCGGCCATTTTTACCATCAGCTACCCCTCAAAAATTTATTGGTTGCAGGTGAAAACTCCCTATTTACGATTTTGCTCTTTCTTAAGTCACTTCGGGAGGATAAAAGCATCATCCAACAGGTGCGCAAGATGCAGGATCAAATCTATTCTTCGGGCGAGTTCAATTACCACTTCCCCGATGACAGGCAAAGAGACCAGGCCCTGGCAGCCGTACTTGCATTTTTCGGGAACCAAAAAGCTGAACTGACAACGAAATCTGAAACAGGCATCGAACTGGAAGGGACTGCGATCTACCGGGGAGTGAGCAGGAAAGAGGGCACTTTCCAACTTGAAAAAAGCTGGTATGCTGCTTACGTCCGAACAGCCACCAACGAAAAAGGGATCGTCAGAAGTTACATCTCCAGCAGTGATTCGCGGTATGGCGAGCAGATCAGGACCGAAGTCATAAAAATTTTGAAGCTGGAATTTAATGGATCAGAGATTGAATAACAGCATGCAAGGCAGTTGTCTGGCAAAGAACAGAGGTAAGAATCGCAACCAGCTGTGCAGGCCATTTCAGGGAACAAAGAGCATGAACTATTAACTGTTAAATAATTATAAATGAAACTATTGGTAACCGGCATCAACGGATTTGTGGCAGGAAGTATCCTGGCACATGCCAGAAAAAATTGGGAGGTACATGGGGTAGATATCACGGAAACGGCAGGTTTACCTTCCGATATTCGTGCCCACCAACTTGACCTGACCGACCCTGTCAAGCTGGCGGAACTTTTTGACCAGATCAAACCGGATGCGGTCATTCATACTGCAGCCATCGCCAACATCGATGTTTGTGAAAACAACCAGGATCTGGCCTGGAAAGTCAACGTAGAAATAACAAAATCCCTTGCAGAACTTTGTCAGAAAAATGACACCAAGATGATCGTCTGTTCAACGGATACCGTCTTCGATGGAATTAAGGGTGATTATTTGGAAACAGATGCTTCGAATGGAGTCAATTATTACGCAAAAACAAAAATAGAGGCAGAGAAAATTGTATTGGGTGCCTCTTCCAAAAATATTGTGGCCCGACTTTCACTCGTGATGGGCTTGCCAGTTCTCGGAAAAGGGAACTCTTTTTTGGCAGATATGATCGAAAAACTCAAAAAGGGAGAAACCGTGAAATTCCCTGCGAATGAAATCAGGACACCTGTAGATGTAGTAACTTTGGGTTCAGCACTCGCCGAACTCGCCGGAAGTTCTTATGGCGGGATTATTCATTTATCCGGAAGCACGAAAATTAACAGGTATCAAATGGCCATCCTGATTGCTGAACAACTTGGATTGAACCCTGAACTCATCGAGGGCACCGATTCAAATGCCCTTGCCGGCCGGGCACCACGACCCAACGATGCCTCGATGAAAAACGATCTTGCCGTAAAATTATTGAAGACGCCGATGCGGACACTCGCGGAAGGCCTCGACTTAACGTTAAATTATAAATTGGAGGAATAGCTAACATGAGCAGCATTAAATTTGATCTGGAAATAAAATTTGGCACCCAATATGGCAAAGAGGAAGAAGAAGCCGTCCTCAGAGTGCTTCGCAACAACGCCCCTACCAGCGGGGATGAGTGTATCGCATTTGAAAAAATGTATGCAGAATATTCGGGAGCAAAATATGCGCGTGTATGCAGCAATGGAACGACAGCCCTCTTTCTTTCGATGATTGGCATTGGCATCAAACCCGGAGACAAGGTCATTACGACACCTGTTACCTGGATTGCGACAGCTGCAGCCCCCGCCACCCTCGGCGCGGAAGTAGACTTCGTTGACATCGATCCGGTTACCTACAATATAGACCCCAATCAGCTGGAAGACAAACTGACCCCCAACACCAAGGCAGTCCTGCCTGTTCACCTTTATGGCCAGGCCTGTGAAATGGATGAGATCATGGCGCTTTCCCTCAAACACAATTTTGCCGTGGTGGAAGATGCGGCGCACGCTATCGGAGCCGAATACAGAGGCAAAAAGGTAGGTACCATTGGAGCTACGGGATGCTTCAGTTTCCACGAACAAAAAAATATTTCCACCCTGGGTGAAGGAGGAATTGTCCTCACCAACGACAAGGAGATCTTCGAAAGAATCTCCCTGTACCGTTCACACTGCACCAGGGTGCACGGAAACAGTACCAAATATTGCAAACTGGATGAAGAGAAATTCCCGGTAGGGAAAAAATTCTGGTGGCAGGATTTTGACGATTGCGGTTACAACTTCCGCATGACGGATATCCAGGCAGCAGTCGGCATCGAGCAATTAAAGAAAGTGGATATGCTGAATCAACGCAGAATCGACAATGCGGCCTTCATGACAGAAAATCTGAAAGAGGTTCCCGGATTAACCCTTCCAACCGTCCGTTCTTACAACAAACATGTATTTCACCTTTATCCCGTGATGATTGATCCGAAGGAGTTCGGCATGACCAAGGAGGATTTCATTTATGATCTTTTGCACAAATACGGCATCAAGGTAGGTTTTCATTACATCCCGCTCCACTACTCCACTGCCTTTAAAAACAGAGGCTTCAAAAAGGGCCAGTTTCCCAATGCCGAAAAACTGGGAGAGCAATTGATCACTCTTCCGATTAATCCACGACAGACACCCGAAGCGCTCGAATACCTGGTAAAAAGCATCAAAGACCTCCGTTCCTAAACAAATATGCAGCCATGGATTTTGTCGAAAAAATTTCAGATTTCAAAAGAAGTGCCTTTTTCTTTTCAGCCGGGGATCCCGTATTTGTTTCCCGCTCGCCGGGGCGTCTCGATTTGATGGGTGGAAATGATGATTACACCGGCGGACTGGTCTTTGAATCTACCATCCGGGAGGCTACCTTTGCGGCTGCCCAGCTGCGCACCGATCAAACGATCGAGCTGAACAACAAAACGGTTACCGAGGCAGGTTGGCAAGGAAATTTGACCATCAATTGGGCAGAACTGGAAAATGAAGCGATGGTCAAGGAATTGGTCAATCGTACGGCATCCATTCGCTGGACCGCCTATGTCATTGGCAACCTGTTTTATCTGAAGAAGAAATATCCGGAGAAGGTCAACTGGGGCATCAGGCTCTACATGGAATCGACAGTTCCCCTCAACAGGGGGGTCAGCTCCTCGGCGGCCATTGAAGTCTCGGTGATGAAAGCCTCCGCTGCTGCGTATGGAATTGATTTGAAAGGGACAGAACTCGCTCTCGCCTGCCAGTGGGTAGAGAATGTCATTGCAGACTCTGGGTGCGGCATCATGGATCAGATTGCGGTGGTTGCCGGAAAAAAAGGATATATCCTGCCATTAATCTGTCAACCCTGTCTGCCCGAACCGCTCATTCAACTACCCGATGATCTGGAGATCTGGGGAATTGATTCCGGAGTCAGCCACCAGGTATCCGGCATCGAATACGAGGCGGCAAGGGCAGCGGCCTTCATGGGTTATAAAATGATCTGCGACTGGGAAAATATTCCTGTTAGCTGTGACACGGAAAGTGAAATTGATAGATTCACCGATCCAAAATGGAAGGGATACCTGGCCAATCTCTCCAGATCCAATTTTCACGAAAAATATGAAGCAAGGCTTCCGGAAAAGATGGATAAGGATACTTTTCTTGCACTTCACCTCGTGCATCCCGATCCATTTTCACCACTGAAAGAGCAGGTCACCTACAACATCAGAGCGAATACCAAATATGCCGTCGAAGAGAACTTTAGGGTTCAGCTGTTCTCTGAGCTTTCCAGGGGAGCTTCGCTTTCGCGCTCCAGGCGATCCTATATTTTGATGGGAGAACAGATGTACCAGTCGCATTATGCCTATACCGAATGCGGATTGGGTTCCAAGGCAACAGACTTCCTGGTCGAACTTTGCAGGTCTGAAGGAGCCGGAAAAGGAATTTATGGAGCCAAAATTACAGGAGGAGGAGCCGGCGGAACCGTGGCCATTCTTGCAGAAAAATCAGCAAAACCTGTTCTTGAAACGATCTTCGAAACTTACAAAAGTGCAGGATTTGGTGATCCTTACCTCTTCGAGGGAAGCTCGGACGGAGCAGATGAGTTCGGAATCCTAATTTGCTAATATGCTAATTTGCTAATCATCGATGAAACTACGAAACTACTTTTTATCAACCCTGACCATGTGCCTCTTGCTGGCGGGGAATCTCCTTGCCCAAAAAGCCGTCCAGTTGACCCCTTTGTGGAAAACGGATGTCAAATCATTTCTGGAGAATAGTCCGGTACTCGCCCATCTGACCGGAAGTGAAGAATCTCAGGTTATTGTAGCAGGAAGGGAAGATCTGATAGCTCTGGATGGCAACGGAGGTGAATTATGGAGATACCGCAGCAGCGGAAGGTACATGATGTCACCTTCGGTACTTGAAATCAAGGGGAAATCTACGCTGATATTTACCTCCGACAATTCGGGGAACCTTCGTTGTCACAACAGCAAGGGAAAAGTGGTTTGGGAGACCAAGCTCGCTGCCGCAACCTCCTGGTCTGCTCCCATATTGGCTGACCTGAACGAAGATGGTCATTATCTGGTCATCCAGGGGGATGAATCTGGTGCCATTTATGCTTTCGATGCCTTATCAGGAAAGCTTGTATGGAAATCTATGATCAAAGGCAAACCTTCGGGAGGGGCTGTGGGTAATTTAGATGGCCATAAGGGACTGGAGATCGCCTATCTCACAACAGAAGGCTTTCTGACTGTGCTTCATTCCGATGGATCCCCCTATTGGGAACAATACATTGGTGGTACCAGCCAAACCTGGGGAACCGCGGCCCCTGTGATTTTTGTTGCTGCAGATGGTTCTCCCAGAATATTCGCTGCCTCCAACGATGGCGATGCATATGCCTTCGCAGGTTCCGGAAAGCAGTTGTGGAAAAAAAGTGTGAAAGGTGCCGTTGCTGCAACCCTCTCCGCCGGTGACATCGATCAGGACGGAGTTGCAGATCTGTTTCTGATCACACAACTGGGTGTGATTTACAGATTTACAGAGAACGGTCAATTGCTATGGAACATCGACATGCAGGGAAGGACCCTGGGTTCGGGTTCGATCGTCGATCTGAATGGAGATGGTCAGCTGGAATACATTTTCTGTACCCAGGATGGTCACCTTCAGGCGCTCGACCTTCATGGAACTCCAGTTTTTGATTACAATTTCGGTCATCGTACCATCAACGCCACGCCGGCTTTTGGCCAGGTATCCAAAAAATCCGCCGGACTGGAAATGGTAATTGCCGGTGGAGAAAGTGGTTTGGTATATTGTTTCAGGAGTTCTGCCCCCGATCAGGCCAAACACCAATGGACCACCTACGGGGGAAATGAAAGAAAGCAAAACTTTATGGGAGGGTTGGTATCCAGCAGTCAACTCAGCATGATTCCCATCCATTTGAATTGGAATGAGTTGTATCTGGGGGAAGATATATGCTTTGATCTGTATAACCCAGATTCGACGGATGAGCTGATCTCTGCGGAAGCATCCTGCACCCATCCTGATGGAAAATATCAATCTGTCACCTCTAAACTTGCCGGTCACCACAGCCGTATTTTTCTACCTTTCAATGGTCTGGCACCGGGAAACTACCATTTCAAATGGAGCCTCTCCTCTCCTACCGGGAAACTGCTACTCTCTGGGGAACGTGATATCAACCTCACTCCTTTCCTGAATGAAAGAACCATTGTTCAGGCAGCCATGAACCATTTGATGGAAACGAGTAACCTTGCCGCCACAAAACGCCCGGACATCGCGGAGTCGTTGGCGCAGGAAGCCGCCTCACTTGACAGGCAGTTTAAACTGGTTCAACCCTTGCAGGAGCTCTCTCTGGCAGGAAACCAGACCGAAAAATTTGATATCGCTGAAATGTGTTCAACGCTGACCCAAAAAGCCAAAAGAGCAATCAAAATAGCAGAGCTGGCAGCGGCCTCCCTGAGACTGACCTCAAACATAACCCTGCTGCCGTTCGAGGGAAAACTTTGGGAAAACAGGTTGCGGGAAGAGGTGCTTCCTGGGAACGCAGAGAGCAGCATTCACCTCTCCCGGATTATGGTCACTGGCGAGTACGAACCTATCTCCCTGAATCTGTTCAACCTCCTGGGAAGAGAGGTCACAGCCCGAATCGTAACCGATTCATTGCCGGCAGGATTGAGAATCTCCCTGCAGCATTCCGTTCCAACCGTCGACGGATTGGGCAAACCCTCCTGGGATGCGCTTCCCGAAATGGATGAAAGTCGAACCCTAACCATCCCTTCCCTCTCCTCGAAGGAAATATGGATCAACATTGCATCTTCTCCGTCGACAAAACCGGGACATTACAAAATTCCGATTGTGATTCAGGCGCTCAACGGGGCAGAAGTACTGAACGGACCAAAGAGTCCGCAAAGTGTCGCCGTGCCGGTTGTACGTGCAGAGATCAACCTGGAAGTGCTGGATTTTAAAATGGCGCCGAAGGGTACCCTAAGGCTTTGTGCCTGGGGAAATTACGATGTAGCTTCGATCCGCGATCTGCTCGAACACGAAAATACGGTGTTTATCGTACCTCATGGAAAATCCACGGGTAGCAGTACCCTGTATGATTTCAGTGACCTCGATAAAATCGTGGATGAACTGAAGGGAAATGATGCATTCGTTCTGATCTCCGGGATACCCGATATGATCAGCGAAGAACATATGGACAAGACCAACGAAAAATTCAACACCTACCTCGAGAAATTAACGGAACATTTGGCATCGAAGGGGGTTGACAAGAAACACTTCGCCTTTTATCCCTACGATGAACCCGGTGGTACCGGATGGACCCTGATCAACAAAGTGGTCGACTTTGCCAAACTGTTGAAGGCCAAGGATCCTGAGTTGCTGGTTTATGTCGATGGCGGCGGCGAGGCGCCCATGTTCAAGGCCATGCAGCCGTATGTCGACATTTGGTGCCTGGGATACAATGTATTGCCGGAAAAAAGCCCGGTGATGGATATCGTGCGCAAAGATCCCGGAGGGGCACTTTGGACCTACGACTGTTCTTACTCCTATGCACGCCCGGTAGGACCAAACATCAAAAATATCAACCTGGTCGGGCAATTCCGAATTTCCGCCCTGGCGGCCTACCGCTGGAACGCCACCGGAATCGGCTATTGGTCTTACAACCTGGGAGATGACCTTTGGGGAAGGGTTGCGCTTGAATATCCACTGGTTTACAAAGGAATATCCAAGCCAATAGATTCCCGCAGGTGGGAAGCCGTGCGCGAAAGCGTGGAAGATTACAGAATCCTGGTAAGTATCAAGGCGCTTCTGGACGATAAATCGGTCAATTTAAGACCGGAGACAAGAAAGAAAGCCGACCTGCTTTTCCGCCACCTTACTTCGCTGATTGACCAAAGCGATAAAGAGATGAAGTTGGGGATGAGCAGGGCCGTCATGGATGTGACCAACAGTGAGGAAGCCATCCGTCAACTTCGGAAGGAGTTAATGGAGTGTGTCAAATCCATAACTCACGAATAGCGAAGATTGAAGGAGTCTACTATCCTCTTTAAATTTTTACCCTCTATAAGCTATTCTGACGTTTCACTAAATAAAATTTCGAACTGCAGGTTCGAAAAATAGCAAAAACAAAAGAATAGATTAATTTTGTATAAAATCTCAGAGCAATGGAGTCTATCGATTGGAAAAATTTAAGTTTCGGTTACAGCAAAACCGACTACAACGTGCGTTCCTGGTTTCGTAACGGGAAATGGAGTGATTTGGAGGTCAGTGATTCAGAAATACTAAACCTTCATATGGCTGCTACCTCCCTGCATTACGGTCAAG
>CAINVV010000178.1 GCA_903854235.1 uncultured Bacteroidia bacterium | reverse complement strand
TTTTCAAGCAGAAGACGGCATACGAGATAACCGAGAGTGACTGGAGTTCAGACGTGTGCTCTTCGATCTACCTGAAAGTGATTCAATGAAATTGATTTGATATCTTTGAATACTCAACCAATAAACAACTGAACAAATGAAGCTGATTAAAAAGGTACTCTATGGATTTTTGATACTGCTGCTCACCGTTTTGGTGCTGATGCTCATTCCAAGGAGCTGGTCGGCGCTCAACCCCAAAAAGGCACCACTCGGATACTACTTTTTTCCGCCAACCGTCGTGGCCGTCTATTCCGGATTGGAATCACTGATCAACAAGACCCCGGCCGTTCCTGAAAATGTGGAGGCCATTAAAAATGTTGAATACAAGAATCTCAACGGAAGATCACTCCAGCTGGATATCTACCGACCCAAGGGGATGACCAAACCTGCACCTTTGCTGGTCTTTATTCACGGGGGTGGCTGGAGGGGTGGTGACCGGGCCGACTATCTCGTCTACCTTACCCATTTCGCCAAACTCGGTTACGTGACTGCTACCATCTCCTATCGTTTTCTGAAGGAGGCACCCTACCCGGCTTGCGTGGAAGACATTACCGATGCCGTCCATTTCCTGTTTCAGAGTGCAGAAAAGTACAACTACGACCCTGCCAAAATCTGCCTGATCGGCGGATCTGCGGGATCGCACCTTGCCATGCTGGCCGCCTATGGTTGGAAAAAGCAGGGAGCCGCCAAAGACTCTGCCTCTCTGGCAATTGCAAAGAAGGAGAAGATCAAGGCCGTGGTGGAGATCTATGGTCCAGTGGATTTTACAACACCCTACGCACGCGTCCACCCAACCATCACCGGCTTCATGGTCAAATCTTACCAGGAAGCACCCAAATTGTATGAGGAAGCCTCCCCCATCAACTATGTCACCAAAGATGCGCCACCTACACTGATCCTGCACGGCACGATGGATATGCTGGTTCCGATCAGTCAGGCGGAGATGCTGAAGCACAAAATGGACAGTCTGGGTGTGACGAATGTCTATCGGCCCGTACCCGGATGGCCCCACACGATGGACATGGTGCAACGGGTGAACGACTACTTCAAGGCAACGATGGGTGATTTTTTCGAGAAGTACGTAAAATAGGAATCTCCTTGTAATATGTAACAAAATCAGCTGCCTTCCCGGTGGCTGTTTTTGTTAAAACCAGTTGGAATAGGGTTTTGAACCTAACCTCTTCAGGTTGAAAAAGCATCTGGCAAATTTCTGTTAATTTTAAAACAGGTTCGCGCTTAAATCCAATTGGTGATGAAAATTTTCTAATTTTAAACCTGAACCAACAAGTTAAAAACTTTCGCCAATACAGCCAAATTCACTACTAACGGGAAGGTTTAGGCGAGTACAAACGAGTTAGCGCCAATGCCATTTACCGAGGACATGAATCTTAAAAATTAAAAATTTCGTTACCGCTGACAATGAAATAATAAATTTGAGTCACTATTAAAATATTTTTTAGACAAATGAATTTTTCTTTAGATAGGGTGCAACAATTTGAAAATATTTAATTCTTAATCAAAATGATAACTGGAAAGACCAAAGTAAAATTGGATGAATTTGAATTAGAAATAGATTCATTGCTAGGTAATCATACTGATAGAATTGGTGCTACTTATTATTTTGATTTACTCCATGAAACATTCGTAAGAGCTGTGAATCATCTATCTATGGATTCTCAATGTTTTCATAAAGAGCTACATGATGAAGATTTTAATGTTAAACAAAGTATTATTCAATCTCAAGAAAGTATCGCATACCCCATGCTTCAGACTCTTTATAATTCTTATTTCATCACTATTCATTCGGAATTAGAAAATATGTTGAGGGACGCTACTCAGATTTGTAAGAAATATTACCCAGAGTAT
>CAINVV010000177.1 GCA_903854235.1 uncultured Bacteroidia bacterium | reverse complement strand
CCATTTAAGACTTCCAATTTATTTCAGCACCCTTCTTTCCACCCCCTCCGTGGTAATCTTCACAGGCAGAATCAATCCGTTTTCCTCAAAATACATTCTATCGATGCAGGTTTCGCGGTGGTTGCCATTGGTGGTAGTCAATGGCCGTCGGTGGTAGACGATGTACCAGTCGTCCGTACCCGGAAGATGGATCACCGAATGGTGCCCAGCTCCTGTTGCAATGGCAGGATCCTGCTGCAGGATCTTCCCGATCCTTTTGAAAGGCCCAAAAGGCGAATCCCCGATGGCATAGGCCACACTGTAATCCGGACCCGTCCAGCCTCCCTCCGACCACATCAGGTAGTATTTCCCTTTCCTGACCAGCATAAAAGGCCCTTCGACATATTTTTCAGGAGTGATGGATTTGAAAAGAGTCCCATCCGGGAAGGGGATGAATCCGGTAAAGTCCTCCTTTAATTTCCCGATGTTGCAATGTCGCCACCCACCATAAATGAGGTAATACTGGCCATCGGTATCCCGGAAGGCAAACTGGTCGATCGGTTGGGCATCGTTGTAAAACTGGCTCACCAGTGGTTTTCCAAGCAGATCCTTGTAAGGTCCTTCCGGACTATTCGCCACGGCAATCCCTATCCCACCGGGTTGTTGGTTATTCTGTATGTCATTGGCCCCGAAGAAGAGGTAATATTTGCCCCCCTTTTTTGTGATGGAAGGTGCCCAAATTGCATATCCAGCCCATGAGATATCTTTCACATCCAACACGTGCGGATGTTTTTCCCAGTGAACCAGATCTTTGGAGGAGAATGCATCCAGAAAGGTCTGTTTCAGGTATTGCGGATTGATGGTGTTATTGCGGATTTTTTTTTGGTAATCTGAAAGTTGTAAGGTTGGTTCCAGGTTTCCAGATTCATCTGAAAAGGTGGGAAAAACCCAGTAGCTGTCGCCGAATATGGTTCCTTCCGGATCTGCATACCAACCGGGAAATATCGGATTTCCAGAGAATAAGGGCTCTTTTCTGTCCTGTGCAGCCAGATTAAAACTGGTCAGGAACAATAGTACGAAGATCGGTTTTGTCATGATTGGATGGAATTTGCTGATAGCTGATGTGCAAATTAAAGTTATTTTTGGATACTAAACTTTCTAAATCCTGAAAACAATGAACTTTGAGGACACAAATTCCAGACGTAATTTTCTAAAAAAAGCCGGCGGACTTTCTCTCGGAGTGGTTGGATCTACAGCTATCGCAGCTAATTTACCTCCCGAAAACAAGGAGGCAGTAAACCCAGGCAAGTTATTTACGCGTGAAATTTCAGGAACAAAAGACCGGATGGAACGCGTGAAAATTGCAACCCTTGGAATGCAGCGTTATGATTGGGAACAGGGTGTAGTGGCCCAGGCATTTCTGGAAATGGGAGAATTTGATTTGGCGATCTCGATGGCCAGGGGCGCAATTTTGCGTCAGGAGAAAGGGCGATTTTCTGTGCTGAAAGGCAATGGCCCAATTTCTGATTGTTCAAGCATTGGCGAAGTTGTACTCTTTGCGGCCAAAGAAACAGGAGATCCAATCTTTCGAAATGGGGCGGACGAGATGTTGAATGTGATAAAAACGACCAGCCACAAAACGACTGACGGCATTATTTATCACACGCAGGAACCCCAAAAAGGAATATGGTCCGATTTCAATTACATGCTGCCCCCATTTTTGGTTGCGGCAGGAGAATACCGGTTGGCCCTGGAGCAAATTGAAGGCTACAGGAAATACTTGTATCACGAAAATGACAAACTTTATTCGCACATGTGGGACGATACCAGGAAACAGTTTGCACGTTCCGATTATTGGGGAGTGGGCAATGGCTGGTCGGCGGCCGGAATGACACGCGTCATCAATAGATTACCAGAATCTATGGCGGAAGAAAAGAAAAAAATAATTGGATATGTGCGCGACTTGTTGGATGGCTGCCTAAAATACCTCAGGAGTGACGGCTTGTTTCACAATGTGTTGGATCGTCCCGATACATTTCCGGAGGTGAATCTGAGTCAAATGCTCGCCTACACCATTTACAGGGGAGTAGCAGCCGGCTACCTGGCTGCTTCGTATCTGAAACAAGCTGAAATGATGCGCAAAGCCGCCAATGGCCGGGTTGATAATCTGGGATATGTGCACGATGTCTGCGGTCTTCCCAATTTTGACCGTCCTTATTTTGCCCCTGAAGGTCAGGCTTTCTATTTACTGATGGAAACCGCTGCTGCGGATCTGGGAGGAAGAAGGAAATAGAAAATGGAGAGGTGATGATGCTCCGCCCCTCAAAGGTGATTGATTTGGCAAAATTCTTTGTGTCCCTTCGTGCCTTCCTTTGTGCCATTGGTAGCAGTTAACCACAAATGGCGCAAAGGAAGGCACGAAGGTCACCAAAGGCGGTTATTTATTTTATACCCAGCAACTCCAGCAGCTGATCCATCTGTGAAAAATCGGAGATGATGATATCGGCTCCAGCCTTGATCAACCGGTTACGTTTGTGGGCATTCAGACCATAGCGGCGCTGTTCGTTGCTGGCCAGACCCACCGTTAGACCATTGCGTTTGTGGGTTTCACGAATCTCTACCGGTCCGTCGCCAAAGGTGACGATCTGGCCGGATTCGGAGGTCCCAATGGAGTCGAGGATACGGTCCAGTACTATTTTCTTGGCCTCCTTGGTGACATCACCCACGGCACCGTAAATCCTGCCTTCGAATAGGTATTCGTATCCCAAAGCCTTTGCTTCGCTTTTTACATCGACTTCGTCGGTTCCACTGGCCAGGTATAGTTTAACGCCTGCCTGGTACAATTTGGTCAGGAAGGGGGCTGCATTTTTGATGGTGAAATCTTCGAGAGTCAATTCGCCGCGCTGAAGTTTCTTCTCCCGCTCCTTGACCATCAGCAGCAACTCATCGTTGTAGATTTTCTTGTAGCCGAAAATATCGAGGATCTCTTCTTCGGGTACACAACCAAACTCTTTCACCAGTCCGATCAAGCCTTGCATTTGAACCAGGGTCTGAATGCCTGTCGTTTTATCGATGAATTCTGCTACACGGGCTTCCACTTTGTGGTACAAAACATCACCAGCTTCCTTGTGATTTTTTCCGAGGATGGCCTTGATCATCATCGGGTTCATGATCTCTTCCCATCCTTCGCGGAGAGTTGATATGGTACCATCGTGGTCGAAGATGGCGTATTTTGGGTAAACATCCCTGCTCATCAGGGTTTGATCTACAATCTCAATTTCGCTATCACCCAGGTATTTGGCCAAACGAATCTCTTCTGCCAATTCATGGTGGTAGATTAAATCACTGTTTTCTCCGATGAAAAGAATCTCTTCCGGAGTTGCCGTGCCGCACTGGAACAACTTCTGAACGGTAACTCCTGCGACCAGTGCGCCCAGTTCAGCGGCCTCCTGCATGGAATAGCCGGCTCCAAGGGCGCCTGCAGCGCCAGCCAAATAGCTGTCGCCAGCACCCACAGTATCCACTTTGGACATGATCATTAGGCCTGGTACTTCAGATATTCCATTTTCGTCGATAGTCAGGGAACCTTTGCTACCTCTTGTGACGAATAGGGGTTTGCCAAATTTGGCATAGAGTGTTTTGGCTGAAGATACCACCTCAGAATAAAGCACCACCTCATCGGGTTTCTTGTTGAGGCCACAAAGACGTGCTGCCTCCGTGTCGTTCATCTTGCGGATGGCACCATCGTAAAAGTCGTTGAAATTGCGGCTGTCGACAATGAAATTTTTCTTCGGAAATAGTTTGATCACTTCCACCAGCCGCTTCCTGAAATATTCGGTATGGATGCCGGATGGCACCTGTTGGTTGATGATCACCAGATCGACCTCCGGAATCTCGCGGACCAGACTTTCGATCAGCCTGTCGGCCGTCTCTTTGGACAAGACGTTGTAGTTGCCGAAATCGACCCGGTTGAGTTCAAAACCATCGATGTAGGGTTTGGCATAGGTGTGGGTATACCACTCCTCCTCCTGAACAAGCAGATTTCTGGGATCAATGCCGGTTGCGGTCATGATACGTTTCATTTCGGCACCGAACGGATCGGTTCCGATGACCCCGAAGGCCCTGATCTCCTTGATCCCAATGGCTGCCAGGTTGTTGGTGACATTTCCTGCACCCCCCAGCGAGTAACGTTGTTGCCTTACCGGTCTGGTTGCCTGGTTCGTTTCGACGGAGATCTCACTCATTGCCTCATCGATGAACCAGTAAGCATCGCAGCAAAAATCGCCCAACACGGCAATTTTGACGGCACTTATGTCTTTCAGAATTTTTAGCAGTTGTTCTTTTTTCATGTTGAGATGAATTGTAAAATATGGATTTGAGACTATTTTAATAACTATTAGTTTTTGCGGAATTGCATCGATTTAAAAATAACCATTTATTTGGTCATCGATGGGGGAGTGGCACTTGGATCGCTGCCCCAGTTTTTATTTGGTTCCGATCCCATGGTGAATTCCAGTGTCCCCCCGTTTTCGATGATGGAATGATCGAACCAAGGCTTGTCAAGCGGTTTTCCGTTGAGGGTTGCCGACTGAATATATTTGTTCACTTTGGAGTTGTTCTTAGTCTCGATCACGAACTCTTTCCCCTTGTTGAAGGATTTGTCGAGGTGAAGGATGACCTTGCTGAATTCAGGGCTTCCGATCTGGTAGACATTTTGCCCGGGTGCGACCTGATAAATACCCATCGCACTCAGGACATACCAGGCCGACATCTGGCCCATATCCTCGTTGCCGCATAATCCGGCCGGACCGGAACTGTAGAGAGTATCCATCACTTTTCTGGCCATCTCTTGTGTTTTCCAGGGGGCGCCCGCGTAATCAAACAGGTAGATGGTATGGTGTCCAGGTTCGTTCCCATGCGCATATTGGCCAATCAATCCGGTGACATCGGAGACGGTGCTGTGCACATCCGATCCGGTGGTGAAAAGGGAATCCAATCTGGCCATAAATTTTTCGTTGCCACCCTCGAGGTTGATCAACCCCTGGACATCCTGAGGGACAAACCAGGTGTATTGCCAGGCATTGGCTTCGGTATAATGCCTGTCGTTGCCATTTCCTATAAACTTCGGATCAAAAGGGGAGAGCCACTTGCCATCGCTGTTTTTTGGTCGAGCGAATCCGGTAGAAGGATCTATGATGTTTTTGTAGTTGGCTGCCCTTTTCATAAACAGCTCATAATCGTCCATTTTCCCGGCAGCCTTGGCCAGCTGGGCGACACACCAATCGTTGAAGGCATACTCCAGGGTTCTGGAAACCGACTCCCGGATTTTGTCATAAGGCACATAGCCAAATTTCAGGTAGGAGTCGAGTCCTCGGCGACCTCTTGAACGATGGCTGTCCGGCGGTGTTTCTAGGGCATTCTTACGAACTCCTTCATAGGCTTTTTGAAGATCGAAATTCCGGATTCCCTTCTGCCAGGCATCCAGGATGACTACCACCGGATGGTCGCCAATCATGTCATTGGTATAGCTGTTGCCAAATTGTTGAGGGGTTGGCATCCAACCTCCCTGTTCGTACTGGGCAATCATGGTATTGACTGCATCGTTGCTGCGTTCGGGGTGAATCAGCGTCAGCAGGGGCATTTCTGCCCGGAAGGTATCCCAAAGGGAGAAATCACTGCGATAGGTGAAGTTTTTTGCTACATGGACTGTGTTATCCAGACCCATATATTTCCCATCAGCATCGCTGAAGATGGCAGGAAATAGCAGTGAGTGGTAGAGAGCTGTGTAGAACGTAACAATCTTTTGCTGGCGATAGCTTTCATCGTCACTTTGGTCCATCTGGACATCGATCTTCCCAAGCGCGTTGTTCCATTTTGCCCTCGCATCTTCCTTGATAAGTGCGAAATCCCAGCCTGGAATTTCAGTGTCCAGATTTAGTTGTGCCTGTTCGATGCTGGTGTAGGAGATACCGACCTTTACCTCAATGGATTCATTTTCAGAAGTGATATAATTGACATAAGCCCCGATGCGTGTTCCTGAATTTTCACTGGAACCTTCTTTTACCGATGATTTTTCCCACGTTCCGGAAGAGGCAAAAGGTTTGCTGAATTTGGCGCAGAAATATACGTTCTGATTCTTGACGAAACCGCTGGAGGCCCTGTGCCCCTCTATCTCCGTGGAGTTCACGATTTTTATCTGCGCATCCGTACACTTGTCGCCAATGCCGTGTTCCATGTCAATCAGGATGTGGGAAGCCTCCGATTTCGGAAAGGTATATTTGTGGAAACCGACTCTTTCCGACACGGTAAGTTCAGCCCTGATGCCGTAGTCTTTCAGGGTGACAGCATAAAAGCCGGGAGTTGCCTCCTCTTCCTGATGGGTAAACCTGGATCTGTAACCGTCGCCGGGTTTATCTTTGGCTCCCGGCTCAATTTTTAATTTTCCAGTGGTAGGCATCAGCAGGATATCGCCCCAGTCGCCGGCACCCATGCCGCTTCTGTGCAGGTGGCTGAATCCCATGATGGAGTTGTCGCTGTAGTGATAGCCTGAGCACCAGTCCCAACCCTTGATGTCGGTGTCCGGTCCGAGTTGGACCATTCCCCCCGGCAGGGCTGCGCAGGGGAAAGTATGACCGTGATCGTCTGTTCCTACGAAGGGATTCACCCTGCTGGCTGGGTCATTTTTTGCGATGGCTGAAGCAGAAATTGCAATCAGGGTCAGTGTAAAAACAATTGATTTTAAGTAGTATAACATTTGGATTTGTATCAGGATGGATGATTATTTCTGTTTTTCTTTGACTGTCTTACCAGGAAATACATATATGGCAGCATCGCCCGGATCAAGTTCCAACGTTGCCTCGTAGGCATTGGCAGGTATAGTAGTTCCATCCTTGAGCACTTTTCTGACTGAATCATCGCCCAAAAAGGTAAGGTTGATGCTATTCTGATAATCCTTGTTGACCACCACCAGGTAGTTATTGTCCCCTTTTTCAAGGAGGGAGACCAGAATGGGCGCGCCGTTCGACTCCAGCACCTTCACCTGCTCGGGGAGTGTGGTGAGTCGGATCGTCCCGGCAGGGATCATTCCCTTGCCGGAATGACGAACCCAAACCATTTTAGCCCCAAGAAAGACTCCTGACAAGCCTTTGATCTCCGCACTCATCAGTTTGACCCGGTCGTACACGATACTACGTTTCCCGGCCACATTGATGGGGGCACCGCGCTGATCTTCTGAGGAAGGAGCATTCACAGATGTGGCCGACCAATAGGTAAAATACTGGATTCCCTGGGCCCCATAGGCCAGATCACTGTATACTTGAAGTCTCATCGAGGCCAGTGTCTGGGGGGTGATGTGGTTGTCGTCGTAGGTAGTGGTAAGGGCAAAAGCCCAGAAGGGTTTTCCTGCTTTTTTTGATTCGGAGGAAAACTGCTCGAGGTTTTCGTACCAACTCTTTGAAATATGATCCTTCAGAATCGGGTAATAATCGAAGGAGAGAAATCGCAATGGAACTTGTGCATTGCACTCGCTGACATATTTCCTGTAATCACTGGTGCCAAGTTGTTTCACGGAATCTGCAAAATTTGGAAAGAGGTTGACATAGCAAAAATGTTTGCTGTCGATGGCCTGAATTCTTTTCCCCCACACGCCCAACTCCTTAAATTGGGAGATCCCTGGTTCGTCCATCAAGTGGTAACCGGCTACTGCAGGATGGTTCATGACCAATTTTACAGTTTTTTCGGGATCAGATTTCAACTCCGGACAGCTAACTATCATTTTTACTCCGACTTTGGCCGCAACATCCAGTGCCTTCTGCAAAGCCTCCAGGTTGGGAAAGAAACTGAGGGAATAGGTGATTCCCGCCTCTTTCATCTCCTGGTATCTTTCTACGGATGTTTCAGAAGCTGGAATGCTGTACCAGGCCAGAATCGGGATTTGCTCTGCAGGATTTGCTGCTTTTTGGGCAAAGGAAGATACTGAGAGTGCAAGCAAAATGAGAAATGGAAAAATTAATTTGTTCATAGTGGCAAGTTATTGAATAGTAGTCGTGTAGTTAAGAGAAATGCAACAGAAAAAAATCAGTCGGTTAATTTGAGGTTGTAAATTTTTATCGCGTTTTCGCGCAGTATCTTCGCCGATACCTCCAACGCTTCAGACTCTTCCAGGTATCCTTCCCTGACCATTTGAATCATGGTGGTGGTTACGGTTTCCCTTGCCAGGATGGAGGCACCGTAGGTTCCTTCAACGGTCTGGCTGTCTCCTCCGAAGGCCATGATCTTGTTGACAGGTACCGTTTCGATGAATTCCTGCAAATACCTGCGGGTGTAGGAGGGCGAAATCAGGGCAGACCAGGCCATGTCGATGTAGACATTGGGAAAATTTTTGGCCAGGGTGGCCAATTCTCCGCCGTAGGGATAGCTTGCATGCAACAAACAGAATCTGACGCCCGAAAATTTGAAGAAGGCTTTTGCCAGACCTGCCGGATTGGCATTGGTGATCTCATTCCCGCTTCCTGTCTGCAATCCGGTATGAATCTGGACGGGCAGTTTGTATTTTTCGCAAAGACTTAAAAGCTTGAAAAAAATAAAATCCTGTAAGGGTTTAGCCTCCTCAAATGTAAAAAGATGATCGGGATCGGACTTCAATTTTTCGAAGATGGAATTTGCAGTTGCCCTCGGGACCTCCTCAAATTTCAGGGTACGGTAATAGGCTACCCCAAATTTGGCTCCCTGGATTCCCTTTTTGACATCCATCGCAAACACGCTGTCGATCAGGGATTCAA
Source organism: uncultured Bacteroidia bacterium (assembly GCA_903854235.1). Taxonomy (GTDB): domain Bacteria; phylum Bacteroidota; class Bacteroidia; order Bacteroidales; family Prolixibacteraceae; genus CAINVV01. The sequence goes on along the minus strand of CAINVV010000177.1, from coordinate 7,099 downwards.
GTTGTGGTAAGGTGGAGAATTCAATCCCATAGTTGCTCAATCTGGCCTTCATTTTGTTGTAGCCGAAAAAGCTGCAGTATTTGTCGTACACGAAGAATCTAGTGAAGTTGCAGTTTCCCTCCTTCTCCACCTCCCGGGGATTGGTGGTGTTGTACTCCATAATGAGACAGGCATCTATTTTTGATTTTTGCTTCAGAACTGTCTCATAGTATCCCGGTTTGTGGGCATCCCTGATGCGGTTAGAGAGTTCCCGGTAGGTTTTATCGTTTAAATCATCGATACCGTAGAGATCTTTTGCTGCGATCAGAACGGATCTGCCGTAGGCGGTGGCCCTCATATTTACCCAACCTTCCTTCACTGCAAACCATTTTTCATCCAGGCTGGTCTCTTTTCCTTTCAAGATATTGTAAACCTTTTCAGGGATTATCCCGGAAGAAATCAGGTCGGATTGCTGGTAGTTGGTAAATAAACAGCTGAAATCGGCAGGATTGGTCAACGCCTCTTTCTCACTCATCAGATGCTCGTGCGTATCGATCAGCCGAATGGCATTTACCGCATTCGCTATCCGTTGCTCAAAACCGGGTCTTGGCAACTGTCTGTTTTGTGCATCCAACATTTGGATGCACAAAACAGACAGAACAAGCAGATATGCCTTGCGTGGATTCATAAAAATTTAAACCTGATTGGTAGAGAATCAGCTCTTGCGAACGTAGAAGGATACCCAAAGCAGGTAGACCATACAGCTGCCGATGACGAACAGGCTGGCCATTGGACCGAAAACGGAACTGACATATCCCATGGCCAACGGAATGAATGCTCCGCCTGAAACGGCCATGATCAACAGTCCGGATATTTCATTGGAACGATCCGGCATTTTGGCCAAAGCCATGGTGAAGATGATGGGGAAGAGATTGCCTGCACCCAAACCTATTACCATGATGGCAACAAATGCAACCATGCTGCTTGGTGCAAAGAATACGCCCAACACACCTGCCAGCGCCAGCAAGGTGGTTAGTAACAAGAATATGCGGGGTTTTATCCAATTCAGGATGATCGCACCCAGAAATCGGGAGATGGTTTCGCCGGCAAAGAACCAGCTGATTCCGATCACCGCCTTGTCGAGCGTTAACCCGTATTTTGCAATCAGTACGTTGGCAATGTTGGTGTTGATGGCCACCTCAGCTCCCACAATCAGGAAGATGGAGAGGGCCATGAAGGCCACGAAACGGTTTTTCAGCAGTCCGAAGCAGGAGGCAAACGAAGCTGGTTTGCGATCGGGTTTCGATTCCTTGATCGGGGTCAAGGAGAGCCAGAGAGCAGCCAGCAGGGAGGTTATTCCGTAAACGGCAAAGACAAGTTTCCAGTTTCTGAAATGAATGGCCATAAAGGAGGCAATGATTGGGCCTGAAAAGGAGATGATTGCTTTGACAAACTGGGAGGTGCTCATGTAGCTGGCCAACTTCTCGTCGGGTGATACATCCTGTAAAAGCGGATTGGCTGAAACCTGGATCACGGTATTGCCGATACCCAGAAAGATGAAAGAGGCAAACATCATTGCAAAGGAGTAATGAACAAAAGGTAACCCGAGGCCGAAAGCCTGCAGGATCATCCCAATGTTCAGCATGTTTCGTTTGCCGTATTTATCCTGCAAAACACCGATTGGAACAGACAATACGAAGAACCACAGCAAAACCATCATCGGCAGGAATTGTGCGATAAAATCCGTCAGGCCAAAGTCTTGTTTGATGTATCCTGTCGCAACCCCGATGATGTCGATGAATCCCATCACCACGAAGGAGAGGAATACGGGAAGCAATTTTTGAAGTCCGATGTTTTTAGTTGTCATGTTCTAGCGTTTATTTGGTTTATATAGTTTAAAATGATTGAAAATTTTCCGGTTCCTGAGCTTAGCCGAAGGATTATGCCTGCTTCCCAAAGAAATGATGTTCGATCACCAGGCACAAGGTATGGTAGACAGGCAAATGAAATTCTTGCACAAAAGCAGTTCGCCTTCCCGGCACATTGATCAGAATGTCACAAAATTCTTTCATCTTGCCACCAGTTTCCCCCGTCAGTCCAATTACTTTCAGCTCCATGGCTTTGGCCACCATGCAGGCATCCAGAACATTTTGGGAATTTCCTGAACTGCTGATTCCGATCAGGATGTCACCGGGTTTGCCATATCCGATCACCTGCTGGGCAAAAATCACCTCTCCATCGATATCGTTGGCAACGGCTGTCATCAATGCGGTATGTGCCGTAAGGGAGATCGCAGGCAGTCCTTGCTGGAGATGTTCGCCCAGGTAGTTTCCCCTTTCGGGGGAAATCGCAGCTAATTTATCCTTGAGCCCTTGCCGGATGGGGCGTTTCAGCTCAAAGCTTTTCATCAGCTCCCCGACGATGTGATCGGCATCGGAGCAACTTCCACCGTTTCCGCACACCAGTACTTTTCCGCCGTTTTCGTAACAGGCGATCAGCTGATCTCCTGCCTCTTCGATGGCTGGTTTTATGATAGTCAGCGAAGGATATCTTTCGCAAAGCTGATCAATCAATGCTTTTTGATCCATCCGGGCAAGTATTAAAATTTGTTTTCATATATGGCTACACACAACGCTGCATAATCGCCAATGGTATCTCCCAGGGCTGCGGGCACAATTTTGCAGACTTTCATCGAAAGTGGAATCGCTTCCTGCTGCAGGATTCTGTCTATGTGCGGGCGGAAGAGGTTCTCATTTCTGGCAAAGATGCTTCCGATCACGATGCACTGAGGATTGAGCACATCGACCAGAAGTGCCAGTCCCCGGCCCAGGTACTCTCCCGAGATGCGGATGATCTCCAGCGCCGTTTCGTCTCCCTGCTGCGCCGCAATGGCCACGGCCTTTGCATCGATATTTTCGGCCAGTTCGGCAGTTTGACAAAAACCTACAGGGAGGTTGTTCTCCAGTCTTTCTAGTACAATGGTCCTGGCCAGTTGTGCAATGCCACCACCCGAACAAAATCCTTCGAAGGAGCCTGCCTTTCCGAATCCTACAGGGCCCGAATCGGCCAAACGCATATGGCCAACCTCGCCGCCAAGATCGTTGGTACCGGCATAGAGATTGCCGTTTAGAATCAGACCGGAGCCCATCCCGGTCCCAAAAGTAAGGAAGATCATGTTGCGGGTTCCCTTGCCGGCCCCCATCAGCCATTCGGCCAGCGCACAGGCATTGGCGTCGTTCTGGATGGCAGCAGGAACTCCATAGGCCTCTTCAAATATTTTAACTATCGGTACATTGTCCCAGCCGGGGAGATTTGGCGGTGAATAGATTTCTCCCTTTACAGAATCCAATGGTCCGCCACAACTGATTCCGATTCTTTTGAGTTTCTCTTTTGGAAATTCAAGCAGCAACGTGTCGATGTGGGATTTGAATTCATTCAGAATTTCAACATACCCTCTCTGGTCGGTACGGGTTTCAAAAAATATTTTTCGCAGAATGGTAAAATGCTCGTTGCCAATTACAACGGCACATTTGGTCCCGCCAATATCGAGACCAATGTAAAAATGTCCGGAATTTGATTCCATAATAGTTAATTCTTAAGTAAGCCTTTGGCAAGGGAAAATCCCTGCCAACTGTAGTAGTAAGTTATTAGATTTCCAAAAGTAGTTTTTTTCTTCACTTTTCAATACAGTTGAGGCAGTAGAATGTTTGGTGAAAAGCAATTTTTTGTGGTTGAGGGTTAAATATTTGCAGTCAAAAGAGATTTTCCCACCATAATAGACAAAGTAGGACACAATAGATTTTGGAGAATCCTTACCTTTGGTTCCAATTCAACACTACAACTTAATTACCATGAAGTTTCAAATGCAATATTTTGCACTCCTGTTACTATTTGTCGGCAGTTCCTGTCACAAACCAGCCCGGGTTGAAGAGCGACTGCTTACCGAAAACTGGTCCATCCTCTCCTCGAAAAAGACAGACCTGGATGGGATTGCACTCAGTAATTCCACGAATCTCGATTTGTCAAATTGGGTTAAAACCTCAGTCCCCACTACCGTGATGGGCGCCCTTGTTGAGGCCGGTGTGATCAAGGATCCCTTCTTTGGGAAAAATCTGGAGAATATTCCCAAAACTGATTTTCAGGATCCGTGGTGGTTCAGGACGACTTTCGATCTAAAGGGTTTCGATGCTGGGTTTGAAGTAGCCCGTTTGCAGCTTGACGGGATCAACTACCGCGCAAATATTTACCTGAACGGAGTACTTATTTCAGCCAAGGATACGATTTATGGCGCCTTCCGGCAATTTGACCTGAATATTTCTGCTGTCTCAAAGGATAAAGACAACATTCTTGCCATCGAGATATTTCCACCAAAACCCCGCGATTTTTACATGGGATTCGTCGACTGGGCGCCAACCCCTCCCGACAAATACATGGGAATTTTTCGGGAAGTTCACCTTAAACGGACGGCAAAGGTATCGTTGGATCACCTATTTGTTGCACCTGATGTGGATCTTGCCACCCTGAAGAGTGCTACGCTGAAGGTTTCTGCCGATGTCACCAACTATTCGGATCAAGAGGAACAGGTAGTTGTCAGTGGAGAGATCGAAAATATTTCCTTCAGTTCCGACTTTCCGGTTAAAGCTGGAGAAACGAAGCCTGTTGTTTTTGATTTGAAAGTTGAAAATCCAAGGTTGTGGTGGCCCAGCGGGTTAGGCAAAGCCGAGATGTACAACCTTAAAATGGAACTAAAAGCGCACCATCAGCTGGCAGATCAGCATACCACACGATTTGGCATCCGTAAGATTGAGACCTATCTCATGAAGGATACTGTCAGGGGATACAAGATTAATGGCCGTGAGGTGCTGATCAAGAGTGGCGGATGGGTCGATGATCTCTTCCTCCGTTATATGCCTGAAAAAGATGAAGCGCAGATCCGAATGGTGAAGGAGATGAACATGAACTCGATCCGATTCGAAGGAATCTGGGGAAACAACCACCATATTTTTGACCTCTGCGACGAAAACGGCATCCTGATGCTGGTGGGCTGGAGCTGCCAGTGGGAGTGGCCAGACTACCTCGGACTGGAGATGAAGCCTGTTGTGGACGGTGCGTCTCAGCCCATCAATGTGGGTGTGGAACAGAGCGGTGTCAAATTGACGCCGAAAGAGATGGATCTGCTGGCGGTCTACCTGAAAGACCAGGTTCGCTGGTTGCGAAATCATCCTTCCATCCTGACCTGGGCCACCGGCAGCGATGCCTATCCCAAACCCGAACTGGAAGCCAGATACAACGAGGTGCTGAAAAAACAGGATCCGACCAGACCTCTGCTCATCTCCTCAGGCAGTTATGTCAGCAAGATCTCGGGACCATCCGGGATGAAGATGAATGGTCCCTACGAATATGTTCCGCCGATCTACTGGTACGAAGACAAGAAGTATGGCGGTGCCTTTGGTTTTAATTCTGAGACAGGCCCTGGCCCTCAAATTCCGCCCATCTGGTGCATCAAGCAGATGATGCCTGCCGAAAAGCTGTGGCCTCCGATGAACGACCAGTGGGACTGGCACTCCGGCCGGAAGGATTTCGGATCCGTGAAAGTTTATCTGAATGCGCTGAACAAGCGGTACGGCGAACCTAAAAATCTGGAAGAGCTGGCACTGAAATCCCAGTTGATGAATTACGAAGCCATCCGACCAATGTTTGAGGCTTTTGTCGTCAATAAACCGATTTCGACCGGAGTGGTCCAGTGGATGCTCAACTCACCCTGGCCGGAGTTTTACTGGCAGTTGTATGATTATTCACTGATGCCGACCGGCGCCTTGTACGGTACCAAAAAAGCGTGTGCTCCGATGAACGTGATGTACAACTATTTTGACAAGAAAATTTATGTCAGCAACGATACCAGGGGGGCAATGGAAAATTATGAAGCATCTGTTTCTATTTTTAATCTTCAATCTGAAAAGATATTTGAAAAGAGCGTAAAAGTTTCCACCCCTGAAAACAGGACACAAATGGTGAGTGAATTGCCCGTTTTAAAGGGAAGCCACGAAGTCTATTTTCTGGACCTGAAGCTGAAGAATACTACCGGTGAAATTGTTGCCGACAATTTCTATTGGCTGGCTACGGAACCCGATCAGATGGCCTGGGAGAAATATTTGTGGTACTACACACCGCAAAAATCCTTTGCAGATTTTACGAAGATCAATGGGATGACCCCTGTAAAACCTGAAATAACCAAGGTTGAAACAAAAGAAGGGGAAGAGGGGACGATCACTTTGACCCTGAAGAATCCCGCGAAAGCGATCTCCTTCTTTACCGAGATGGTACTGGAGAAAAAAGCAGCAGGAGCACCTGTTTTGCCGCAGTTCCTGAGCGATAACTATGTTTCACTCCTTCCTGGAGAAACAAAAACAGTGGTGATTCGTTATCATCTGAAAGATCTGGCAGGTGATCAGCCGGTCATTAAAATTCAGGGGATCAACCTTCCCGGCAGGATAGAATTTTGAAACCAATTACCGAGAACTAGAAAAGTATGGAAGGCACGCAGAAAAATAACCCACTTCACGGCAAGACCCTGGAGATGATACTGAACGAACTGGTCGATTTTTATGGCTGGCCGCAGCTGGCATACCTGATCCGGATCAACTGTTTTGCCAACGATCCCTCTATTAAATCCAGCCTTACTTTTCTGCGCAAGACCGAATGGGCAAGAAAGAAGGTGGAGGAGCTTTATGTGGAGGGCCTCGAAATCAGGAGCAAGCGTGGATCCTCACCGGGTGAATCAGTTTCAGGGTAAATTGGTTGGATGAATCACCCCATCCTTCACCCGTTGAGTTTGCATTGTTTGAGCTTCCTCGCCGGGTGAACAAAAAGCATTTGGCGGTATCACAGAGAGGGTCAAGGGAAAGAAGATAGCAGATACAAATGGATTGGGAGTGGATTCACCCGGTGAGGAACAGACTCACCGGATGAATCAGTTTCAGGGAAAATCGGTTGGATGAATCACCCCATCCTTCACCCGGTGAGTTTACGATTTTGGCCTCCTCGCCGGGTGAACAAAAAGCATTTGGCGGTATCACAGAGAGGGTCAAGGGAAAGAAGATAGCAGATACAAATGGATTGG
>CAINVV010000176.1 GCA_903854235.1 uncultured Bacteroidia bacterium | reverse complement strand
GGGTGGCCGCCATGTTGCGCGCCATGGTCAGCACGAAGGCGGTTTTTCCCATTGCTGGCCTTGCTGCAATGATGATGAGATCGGTTTTCTGCCATCCGCCTGTGATTTGGTCCAGTTTCGTAAAACCGGAGGGGATACCACTCAACCCGTCGGGCTTTTTGGAGTTGATCTCGATCTGCTCCACAGCCTTTTGCAGCAAGGGTTTGATAGGTTGCGACTCTTTCGTGATGTTTCCTTCCGTGACCCTAAAAAGGGACGACTCTGCGAAATCGATCAGGTCGTTCAGTTCCATGGCATCTTCGTACGATTTGCTCTGGATCTCGGAAGAAATGAGAATCAACTCACGTTGAATGTATTTTTGGGCAATGATACGGGCATGAAATTCAATGTGCGCCGCTGAGGCAACCCTGCTGGTCAGCTGGGTGATGTAAAGCGGGCCGCCCACTTCATCGAGTTCTCCCCTGTTTTTCAAGGCCTGCGTGACTACCAGCAAATCGATGGGTTTCTCCTTGGAGGCAAGCTCCTTGATGGCGTTGAAGATCTTCTTGTGCTCCTCCTTGTAGAAACTTTCCGGCTTCAGAATGGCTTGTACGGTATGGTAGGCATCCTTTTCCAGCATCAGCGCACCCAAGACGGCCTCTTCCACCTCGGTGGCCTGTGGCGGAACCTTGCCATAATAGGCGTTCAACTGTTCGATGGTATTGGCTGGCTTGCCCTTGCTTCGGTAATTGTTCTGTTGTTCGGCCATAACGTATTAAAAGTCAGATAGTTTTTTTATTTCCTGCGTATTTTCAAAGGTAGTCAGGAGATATTAAAAAATAGCATTCTTCTCTTTGGAAGTTGTCATCGGCTAGGTGCGCCTGATTCAGTACCTTAAAATCTGGTATGTATGGTTATGAACAGCTATTAACAATTGATGTACACAGAATGTGCATAAAATATCTTCCGGTACAGTTGTGACAAAAAATTATTGGATTCCTTCTTCGATGATTTCAGTCAGCAGATTTGTCAGGTTTAGTCCTGCGGCCCTTATCTGCTGCGGAATAAAGCTGGTGGCGGTCATTCCGGGTACGGTATTGATCTCCAGAAAATAGAAAATCTCTCCTTTCAGGATATAATCGACCCTGACAATTCCCTTGCAGTTGCATAAATCGTAAATCTCCGAGGAGAGGGACTGAACCTTTTTCGTCAGGGTTTCGCTGATTCTGGCCGGAGTGATCTCTTCTGTCATCCCTGGCGTATATTTGGCTTCGTAATCGAAAAACTCATTTTTAGGGATTACTTCGGTGACCGGCAGGATTATTTTTTTATCTCCAATTTTTACCACTCCGCAGGTAAATTCTTTTCCTTCAATAAACTGTTCTATCAATACCTCGGGGCTCTCCTTCAGCGCTTTGTCGACAGCTGCTGCCAGCTCCTCCTCTTTTTTTACCTTCGTCACGCCAAAACTGGAACCGCCAGCACTTGGCTTGACAAACAGGGGCAGCGAAAGTTCCCTGACTACCTCTTCCGGATTCCATTTCTCGCCGGCAACCAGGCGCAAGGATCTGGCCATCTGGATATCGTACGACCGGAGGTACTTGTTACAGAAATTTTTATTGAATGTAAGGGCAGAGGATTGAACGCCACAGGAGGAATAGGGGATACCCAGCATATCGAAATAGCCCTGCAGGATACCGTCTTCGCCGGGTGTGCCGTGAATCATGATATAGGCATATTCCAGACGGATTTTTTCTCCGTTCAGGTAAAAGGAAAAATCTCCCTTGTCGATGGAGGCAATTCCCTTGTCATCTTCCAGTACCGACCAGATTCCATTCCGGATGGAGATCATCCATGGGGTGAATTTCTGACGGTCAATGGCACTGAAAACATTGGCTCCACTTCTTACGGAGACCACATATTCGGATGAGTCTCCTCCCGCTACGATGGCTATATTTTTCATCATGTGATAATGTGCTAATTTGCTAATATGCTAATGATTGATATCTTGATCGTTGTGTTTTGAGGTGGAAATTATGGCAGACAATAACTTCTGTAATTCGTTTAATTTATCGATTAGTGAGTCTTTAAATGGATAGGAGGCTGATGATTTGCATAGCATCAACCAATATATGGTTTCATTTGCCTCTTTAGAAGCGATTTTTAATTTGTGGATAAAATCAGCTTTGCTTTCACACGACTGAGCTTCACTGATATTTGCACCAATCGAAGTTTCTGACTTTAATATTTGTCTTGCAATTACAAATTTTTTCTGTCGTTCAAGTTCTTCTGTAAACGCAATGATTAACAAGGCGAATTCAAAACTCTTTTCCAGTACCACATTTCTGTGTTCCATAATTCGCAAATTCGCATATTATTCCCTCGTTACCAAATAATTCCTCCACTTTTCAATACAAGCCTTCATATCCTCCGGCAGCTCAGAATCGAAAGTCATCTCCTGGTGGGTAGTCGGATGGATGAAGCCTAGCGTCTTGGCGTGCAGGGCCTGACGTGGCAGCAAGTCGAAGCAGTTCTCCACAAACTGTTTGTATTTGGTGAAGGTGGTTCCCTTCAGAATTTTATTTCCACCGTATACCTCATCGTTGAAAAGGGGATGGCCAAGCTCTTTCATGTGTACCCTGATCTGGTGCGTCCGGCCTGTTTCCAGAACACACTCCACCAGGTTGACATAACCGAGCCGCTCCAGTACCCGGTAATGGGTGACTGCCGGTTTCCCGTGATCGCCTTTGGGGTAGACAGTAAATACCTGCCTGTCCTTCGTGCTGCGACCGATGTTTCCTTCAATGGTACCTAAATCAGCAACCAGATTGCCCCAGACAAGGGCCACATACTGGCGCTGCGTCGTTTTTCTGAAAAACTGCATCGCCAGATTCAGCTTGGCGTGCTCCGTTTTTGCCACCAGTAAAAGTCCGGAGGTGTTCTTGTCGATTCGGTGGACCAATCCTGGCCTGGGATCATCGCCTCCATAGAGAGGGAGTCCCTGAAATCTGAAAGCCAGGGCATTGACCAGTGTTCCGGTATAATTCCCGTGCCCGGGATGAACCACCAGTCCGGGCGGTTTGTTGACGATGAGTAACTCTTCATCCTCGTAAATGACATTGATCGGAATATCTTCAGCAATGATTTTGGTCTCCCTTCTGGGATAGTCCATCACCACCGTTACCTCGTCGTTTGGTTTGACCCGGTAATTGGATTTGACGGGTTTGCCGTTTACCAGGATACACTCCGCTTCGGCAGCCAATTGAATCCGGTTTCTGGAAGTTCCCAGCATCCGGTTGGACAGAAATTTGTCTACGCGCATCAATCCTTGTCCGGGATCGGCCACAAAGCGATGGTGCTCAAATTGTCCGGTAAGCTCTTCAATCTCTTCGGGGAGATCGGATTCGTCAAAAAAGGGATCGTCTTGTTGGGTCATGGAGCTATGAATACCGGTTTATTCCTTCGCCCGGAGGGAAAGGACAAGGTTTATGGCACTACCGGCCGGAATGTACTGGGTAGAATCGGCTAAGGGAAATTGGCTGACTACCTTGGCAGTCAGGGTATCGGCGTGGCTGGTTACACTCACATCATAAGTAACCGCTCCGGAGGCCAGTTGCCGAAGGTCGAGGAGAACCATTGCTTCGGAAAGGGTCATTCCTGAGAAATCAGGGATGGGAGTCTCGCTGCTTCCGTGGTTCTGTCCGACCACGAGATCGATCATGGCTCCACTGTTAAGCGTGGTGCCAGGTTCAACCGGAACTCCATTGTTTTTCTGCTGAAGAACCAAATCGTTGAATTCAGAGGGAATGAACTCTACTTTCCCAATGGTGAACCCTCTGGATTCCAGCAATACTTTTGCCTGACGCAGGGAAATGTCCGTCAATTTTGGGACCTCTTCCTTGCCAGGTGTGGAGGAAACCAGTGTCAGGTAAATCATTCTTCCTGATTTTATTTTGTGACCAGCTGCCGGTTTTTGCATCAGGATGGTCCCTTTTTTCTTGTCGGCGCGGTAGACGGAATCTTCCAGCTCAAACCTCAGATTCATCTTGTGTGCGGCCTCTCTGGCCTCCGACATGGTCATACCCGAAAAATCAGGAATAGGAAGACTTTCGCCGCGATGGGTGTAAAAAGAGAGCATCAACATCGTCAGCCAAAGCAAAAGAAGAGTAAGACCGACTGCTGCCAGGAGATGTTTTCTGAATATCTTGCTGAGAAGGAATTCCTTTAGATGCATGGGGAGGTGATAAGAAATTGATAAGGTAAATTTAGAAATTATTCTTTAGAAGAAAGTATTTAGAGTACTTAGAGGACTTTAAGTACTTCTTATTACATTGTACAAAGTATCTCTTTCCACCGGAACAAAACCCGCTCCCCGGATCATGTCGACAAGCTGTCCGGTTGTAGCAGCAGGGGATTGCTCCTCTGATCCTGCCATCGAGTATATTTTGGTGGTGTCGTCGATGGTGCCGTCCAGGTCATCCACACCAAAGGCGAGCGATAGTTGGGCGACCTGTTTCCCTATCATAGGCCAGTAGGCCTTCAGGTGCGGGATATTGTCGAGGAAAATTCGTGAAACGGCATAATTTTTCAGATCTTCCACCGTTGTTTGCTCGGCTACGTAAGAGAAACGGTTGTTGTAGTGGCGGAATTTCAGGGGGATAAAGGCATTGAAACCTCCCGTCTCATCCTGGAGGGTCCGAAGCCGGTTAAGGTGGTCGATCCGATGGGAATAACCCTCCAATAAACCATACAACATGGTGGAATTGGTTGGTATTCCCAGTTTATGGGCCGTTCGGTGGATGTTCAGCCAACCCTCCGAATCGGTCTTGTCGGGACAGATTTTAGCACGCAAAGTCTCATCAAAAATTTCGGCTCCGCCACCTGGCAGGGAAACTAGTCCGGCTTCCTGCAGTAAAATCAATCCTTCCCTGATCCCAAGGGAGGCGAACCGGCACATGGCGTCAATTTCCACGGCAGTAAAGGCTTTGATCTGAACCGTTGGTACTATTTTTTTGATTTCCCGGATCAAATCGGCATAGAAATAGACATCCCTGTCAGGGTGGACACCCCCGACGATGTGAATCTCCGTGATTCCCGAAAGAGCATGACTTTCAGCCATTTTTACCAATTCGTCGATGCCAAATTCCCAGCATCCCTCTTCTCCTTTCTTGCGCCTGTAGGAGCAGAAAGCACAATGGTTCACGCAGATATTGGTGGGTTCGAGGTGAATGTTCCTGTTGTAAAATACCTGTTTCCCATTGATTCTGTGCCGGACATGGTCGGCCAGTACAGCAAGGAATGGCAGGGAGGCATCCCGGAAAAGCAATTCCCCCTCCATGGTAGTAATACGTTCTCCGGCAGATACTTTTCCTGCTATTTTCATTAATTCGGCCGAGACGCCGGATTGCTCAAAGAGTGCAAACAGGGAAGAAGTCATAGGGAATTTTGGATTTTGGATTTTCAATTTTGGATTCAGTCCGGAAGCAAGAAAATCCGGTACTGCGAAGTTACGGATTTTGTCAAAGCGAACTCCGAGATGATCTAAAACACAAAAGGTAAAGAATCGAGTTCTTTACCTTTTGCCTATCACAATGGATGATTTACCTACTATCTTTTGTGATTTGGCTCATCAGAAACGCTAAGTTTGTGACGACCCTTTGCGCGACGGGCGTTCAAAACACGGCGACCATTGGAGGTAGACATTCTTTCACGGAACCCGTGCTTGTTTTTTCTTTTTCTGTTCGAAGGTTGAAATGTTCTTTTCATATCTGAATAATTTATTTTTTCAAAGATTCCCGTACTTACGGGAGAACAGCCGCTGTACAATTCTTTTTTCCCAATGGAGATAAAGAAATCAATGACTTTTATCTCAGGGAAATGGTTTTCTTCACTACCTTATTTCTCCCAATTAAGGAGTGCAAAAATAGTTTTTTTTTATTTATCGTCCAAACAAATGGAGAAATAGTGATCAAATTTATATTTTGTTTAAATTACCTGATTGGCAGATAGATTGCCTTCTTTGTTTCAAAGAAGGGTTCCGTGAATATTTTTGATAGATCATAGATTTCGGCAGTCGCTCTAAACGGTCTTATTTCTTCTTCGAATTCTCCGCCTTTGAGGTAGATAATTCCGTTTGGAACCGCATTATTGGAACGTGGTGCGACGTTTTTGCGAACCATGGCAACAAATTCGGGGAAGGCGGTAACAGCCCTGCTGAGTACGAAATCGAAATGCTGTTTTATCTCCTGAATCCTGCTTTTTCTAGCTGTAACATTTGTCAGTTCCAACTGGTCGGCCACCGCCTGGACCACGGTGATTTTTTTGCCGATGGC
>CAINVV010000175.1 GCA_903854235.1 uncultured Bacteroidia bacterium | reverse complement strand
GTATATCGAAAAAAGTTAATTTTACTATTTCTAAGCTAAAAACCAGGACTGTCTTCCATGCTTGTTAGATTATACGATGAAAATCCCAATCAAAAGGAGATTGACAGAATAGTGGAACTATTGCGGGATGGGGCTGTGATCATTTTTCCAACAGATACCATTTATGGAATAGGTTGCGACATTACCAAATCAAAAGCGGTAGAACGGGTAGCCAGAATCAAAAATGTCAAACCCGAAAAGGCTGATTTCTCATTTATACTTTATGACCTGAGCCAGATTTCGGACTATTGCAGGCCTTTCTCCAACAGCATCTTTAAATTGTTAAAAAAGAATCTGCCTGGCCCGTTTACCTTCCTGCTTCAAGCGAATTCGAATGTTCCAAAACTTTTCAAAAACTCCAAGAAAAATATTGGGATCAGGATTCCCGACAACAACATTCTCCGATCCATCGTCAAAGAGCTTGGGAACCCTGTTCTTTCAACTTCCGTTCACCACGACGATGTGGTACTGGAATACATCACGGATCCCGAACTAATCGAAGAAAAATATGGACATCAGGTCGATCTGGTCATTGATGGCGGTTTTGGGGGCAATCGTCCTTCTACCATTATCGACTGCACTTCAGGAGAGGCGGAAATTATCAGACAGGGCAAGGGAGTCTTGCTGGAATAGTTGCAGCATGGAATAGGCGGATCTAAAAGGATGATTTGGGACCAACAGCCTCACGGAGTGAAGTATCGGCAAATCATTGCACCTCTTGAACCAAAAATGGAGGTTGACCTACACAATTGAACCGCTTTTGTCAGATCAATGCCTTCTTGCGGAGGTTTAAAAGGTGGCATATTACCGATATGTCGCGCGGTCCGAAATAAAACCACTTTTGACTTTGGAATAAAGATCTGCCGGGAAGGATGCACCCCAAACTCACGCATCCAAACCAAATCAGCACACAATTCTTCATCCGGAGGATTTTCTACCTCTGTATCAGCTGACTGAAGGTAGATCCTGCTTCCTTCAAAAAAAATGAAATGGCCCACTACACTGACGGATGGTCGCACGATCCGAAGTGAATCAGAAATTCTGAACCATTTAACCTTGCGGATACCTCTGGTGGCTAGATAGGGTTTCAAATAGTATTCCATCCTTTCGCGGGAAGCCTGACAACTATCATAAAGCACCAACGTAGAGGGACCATTTGTGATCGATAGCACCCTCGATCCGGGAACGTTAAAAATGACCAACTCATCTCTTACAATTCGTTTATACGCAGCTAAACCTAAGGAAATGGTCAGAAGTATTGTCATGAACAAACCTGCCTTTAAGAGGTGTAATTTTCTTGTCTTGTAAAATCCGTAAAATAAAAATATGAGCAAGCAGGTGATCAATATCTGGCAAATGGTTGGATACAATCCCCTGATGACTGACTGGGGCAAATTTGCCGTGAAATCCACAAAAAACAATACCAACCTAACAGACCAGTCTAAAACTACCCCCAGCAAACAGGTGATGAAGCCCGATAGCAGTGAAAACAAAATGACCACAATGGAGAGATACAAAATAAAGGTAACCAGTGGAATAACTACCAGATTAGCCAAAAGAAAATAGACCGGAAACTGGTGAAAATAGTAAAGGGTAAGGGGTAGGGTTCCAAACTGTGCAGCTATCGTAACCGATAGTAGTTCCCATATTTTTTCGAAGAAGGAATAATGGAAATGAAGCAGACCGAATAGAAGTGGTTGCAATATAAGAATGGCCAGTACTGCAGCATAGGAGAGTTGAAATCCGGCATCCAGCAGCATCGAAGGATCAAAGGAAATCAGCAAAAAGGCTGAAGCAGCAAGAGAATTGAAGATGTTCGAATTCCTATGCAAGGTATTTCCAATCAGCACAATTGAAAACATGGTGGCAGCCCTTAATATCGAAGGGGACATGCCCGTGATAAGAGAATAACCCCATATTCCGGCAAGAATTATTAGCAGGTGCAAGTATCTGCCTCTCCTCCACGACTTAAGAAAAAGCAGAAAGTAGTCAAGAATAACAAATATCAATCCAACGTTCATTCCCGAAACGGCCAATACATGAATGACTCCAGTATTGGTAAAGCTTTGGATGGTCTCCTTGTCTACATCATCCCTGGCGCCAAAGGAGATGGAGGCGATCAGTTGGACCTGATTTCTCCCAATTCCCGACTTATACAAAATTTCAATCAGTTTTTGTCGGAGGATGAGTGCCCGTCGCTGAATATTCAACAAGCTGAAATCCTGTATAAAACAGAATTTGTTTTCCTTCAGAAAAATCCGATATCCAATGTTTTGACGGTGTAGATAGCCGCAATAATCAAATTCAAATGGATTCCCTTCATTCTGCATCAGCTCAGGCAGTCCATCGAAAGAGATCAGATCACCAGGTTTTGCCCGGCCAACAGCAGGCAATTTGGGAAGATAGGTAATGACTTTGCCTCCGGAGGGAAGCAGTTGGCAAATCAATTGAAAAGTCTTCTCCTTTTCTTTTGGGTAATCATCGAGTACTGCGAAATACTGTTGGTTGGTGAGGAGAGGAAAAAGTTCTGATTGTTTTGATGCGCGAAGAAAGCCAAAAACAACCATTGCAAGCATTAACAAGGCTCCCCAGCAGGATTGAAAACGGAATGAGATCTCTTTGAAACAGACTAGCAAAAAGATTACAACCAGCAACAAAGCAACCAACTGCAATGGATGAAAAACAGGATAAACGTGGAAGATTCCTATCCCGACACACAGTGGGATAACAAGGCGAAGAAACGGAACGGCCGAAACCTTAAATCCTGAACCAAACATTTGATGGGTGGGTATTCACCTCAAGTTACGGCTTTCTTGTGAAAAAAAGAAAAAACCAGTCCTAAAAATCAAGGGCTGGTAAAAGCTTTTCCAAAGCAAAATGGAAATTTATATTTTTGGAATCTTCACCCGATAGGTGGCAGATGTGATCCCTTTGGAAATTTCAGTTAACCTTCTTTTCAGTAATCTTTTGCGCAAAGGGGAACAATGATCCGTAAACATGACCCCATCCAGATGGTCATATTCGTGCTGAAGCACCCTGGCCGTATAGCCTGTATATTCCTCATCGTGCGCCGCGCCAGTCAGGTCAAGATATTGAATACGGATGTAATTTTTCCTGTAGACCTCTTCATGAATGCCCGGAATACTAAGGCATCCCTCTTCCATCAGCTCTTCCTCCCCACTTCGCTCAACAATTTTCGCATTGATAAAGGCTTTTCGAAATCCAGCCAAAGTAGGCTCATCTTTGGCCAGCGGAGACAAATCAACCACAAACACACGAATGGGTAAACCCACTTGCGGTGCAGCCAGCCCAACACCTTCGGCATTGTACATGGATTCAAACATATTTTCAATCAAATCAACAAGACCCGGATAATTCAGGTCTATATTTCCGGCTACTCTTCTCAGAACCGGATCACCGTACAATGTGATTGGCAAAATCATGTTTCAAATATACTTTTTTTGTTCAAGAAATGATTGCAAGAGGATGGTAGCACTCACACCATCCACGGTGCCCTTGTCCTGACGCTGCATTTTGCGTAAACCGGCATCAATCATCGACTGAAAGGCCATTCGCGAGGTAAACCGCTCATCTACCTGCCTGACCTCCATCGGATACCTCTGCTGGAACTTCTGCAAAAATGGATTAATGTACCTCAACGCTTCAGAGGGTTGGCCATTGGGTTGAACAGGATAGCCGACCAAAACCAATTCGACAGTTTCCTTTTTAAAATAATCGTCCAAAAAAAGCCAGATGCGTTCTGTGTCAACGGTATCCAATCTGGTAGCAATAAGCTGTAACGGATCTGTCACTGCCACTCCTACCCGCTTCTTCCCGTAATCAATGGCCATGACCCTGCTCATACCGAATAATTTTAACCCCTCAAAGATAATGGTTTCCAAAATCTTAAAAAAATGGCAAAATACAGTCGTTCAATCCGACTCCAGTTAAAGACTTAAGAAACATTTAACATTAGGAAACGTTTTATGTAAAATATGTTTCCTAGTTTTGTGCTTTCAAATGTTTAAAGGATTCTAAGAATGATGGAAAGGTCTGATATACCAAATGATAGATTCAGGGAGTTGGTGGAACCGATCCGAGATTTATTTTATGCCTATGGGTTAAAAAACCTGAGTATGGATGACATAAGCCACAGACTGGGCATTTCAAAAAAAACGCTTTATACCTTCGTCAAGAACAAGGAAGAGCTTCTGGAAAAGATATTTCTCCACGAAGACGACAGGTTGCAGTTGATGAGTGAAGAGATGGACAAACTTAACATCAATGCCATCGAAAAACTACTCAAAATCAGTCAATTGGTCAATGATGAGATGAAGCGTATCAATCCGATGATTCGTTTTGAAATGCAAAAGTACTACACCCAACTTTATGATTTATTTGTTGAGCGGAAACGCAGGAATGTTTTTGAAGGGATGAAAATCAATATTCAGCAGGGAATCAATGAGCAAATTTATCGTGATGACATCAATGTTGATCTGGTTGCAACCATTTATCTCAACAGTTTTATAGAACTTCACAATTCAGACATTTGCAAAATGCTGGATATTAACTTTATACAGCTTTTTGAGGTGCTATTTGAAAACCATATCCGAGCCATTTCCACCTCAACTGGTCTTGCCTATTTTGAATCCAGAAAGAAAGAAATAATGGAATATATCAACACAATAAAAAAATAGTAACTATGTCACTTTCTAAACGTTATCTAATTCTGATAACCATTTTTTTGTTCCTTTTGGGCGTCAAAAAAGGTGATGCCCAGGACACGCTTCGGGTTTCCATCCAGGAAGCCAGAAGACTCGCCTTTCAAAACAATGCCAACATCCGTAATTCCACCCTGGATATGGAGATTGCCCGAAAGAAAATCTGGGAGACCACTGCCATAGGCCTGCCACATATCGACTCCAAGGGAGCTTATCAATTTCTGCCCCATGTTCCTTCCCTTCCTCCGGGTACCATGGGACCAGGCACTCCTGCCATAGAGTTGGGCGTGAAAAATAGCATGACTTTCGACTTTACAGCTTCACAGCTCATCTTCAACGGATCTTATCTGGTTGGTCTGAAGGCCATGAAAACGCTCTACCTGCAAACGAACGAGAACACGGAAAAAGTTGTTCAGGATGTCAATGAATCAGTTATAAACACCTATTACATGATTCTAGTAGCCGAAGAGAGTCTCAAGAACCTCCAAAAGAACTTGGACAATGTCAAGAAGACCGAATATGAGATCGGTGAAATGAACAAGCAGGGATTTGTTGAGAAGACAGATGTAGATCAGCTCGAACTGACTGCCAACAACCTGCTGAACGCTATGAACCAGGTAATTGGCAATCTGGATGTCGCCAACAGACTCCTGAAAATCATCATTGGGGTCGATGCGAAGGTGAATGTTCGTTTGACAGATACGCTTGGATCCAGCTATACACAGCCCTCTGAAGTAGCAAATCTCCTGAGTGCACAATTCAACATTGAAAAAAACATTGACTACAAAATTATTAAAACGGCCGCCGATCTTTCCAAGTTGGAATATCAAAATGCCATTGCCGCCTACATGCCGGTGATTTCAGGCTTTTATAACCACACGGAAAAAACCAGCAAGCCTGCCTTTGATTTCTCAGTGAAGGATGTGTTGGGCGTCAATATCAGCCTTCCCATCTTTAGCAGCGGACAAAGAATGGCAGCGGTATCCCAGAAAAAACTGGCGATAAGTAAAATGGACAATACCAGAAATTTGGTTTTCAATAACCTGATGCTTCAGGCTGACCAGTTTCATACTGACCTTAAATTAAAATTTGAGAAATATGAGATTCAAAAGAAAAGCTTGAAGCTTTCGGATGAAATCTACCAGCGCACCCTGGAAAAATACAAGAACGGCGTCTCCTCGAGCATGGATCTGACTACGACACAGAATCAATACCTGGCCAGTCTTTCCAGCTACTACCAAAGTATTTATGACCTTGCTACTGCAAAGACAAAATTGGAAAAGCTTTACAACATCAATCAGGAATTAAACAAATAACCAAATATGGCATTCAACCGATGGACTCTCCCCGTGGAGAACCAAACGGGAATGATCCAAAAGACATAAAAAACAAAAATACAATTATATGAAAAACTCATTATTCACTTTGGCCATCCTTGCCACGCTGGTCGCCTGCAATCAGAACACAGACAAAAAAGGAGCATTGGAAAAATTAAAAACCGAAAGGGATGTATTGAACACAACCATTTCAAAATTGGAGTCCGAGGTTAATCCCAACCAGCAAAAACCGGATAAGGCAGTAAATGTCAATGTCAAAAAACTGGAAACCTCCACTTTCTTACATTTTGTTGAAATACAAGGAGTCGTGGATGGCGACCAAAACGTGTCTGTTAGTCCTCAAATGGCCGGTGTGGTCACCAATGTTTTTGTAAAGGAGGGATCAATTGTAAAAAAAGGACAAATACTGGCCACCCTTGATGCACAGGTATTGAAACAAACCGTGGAAGAGGTCAAAACACAGCTGGATCTTGCTGCCATCATTTACGAAAAGCAGAAAAACTTGTGGGACAAGAAAATTGGCAGCGAAGTTCAGTATCTGCAATCAAAGAGTGGAAAAGAGTCACTTGAAAGACGCATCAAGACCTTACAGGAACAAATTGAAATGGCCAATGTAGTTTCTCCCATCAGCGGTTCCGTTGAAAGTGTTCCACTCAGGGTAGGGCAACTTGCTTCACCAGGTCAGCCAACCTCTGCCATCAGGGTGATCAACATGAGCTCGGCCAAGGTTTCCGGAGAAATATCTGAAAATTTTGCTTCCCGCATCAAAAATGGGAACCAGGCCTTTGTTCGTTTCCCAGATCTTGGACAGGAAATTGAAACCAAATTAAGTTTTACCAGCCGCTTCATTGATCCTTCCAACCGAACTTTCAAAGTAGAATGCCGTTTCTCCACCAAAGAGGTTGAGCTTCGTGCCAACATGATTGCCTACATCAAGATCAAGGATTATACCAACGAAAGCTCCCTGATTCTTCCGGCAAATATCATCCAAAGCAATCAGGATGGAAAATTTGTTTATGCCATTGCAAAAAACGGGGACAAGGTCACAGCTGTACGCAGAAAAATAACTACCGGAATGGAATACAACGGTGAATCAGAAATTACCTCTGGTTTGACTGCCGGTGATCAGGTGATCACCGCAGGTTATCAGAACCTGAAAGAGGGGTCAACCGTCATTTTCTAACAGACAAAAAAAACAAACATGTCAAAAGATAAATTTTTTATCAAGGAATTTTTTGCGACCAGCTGGGCGGTTGATAACAAGACGAGTGTGTATGTACTTGCTTTTATCATCTCGGTACTTGGTTTGCTAAATTACTACCAGATTCCGAAAGAACAGTTCCCCGAAGTAGTGATTCCCTATATCATTGTCAATTCTCCCTATCCGGGAACATCTCCTGTGGATATCGAGAACCTGATTACCCGCCCCATTGAGAAACAGCTCAAATCCATTGCGGATGTCAAGAAAATAACCAGCAATTCAGTACAGGATTTTTCATCCATCATTGTAGAGTTTGACCCAAGTGTAGCCGTAGAATCTGCCAAACAGCGGGTAAGGGATGCCGTTGACAAATCGAAAACCGATTTGCCGAGTGACCTCCCCGATCAGCCACAGATAATGGATGTCAACCTGGCAGAATTCCCTGTGATGTACATCAATATCTCCGGCAATTATGACCTCGACAGACTGAAAAAATATGCCGACATCATGCAGGATAAAATTGAAGGGGTCAAGGAAATTACGAGGGTGGATATCGTTGGTGCCCTTGAACGGGAGATCCAGATCAATGCCGATATCTTCAAGATGCAAGCCGCCAGGGTTACCTTTTCGGACATCGAAAGTGCAGTTTCCCGCGAGAATTTAACCATTTCCGGCGGTACAATCACCATGAATGGAACCAAAAATTCCGTTCGTCTGAAGGGGCAGTTCGAAAAAGTGCAGGAGATTCGGGACATTGTAGTTCACGCCTCCGGCGGAGCTTACATCAAATTAAGTGATCTCGCCGAAGTGAAGGACGACTTTAAAGAGCAAGAGAGCTTTTCCCGTCTGGATGGAAAAAACGTCATCACATTAAATGTAATCAAAAAAAGCGGTACCAACCTATTGGATGCATCCGACCAGATCAAGGAGATCGTTGCCAACGTGAAGGGCAAAGAGCTTCCAGAGGATCTGACCCTGACCATTTCAGGGGATCAGAGCCGCATGACAAGAAATACCCTCGAAGAGCTGAACAATACCATCATCATTGGCTTCATCCTGGTGACCATCGTACTGATGTTCTTCATGGGATTTACC
>CAINVV010000174.1 GCA_903854235.1 uncultured Bacteroidia bacterium | reverse complement strand
TTTCAGCAATCCGTGATGATGAATGTGATGGAGTTCAATCTTCAGTCGGAAATGGTTCAAAACTCTGCCAAGGCGGATACCATAGCCCAGATGGGGTTCGACGTGACGATGCGGCGCTTTAAGATCGGAAAACTCGATGTTACCAAACTGAACATTGCCCGCACCGATCTGGAAAATGCAAAGCGGGCCTACATTGCCTCCCTGCGGAAATATTGGGTCTCCTATTACCAGATTCGACAGCTGGCCCTCTATAATTTTGATAAGAAAAGTGACTTAACTGCCGATTTTGAAAAAATCCTGAACCAATGAAACTTTCAAAATCTAAAAAAATCCTCTTTCTGTCGGCATTACTCCTACTGATCGTGCTGATTTCCTTCTGGTTCTTCAAGCGAAAACCGGTAGCTGCCTTCTACAAAGTAAAAAAGGACAATTTCGAGGCGGTTATTACCTGCAAGGGAGAGATTCAAAGCGAAAAATCGATCTTTATCAGTATTCCGGATGTGTTGGGAGACCGGAAATTGGAGATCTGGGATACGCAAATCAAAGATTTGGTACCCGAAGGATCAATCGTACAAAAGGGTGATTATGTCGCCTTGCTCGATCAGGGCCGGATCAAACAGCTCAAGGAAACCAACGAGGAGGCACTCAAAAAATTGATCTTCAATTACAACGATGAGAAGATAGACAGTGCCGTCGATCTGGTGAACCTACGCAATGCCATCGACCAGTTCAACTATGATGTAGAGGACAAGAAGATCGAGCTGGAGCTCTCCGTCTATGAATCGCCTGCTTACCAGCGGATGGCAAAGATGGCCTATGAAAGGTCGCTCAGGCAACTGGAGGCCAAACACAGGGCCTACCAGCTCACACAAAAAACATTAAGGATACAAGTGGCCAGGTTCGAAACCCAAATTGCTGATTTTACAGACAAGGATGTGAAATACCAGCAGGCCTTCGAAGGGGCAAGAATTGTTGCTCCGAATGACGGAATGATCATTTATGGAAGAACTTTTGGCAGAGGTGGTAGCCGCAAGCTGACAGTGGGCTCCTGGGTCAGCAGGCAAAATCCGGTCATTGCCACCCTCCCCGACCTCTCGGTGTTGGTATCGGAAACCTACGTGGAAGAGATCTATATTTCCAAAATTAAGGTAGGCGATAGCGCCAGGGTAGTCATTGACGCCCTCAAACACCAGGAAAAAACAGGGGTAATCTCCAACATATCCAACGTTGGACAAGAGATGACAGGATTTGAATCAAAGGTGTTCAAGGTGAACATCCGCATCGCAAGCGACAACAACCGTATCAAGCCGGCGATGACCACCAGCAACGAAATCATCATCTCCAAAGAGCCGAATGTGTTGGTGATTCCAAGGGCAGCACTCTTCTCTGACGGACCGGAAAGGTATGTTTACCTGAAAGAGTTCAGCGGGGTATCGATCCGGAAAGTAACCTGTGGTAATCAGAGCGACAAATTTGCTGTCATCAAAAACGGTTTGAAAGAGGGTGATAAAATTTTACTGAATAAACCCGTCAACTGATTAACTTTGGAATTGGATAACTAAAGCCAAACAAATTCCCATGAAAACAAGTTTTCTTCCGGCATTGGCCATCTTGTGCCTTTCCTGCACCTCCGTCAGCAAACGGGGCGGAGAGGATGCCATTCTCTATAAAAACATCGAGAAGCACATCGCCACGCTCGCATCCGACCAGTATGCCGGACGGATGCCCACTACGGGGGCTGAGAAACTGACTATCGATTACATCTCTGCACAGATGAAGGAGATCGGACTGGAGCCTGCCAACCATGGAAGCTATTTTCAGGAGGTTCCCTTGCTGGCCGTCAGTTCCAAAATATCCGCTACGCTGGATTTTGAGACACCAAAAGGGTTGTTGAAACTGGACAAGCTGGTCGACTATGTCTCCTTTTCCAGGAAGAACGAAGAGGTGCTCAGCCTTGACCATTCTGAGCTGGTCTTCACCGGATTTGGCATCACGGCACCGGAATACCAGCGGAACGACTTTCAGGGGCTGGATTTGAAGGATAAGACCATCCTGGTATTCATCAATGATCCGGGATTTGGAACCACCAATTCCTATTTCAAGGGAAACACGATGACCTATTACGGCCGTTGGACCTACAAATTTGAAGAGGCTGCACGTCGTGGAGCGAGAGGATGCCTGATCATCCACGAGACGAAACAGGCAGGATATCCCTGGAATGTGGTGCGCAACAATGGTGAAGCGACCAAACTCTATCTTCAGTCGGAAAATGGCTACAAGGATCGCTGTTCCCTGGAAGGATGGATCTCCAAAACGGCAGCGGAGCAGTTGTTCGCATCCTGCGGAATGACTTTCGAACAAGCCAAGGAACAGGCACTAAAAAAAGATTTCAAGCCGTTTTCCCTACCGGTGAAGGTTTCCGGCAAAATATTCAACCATTTTGAAACCAAGATCAGCCACAACGTCTGCGGAATGATCCGCGGTAGTGGACATCCGGATGAGGCAATTGTTTATACCGCCCACTGGGACCATCTTGGCATAGGCACGAAAGTGAACAACGACAGTATTTACAACGGAGCCACCGACAATGCGAGTGCAGTCGCCTGGATGCTGGAGATTGCAAGGGCTTTTAAATCCTCCAAAACGACTGATCGTTCCCTGCTGTTTTTGTCTGTCACCAGTGAAGAATCCGGTTTGCTGGGCTCGGGCTACTATGCTGAACATCCTTTTTTCCCTATGAACAAGACCGTGGCATGTATCAATACCGATGTGATGCTTTTCCTGGGAAAATTCAGGGACGTGATGCTAACCGGTTCGGGGCAATCAGAACTCGACAAATGGGTGGAAAAGGAGGCGGTGAAGCAGGGCCGGTACCTGGCGCCCGATCCAAATCCGGAGAACGGCATGTTTTTCAGGTCAGACCAGTTTCCGTTTGTCAAACTGGGGGTGCCGGCCATTTATGCCAAAGGTTATGTGGATGCTGAAAAGTACGGCAAAGTGGAGACAATGAAGATAGTCGACAAATACTGGAAAGAGACCTACCACACCCCATCCGACGAATACCACGCGGCAAGTGCCGATCTGAGTGGTGTGGTGGAGGATGCCAAATTGCTCTACCATGTCGGCACCAATCTGGCCAATTCAAATAATTGGCCGGTCTGGAATCCCGATTCTGAATTTAAGGCGGTAAGGGAGCAGTCGCGGAAATAGACGTAAAATTTTGGAGTCATATTTATTGGCTTATAAACAGGTTCCTTCCATGGATAAATCTGCCACATCGTTTAAACCATCCGACGGTAATTCAGTCCATTATAGGTACGAGATGGCCGCAGTTCAATTTGACCTTATTGCTCATTTTTTACTTTGCGCTTTTTTGTTATCATTGTCTCTCATATTCTCCGTTAACAAGCTAAAAACCAATTCAAAACAAAATGAACTTTAGAAGATTCGGATTAATGTTTTTATCCGTCCTGATTTTGACTGCCGGCTCCTTGCGGGCAGACGAAGGAATGTGGATGCTTCCCCTGATTCAGAAACTGAACAGCAAAACTATGTCTGGAATGGGTTTCAAACTCTCTGCCAAAGACATTTACGACATCAACAACTCCAGTCTAAAGGATGCAATCCTGCATTTCGGTGGTGGTTGTACCGCAGAGATCATCTCCAAGGATGCTTTGGTTTTGACCAATCACCATTGCGGATTCGGTACCATTCAGAAGCTGAGCACCGTCGACCACGACTACCTGCAGAATGGCTATTTTGCCAAGAACCGCGACGAGGAGCTTCCTGCAAAGGGGTTAACTGTCATTTTCCTGGACCGGATTGAAGATGTCACCAAAGCCGTTACCGATGCAATGGATGCCGCCAAGGATCCCAAGGCCAAAGAAGAGGCTTTCAGAACCGTCTCCGATCAACTGACTGCCAAGGCAGTGGGCGACAGCAAATTCCTTCGGGCCCGTGTCTCCTCCTTTTTCGGTGACAACCAATATTACATGGTCGTTTCCAAAACCTACAGCGATATACGCTTTGTAGGTGCTCCACCTGCCTCTATCGGAAAATTCGGCGGTGAGACCGACAACTGGATGTGGCCACGCCATACTGGAGACTTCAGTATGTTCCGGATCTATGCCGACAAGGACAACAATCCTGCAGAATATTCCAAGGACAATGTTCCCTACAAACCAAAGAAATTCCTGACTATTTCGCTAAAGGGTGTCAACCAGAACGATCCGGCGATGATCATCGGCTATCCCGGCAGGACCAACCGTTTCATGACTTCCTACGAAGTGAAGGAAACCAGCGAAGTTTCCAATGCTGTGACCATCCTGGTAAGGGGTGTTCGTCAGGGAATCATCTGGGCCGATATGGAGGCTGATCCGAAGGTAAGGTTGCAGTATTCCAGCAAATATGCGGGTTCTGCCAATTCCTGGAAGAAATCGCTGGGAATGAACGAGACTTTTGCCAAGTTGAAAGTCTATGAAAGAAGAGCTGCCGAAGAGAAGATTTTCAGCGAATGGGTAGTTGCAAATCCAACCAGGGCCGAAAAATATGGCAAGGCTTTGGCCGATGTGAAAGCGGCCATCGAAGGAAGAGCGAAACTTCAGTATATCTCAAGGTTTTACATGGAAGCCCTAAGTTCCATTGAGCTTACCTCGGCTGCAACGCGTTTGGGTCCGCAGGTAGAGAGAGCTCCGCGCGAAGGCAGAGGCGGTCCTGGTGGGGCCGGTGCCGCAGGAGGAAGGGGATTTTTCCAAATGAACCCATCAGATTTTTACAAAGACTACAATGTAGCCACCGACATCAAGGTTGCCAAGGCTTTGATCAAACTTTTCAGGGATAAGGTACCCGCCAGCGATCTTCCCAATTTCTACAAAACCATCGATACCAACTTTGCGGGTAATGTTGATGCATACGTGGACAACATGTTCAGTACCTCTGTTTTCACCTCGGAAGAAAAACTCAAGGCAGCGCAGGCCGGTGACAAGAAATTGATGGAATCGGATCCTGCTTTGGTTGCAGGAAGGGATATCTCAGCCTCCTTCATGAAATACAGCATGGAGCTCGAAAAATACCGCACACAATATGCCAGCGGTCAAAAGCTTTACATTGCCGGAATGCTGGAGATGAAGGCCGGACAGGCCATCTATCCGGACGCCAATTCAACCATGCGTATGACTTACGGAAGAATTCTGAATTATTCGCCGAAGGATGGTGTGATCTATGACTATATCACCACCCTGGATGGAGTGATGCAGAAGGAAAATCCTAAAAACTACGAGTTTACGGTTCCTGCCAAACTCAAGGAACTCTACGAGGCCAAAGACTTCGGCCAGTATGCGATGAAAGACGGCCGTATGCCAGTTGCTTTTCTGAGCAACAATGACATCACAGGTGGAAACTCAGGAAGCCCGGTGATGAACGCCAAGGGTGAATTGATCGGAACCGCTTTCGACGGTAACTGGGAATCTATGAGCAGCGACATCATCTTCGAGCCACTGCTGCAACGCACCATCAGCGTGGATATCCGTTACACCCTGTTCATCATGGATAAATTTGGTGGAGCCGGATACCTGCTGAATGAGATGAAGTTGGTGAAATAGTCAGGCAGATTTACGCGATTTATTCGTGATAGACCCTCAAGGTGTTAAAACCCTGAGGGTCTATTTTTTTTGTAATTGTCACAAATTTTCGGTATATTTAGATATCTGCCAGTAGCATCTGGAATAAATGCCATCATGAACCAACACGAATTGCTTGTCAGGGGAAGCTATTACCACGTTTATAATCGCGGAATCAACAGCTGCAAACTTTTCCAGGAAGAAGACAACTATGGCTACTTCCTGGAATTGTATGACAAACATATCTCACCCATAGCAGATACCTATGCCTGGGTTTTGATGCCAAACCATTTTCACCTGTTGGTTCGAATCCGGGAGTTTGCAGAAATGCGAAACCCTCAAGGTTTCGAGGACCCTGGGGGTTCTGGGAGGGCAACCCATCAAAATTTCTCCAACCTTTTCAATGCCTACACCAAAGCGATCAACAAATTGTACCACCGAACCGGGAGTCTTTTTGAACACCCCTTCCACCGAAAGCGGATTACAGATCTTGACTATTTCAAGAATCTGGTCATCTTTATCCACAACAATCCCGTCTATCACGGATATGCCAAACATGCCATGGATTATCCCTGGTCTTCCTATCTGCGCCGCATTTCTTTGAACCGCACCAATTTAAAAAAAAATCAGGTGCTGGCATGGTTTGACAATGAGGCAAATTTCAAATATTTGCATGCACAAAGACCTGGCTATTTTGGAAAGGATGATCTGTCCGACGTATTACCTTGAGGGTTTCTAAAACCTTTGAGGTATGACCTTGTTGAAACTATTCTTTGTCAAAGTAATCTATCAAATTGTACACCAAACTGTTGAGCTCTTTCATCTTCTCCATCATCGGCTGCCAGACTTCATAATAATTGTTTACAATCCCCTTGTTGGCGTCCGTGTTGGATGGGTCCACACCTTTGGCATCGGGATCGTTGTCCTGGTACTTGAAATAGTGCCATCCCACGCAGTTCTTTGATTCGAGAAGGGCCAGGTTGTAGTTCTGGTAAAAAAGTCCCCGGTCCTTCTGGGTATGCACGATCCATCCCGCTCCGCTCTGATTGGGCATTCCGGAATCCTCTCCTTTCGTATAATATTCGGTGATGATGAAGGGTTTTCCTGTCCAAGTTGTCCAATCGGCCAGATGCGAGGAATCCGGTGTCCAGTAATTGTAATAATTGTTGGTCACCACATCCAGGTATTTCCCAGCTGCCCGCATAAATTTTTCGTGGTGCTTCTCCTCTCCATAAAACCGCGCACCAATGTACATATGATTGGGATCGTAACGTTTGATTGCTTTGGAAACAATGGAAAAATATTTTTCGCCTACAACTGCCATAAACTCTTCCCGATGCTTATCTGTGATTTGTTCCCTGGTAATTCCCTGTTCTTTCATATACATTTCTGCAGCCTGATGACCCGCATCCTGCAGTGGAAGAGAAAGAAAATTATCGAGCGATTTCAATTTAAACGGCATCTCGTTGTCTGAGAAATAACCGAACAGGTTGGGATCCTCCTTGTAAGCCAGAACCTGTCTGGCGTGCTTGTCGCAAAAAATCTCAAACTCAGGATCGAAAACAAAAATGGCATCGTTTGGATAGCCCGTGTGACCTGGTTGCTGATAGGTTCCGCCCCTTTCACGCCCGTAACTGCTCATAAAATTCCAGTTGATGGTATAGGCCAATGGCTTTTCAAGCGATTCATTGGCCTCAACAATTGATTGGTAATCAGACCAGGAACCGGCACAATTGAATCCATTCTCCTGCAACATCCCGATGGTCTGTAAGATCCAGTTTTGTGCCGAACCAAATTTGTCAATCACTGCTTTTTCATTTCTTTCCGATTTACCCGTAGTGATACTGTTGACCGCCATGTTGAAATAGAGATAACCTTCCGGATCAATCGCCCACCAGCGCTTTCCTATTTTTTCGACATGAAAAAAACCCGTGGCCTTTCTTGGATGCGCCTTCCAGCCACCATACCTGCTCAATTCGGGTGGTTTAACCGGAGGATGAAAGTCCTGCAGCAATTGCACGGTTCGTGTCTGAAATGGTTCGTAGGGAGCATAACTGCTGTGCCCGTTTTTGGTTATCCTGCGTTGTGCTTCCACGACGATATATTTTTGTACCTGCTTTCCAGTTTGCAGTACTTTTTGCGCAAAAGTCTGGCCAATTAGCAGTAAAAGGAAAACAAAAAGAAGTAGTGTTTTATTCATTTTTTGAAGAAGATTGGGATGAATGATCCGTGCCGATAGCGGCTATTTGATTTTGTATAGTTCAAACCATTCAGCTATTTTTGCTTCTTTTGCAGTACCTCCATGTACTACCACCAGGTAGCGCAAGACGAGCTTTTCTCCTTTTTTTAAGGTATTTTCCGTTCCGTTGGCAGGCCAATACATGGGTGTTGGTGAAAAGAAACCATAATCCCGGGTAAACCAGGGCGAGGGATACCACGGATTGGCCGGATGCTGCAAGATGGCCATTCCCTCCACAAAATCGCCTCGTTTGCCAGAATAGTCCATCCAGGGAGAGCTCTTGCCAAAGGTCTCCTTCTCCCCGCTTGCACCTTCAGCATTCACAAGCGATCCTCCGTTTTTTACAGAGAGATCGGAAGCCATTCTTGCACTGAAAAGTGAATGATTGGTCTTTTTGATTTGTACCTCCATCAGCATCTCCATCGCAATTTCCACTTCAATCAACCGGATGGAAGGAACAGGCGAGGTTATGATGTACCTCCGGCTATCCTTAACCGGAGACATGGCTCCGGGTCGGCTCCAGATGCATTCGTCCGAAATGACCACCGAATCGCCACCCGTCTTTAAAATCTCCGCATTGACCGAGATGATGCGTCCCCGCTCCAGGCCCTCCTGCCAGTAGTTGCCGCCATTTACCTGATCACAACCGAAGAAGAGCGAACTGTGGTGTGGATACTCACCATTGCGCATTGAGGTCACGGAACCTCCCGAAAGCGGACCGTTTACCGGATAGAAAAAGGGATACTTCTCCTCGGGGGAGAAAATGTAGCTGGTAAAAAACTTGCCATCAATGGTGACGTTGATTTTGGATTCCACCTTTTCGGCGGATAGCTTTGCAGCACAAAGCGGAGTCCATGCGGTTGACAAGAGCAGCAAAATCGTAAAAATCAGAATATTTTTCATCATGGAATGGAAGTAAGTAAAGTGAGCTAAAGCGACTAAAGTTTCCAACGCGTAAAAACGATGAAATGGATGTAGGACAAATTTGCAAATTATAGTTGATTGTCAAACTTCAAAGTACTCTCTTTTTGCTTCTTGCCTGTATGTCCAAAATTGTAGGTGAGTCCGCAATAGATAATTCGCGCACTTCGTTTCCGGTCTTCGAACCGCTTTAGTTCTGGGGTATCGATCTCTGATTTGTATTTCATCGAATTGAACAGATCTGAAAGAGTCAACAGAATGGCTGCCCGCTTCTTCAGGATATCCTGTTTCAGACCGGTATTGAGTACGAAGGAGGGTAACCGTTTCCCCTGCGGAGTCAACTGCTCTCCCGTATAAATGGAACTAACCTGCCAGGAAGTGCTTTTGGTTAGACTGAATAGGATGCTGCTGTTCAAGGTGAAGGAAACATCAGATTTTTTTGCCGTGTACCCGAGCGCAGAGGCATCAATGACATTGTAGAAAGTATTTGAGCTGAGGTTGACGGTTGCCAGCTTACCGAGCGTTGCACTGAAAATAATTTCCAATCCAGCCGAGGTACTTTTCGAAAGGTTTTGCAAGGTGGAAACTAGCGTATCCCCGTTCACTTTTGTTATGGAGGTGATGCCATTGAAATTGAACCTGCAATAAGCGGTCGAAATAAAGGTGATCGCCTTCTTTTTGAACTGATAACCCAACTCCAGCGAGTGAATGTCTTCTGGTTTCAGGTTGGGATTTCCGGAACGAATGTTCCGTGGGTCCTGGTATTCGGGAAAAGGATTGAGCTGTTCGTCCTCGGGCCTGCGAATCCGGTGACTGTAATTGAGTTGCAACTGGTGGGTGTCTGAAATTTCGTAGGAAGTATGCAGGGTAGGATAAAGCCGGTTGTAATTGTTGTCTATGGTGGTATTTTTTGTGACCAGATCGGCAGTGGTATGGGTAATCTCTCCCCTTAACCCAGCCAGGAAACCAAATTTGCCCATCTTGTGTTCGAAAGTGACATAGAGCACGCCGGTTTGTTCGGAGCGAATGAAATGATTGGATCTGGAGACATCCATTACCAGCAGGTGCTGGTTCATGGCCGTTGTGTCCCTGTGAAGGTCCATGTCGTTGTGCATCCGGTCGAGTTCAAAACCTGCTTCCAGTTTGCTCTCTTTCGACCATTCATTGGTGTATTCTGCTAAAAACTGGGATTCGCGGTTGGCCCGATCGTAAAAAACATTGTCGTAATTGTATTGATTCGCCGGAATTCTGTAGAGGTTGGTGTAATAGTTATCCTCCAGCTCCCTGGTGAAGGAGTTGGTATAATTGATATTCAGGTCGTGCCCTTCCCTGCCGAAGTTGTGCTGCCAGCTACCGGCAAGTTCCAGGTCGGTCTCCGTTTGAGGCTGATAGCGGTTCCGGTTGTAATCTTCCTCCCTGATCCTGAACGTATCAACGGTATAAACGGAGAGGTCATTTTGCTTTTGCACTCTGCGGTTGTAATTGGCGGAAACTCCGAACCTGTTCCTGTCGTTCAGTTTGAAATCAGTCCCCAGTCCTCCAATGTAGCTGACCGGCCTTCCCCCACTGACCGCGTGGTTAATCACGGAAGAAGTCTCAACTCCATTCAGGTAGGTTTGGGTAGAGATGTCTGTGATGCGCTGGCGTGCATCCTGCCTGAGTCCGGCATTGCCGAAGAAATTCCATTTCCCCGGATTGAAGTTGATGGTCACATTGCCGTTGTACCGGCTGTCGTTTCCGGCATTGGCACTTGCGTTACCATTGAGTCCAAGACTTTTGTTCTTTTTCAGCACGATGTTGATGATGCCGGAGGTACCATCCGGCTTGTATTTCGCCGAAGGATTGGTGATCACATCAATTTTCTCGATAGAGTTGGCGGGAATTTGCTGCAAGACGGCTGCCCGGTCGAGATTCATCATTGCGGAGGGTTTGCCGTTGATCAGGATGGTTACATTTTCAGAACCCCGCAGACTCACATTTCCATCGATGTCAACCTGCACCGAGGGCACATTTTGCAACAAATCGCTCAGAGAGCCGGTAGAACTCATCAAGTCTTCCCCAACATTGAACGTTTTCCTGTCGATAGAATTAACGAAGGTGGATTTGCGACCCGTGACCTCCACTTCGCTGATGGTCTTTGTTGATTCTGTAATATAAATTTTTCCAATATTCAGCCTCAATTGCCCGGAACCAAGGGAAAACGGATCCGTTCTCCCGTTTCCGAATCCGATGAAACTGTAGTTGATCCGGTAATCCCCGGCAGGGACTTTTTCAAATAGGAATTTTCCCTTGCTGTCAGAAACTGCCCCTTGCACAAAGATCGAATCCTTTGCTCTTTTCAGGATGACTTGTGCAAATTCCAACGGTTTGTCCGAGGATTTTTCAAAAATGAAACCCGTAATGGTTCCGGGGAGTTGTTTTTGGGCGAACAGCGTCGTTTGAAAGAACAGAAATAAACTGCAAATGACCACCCATTTTTTGATTATGAACATGCGAATAGACTAATTGTTGAAGAATTGATAATTCAAGGATTTCAGCAGGGAAACTGCTATCCTGAAATACGGAAGAAGTTTTCCAGCCACAAAAACGTTACAAAGAAAAGAAGCAATCTTGCAGAAATTTGGTATTTCCGAAAGATTGCATCCATCTGATTGTAAAATGTCGGTACTATTCCGGCCTACATTTTGATATTCGAGGTTCCGTAGGGGAATCGCTGGGGTCTCGAGAGCAGTTTGTTGGCCTCCTCGTCGTTGACAAATTTTTCCGTATCCGGATTCCACTCCAGTTTTCTGCCAAGTTTCATGGAGATATGTGTGAGCAAACATACCGAGCAGGCCCTGTGACCCTTTTCGACAGGTGAAATGGGCTCTTTGCCTGACTTGATGCAATCCAGCCAATTTTCGTGCTGATTGTTGATTTTATATAGATGAATCTCGGTTTCCTTGATCAAGGAGGAAAGAATCTTCGGATCACTTGCATTCAGGGCACTGCTGCTCTTGGCCAGTGCAACCGGATCGCTGGCAGAGGCGGTATAGGCACCTCTGGAGACGAAGATCCAGCCTTCACTTCCCTCGTATCGAATGCCGTTTGGATAGGCTCCGCTGGTAAGCATGGTGATGCCGTTTTTGTATTCGGCTACTGCCAGGAAGTCGCCGTGGACATTCCACAACCCTGATTTTGGGAAGGAAGCCATCGCATTGATCGAAATAGGACCAGTGTATTCGGTATCCATTCCCCAGGCGGCCGAGTCAAAATGGTGCTGACCCCAGCCAGTAATCATTCCTGCACCGAACTGTTCGCAGCGCAGCCAACCAGGTCGGTCGCTCAGGCTGTTTTGCGGATGGACGCGCATCTCGGTATAGTAAACTTCGGGCGTGGAGCCCAGCCACATCTCGTAATTGAGGTTCTTTGGAACCGGCATCTCGGGAGCTTCCGGACCGGACGGATCTCCGGGCAGTCCGATCTTGACCGTGTGCAGCTTCCCGATCCTGCCGTTGCGGACCAGTTCTGCTGCGATGCGGAACTGGGGCATGGCGCGCTGCTGGGTTCCCTGCTGAAAAATGTTGCCCTTCTTCTTCACAATGTCGGCAAGCATCCGGCCTTCGGCAATGGTTAGGGCCGTTGGTTTCTGCAGGTAGACGTGTTTCCCAGCCAGGGTGGCCTCGATGGCCGGCTGGGCATGCCAATGGTCGGGAGTGGAGATCATCACCGCATCCACCTCCCTGTTGAGCAGCATCTCACGGTAATCGCCGTAGGTCCTGACTTCGACCGCCGATTTGCTCCCACTCTTTTTGGTATAGAAATCTTCAATGAACTGTTTTCCCTTAGCCAGCCGGTTCGAATCCAGATCGGCTACCGCGATGACACGTGCCGCATCGAGGGGAAGGGTTTCGGCCAGATCGTGACCCATGGCGATGCGGCCAAAGCCGATCTGGGCCACATTGATCTTGTTACTGGGTGCGTTGCTCCCGAAAACAGAGGAGGGAACGATTGTTGGGGCGAGAATGACCCCTGCCACCGTAGCGGAGGAGTTTTTCAGAAAATTTCTTCTTTCCATTGTTTGGTTTGTTGTATGCTGCCAAAAAGCAGCCGTTTGGAACGCCTTTATATGTTGATTGTACGCTTATTTTCTATCATCAATCGTTGCAATATATTCCTGCAATCTTTCTGCATTGAAGATCCCTGTAACCACCCTGGTTTTGTTACTGCCAAACTTGATAACCAGGTATTCCCTGAACAAGGACCGTTTGATCTTTATGGAACTGACCTCCTTCAGCAAAATTTCGCTTTGCGTGGATTTAAAAAATTCCGAAACGAGGATCAGGATTCCAATTGTTCCAAATATCAGGGCAAACTGCAGGGAACTCGTGTCGCCGGATTTAAAGTACCTAACCAGTCGTGCAAAAGCCAGTAAGAGCAATATGCCCAGTGGAAGAATCCTGCTTCGTCGGATGTAGGCCGCATTGTCCGAAATAACGATTTTGTCTTCCTCGAAAACGAGTTTGCCCTTTTTGAGTTCGAAAGTATTGTTCATGCCAGTTTATTTGGGAGTGATAAGGTCTGGATGTAAGTTTCGAGTCTTTCCGCATTGTAAATTCCGGCCACCTGTCTGGTTCTGTTGTTTTTGAGTTTAATGAGCAGTAACTCCTTGAAAAAAATATGTTTGATCTTCATAGATTTTACCTCTTTCAGGTCAATTTCGTTTTGAACATTTACCAAAAGGGCCAATACAATCAGTATCAAACCCACACCAATTACCATCAATCCACTCCTAAGAAATTGATCTTCTGATCTTTGTGTGAATCGATAAATCTCATAGGCCCCCATAACAAGCAAAAAGAGAGCCGAAAGAATCCTGGCGCGTTTCTGTCTTTTGGCATCGTCTGTGATTACGATTTTGTCCTGCTCAAATACGAGTTTGCCTCTTTTAAGTTCGAATGTGTTGTCCATGGAAATTATTTTTGAAGTTGAACCGTTTTGATATAATCCAGCAATCTTTCCAGGTTGAAGATTCCTTCCACTTCTCTTGTCTTGTGGTTTTTAAGTCTGATCAAAAGTGATTTTCTAAACATAAACTTCCGCCTTATTTTGATGGATTTGACCTCATTCAGCAAAATCTCCTTTTGAGTGGTTCTGAAGAATTCGGACAAATACGCAACAACTCCCAGTAAAGTAAACATAACTGGCAGATAAAGTGCATTTACATTGCCTGATTTCAGGTAATCCCAAGAGAAGACCATAGCTACCAGAAAGAACATTCCCATGGATAAGAATCTCATTCGTCTGAGATAAACGGCATCGTCATCAATGACTATTTTATCTTCTTCAAAGACGAGTTTACCGTTTTTAACTTCAAAAGTGTTGTCCATTCTGCTGGTTGTTAGATTGGGTTTGGTTGGATTGGTTTAAAGTACATGTAATTAATAATCTATTACGGCCTTCACAAAAGACTGAAGGTTTTCTGTCGATACATTTTGTGGAATACCCCCGCCGCATGACCAGATGATCCGGCTGTGGTCGGGGGCTTCCCGCATCATCGTTTGTGTGGCAGAATATACTTCTGCCGGTGTAGCTGCCGACAGCACGTCGCGTGGAGGTAAGTTTCCGATCAGGGCCACTTCTGGACCGGCGAGTTCCCTGATCTGACTGATCGGGTGATCGAAGGCAAAGTTAAAAAGGTTGACGCCCATCTCCCGGAGAAAGGGTGCGCAGGTGAGTCCGAATGCATCGTTGTGGAAAAACCCGATTTTGGAGTCGATGGCGGAAAAACAGCGTTTGACGTAGGGAACCACAAATTCGCGGCAATCCTCCTCCCCAACAAAGCCTACAATGTCGTCGAGAAGCAAGACACCTTCAATAGAGGGGAAACAGGCCTTTTGGTATTGCACCCATTCGACGATAAACCTTGTGATTTTCTCCATCAGCTGGTGGGCCTTTTCAGGATCCATGGCAAGCAGCAGAAGGAATTCGGAGGTGCCCATCAGAAAGGTAGCTATGTTGAGCGGCCCACGAGTAACGGCAAATTTGATCTGATGTCCCTTTTCGTTGATTTGTGGCTCCAGCAGTCTCAGCCTGTTGATCATAAATGGAAGTAATCCGTCGCAGGTCACATTGGGTTGAGGCAGGCGATCGATCTCCTCTTCCGAATGAATCACCCTTTCTGCATGGGGAAGGTTGGCTTCGTACCAGACAGAACGTGCGCCAAAAGCGGAAGGCTCTGTGCACATGCCATATTCGGACCAGAATCCAGGCAGGAAAATCACCTCTGGAAAACTGGCGATGGCCTTCAGGTTGGTTTTCAGCCAGATCTCATCCGATGAATAATAATCGAGGGTTGAAATACCCGCCCAACCAGGCAACCAGGGACTGTCGATGATGAATCCGATCTCTTTCAGGTTGGTATTGGTGCCCTTCACAACGGACAAAAGTGCTTCCCATTGATGATTCGTCATAATTGGAATAAAGTTATCTGATTTAAAAAAATTAAAGAACCGTAGTACCAACAAATTTAATAGAATTTGGTGAATTTTTTTTCAACCTGTCAGGTTATATAGACCTGTCAGGTTGGAAAATTGCAAAAAATCGTGTAACTTGAAAATAACAAAATTCCCTATCATGCAGAAGCTGGAAACCTTGTCATTTGGTAAGTATTACCATATTTACAATTGTGGCATCAATGGCTGCAAAATATTTTGGGAAAGTGACAATTTTGAATATTTTCTCACGCTTTATAACAGGTATATATCACAAATTGCCGAAACCTATGCCTGGGTTTTGATGCCTAACCATTTTCATTTTTTGGTAAGAATAAAGGAAAAAGAAGAAATTATCTCAGACTTGTCTGGACACAAGAACCTGACAGGTCTGATGAAACTGAAATATCCCCATCAGCACTTTTCAAATTTCTTCAATGCTTATACAAAGGCAGTAAATAAAAGGCTTTCGCGCCATGGGGCCTTGTTTGAAAGACCATTCAGACGAAAACAGATCCTAAACTCCTATTGGATGAAGCAAAATGTTCTATTAATTCACAACCTTCCAGTAGAATTCAAGCTAGTTAAACATCCGGCAGATTATACCTGGAGCAGTTATCAAACCTGCCTATCGGATAAACCTACCAAACTACAGCGCGAGTCCGTTTTGGAGTGGTTCGGCAATAAATCCAATTTTAAAGTGCAGCATTCAAACAAGGTGATATTTGAAAGAATGGAGGAATGGTTTATCTACCAGACAGGTTTTAGAATTAGGTAAGAAACCGGGAAGATGATTGGAATCCAAATCATGAAAGAAATCTTGAATTTGATTGATAGGTATATCAAGAAAGAAAGTAGTTACCTGACAGGTAGGACAAACCTGACAGGTTAAGATTTTTTTTCTAAATTTACTTTTTGCCAAATTCAATTTCCCGGTCGGGAATTAACTCCTAAATTGATCAGAAATGTACAAGTCTCTTTTGCTATTTTTGGTTATTCTTCTGCTGATTCCCCGTATGGCTGGCTGCCATTCCCCAACCGCCCCATCCACCACAAAAAAAATCCTTGTTTTGATACTAAGTGGCGCCAACAACCACGATTGGAAGAAAACGACAACTCTGCTAAACCGAATACTGGATGAATCGGACCTGTTTGTCGCGCAGGTTACAGAAAAACCGGATACCCTGAATTATGCCAGTCTAAAAAAATTCGATCTCCTCCTCAGCAACGCCAATACCTGGCCCGATAACAACCTCCGCCTGAGTAAAACGTGGGAAGAAGATTTTCATAAATATGTCACCGAAGGTGGTGGGGCACTCTTCTTTCATGCGGGGGCCTCCTCCTATTATGGCTGGGAGGAATATTTTCGGATTGGTCTGGGAAGATGGGGCAATGAGACCTTCCACAATGCCCCTGTTGTGGCCAGATTGGTGGATTTGGACCAGCATCATCCGATCACCAAAGGGATGAAGGGATTTCAGATCATGGATGAGATTTGGGAGAAAACTGATCTGTACAAAGGGGCCAAAGCCATTGGGTCACTCACTGCCGTGAATGCAAAGGATGGTCATGCCATCCACGAACCTGCCATCTTCGTCGGCCAGACCGGTAAAGGCAGAAGTTTCTTTACCATTTTGGGGCACGACGAGCGGGCACTCGTCAATTCCGGACTCAGGGCAATTCTGGTTCGTGCCGCTCAATGGTGTGCGGGCCGCCGGGTAACCTTTCAGCCTCCGGCAGAAATCAGCCTGAAACGGTCAACAGGAAAGCCGCATTACAGTTGGTCGGAGACCGATACCACAGTTGCCCTGCTCAACCACAAGGAGGTGGTCTGGCAGTTCAACCACGACGATCGTTTTCAGCGGCCCTATTTCCATCCACTGACCATCAATCATACTAGGATCACCTGTGTCTCTCCGCCTGACCATCCCTGGCACCTGGGACTCTGGTTCTGCTGGAAATACATCAACCACCTGAATTACTGGGAATACCTGACTGAGAACAGATCCGCCAAAACGGGATACAAATCGGAAGGAGTCACGGAAATAGTGGAGAAAACGATCACCAGAAATCCGGATTTTACCTCGGATATCCGGTTGGTTATCAATTATCATCCGCCCAGTGAGGCTCCGGTATTTACCGAAGTAAGGAATTACCACATCACGGTTCCTGAGAAGGGAGGAAGTTACGTCATCGAAGAGAACCACCTCCTTACGGTCGTGGCAGATAGTGTGGTACTAGACCGTACGCCACCCGCCCGGATCGCCAATGGCAGAATTTCCGGCGGATATGCCGGACTGTCTGTCCGGTTTAACCAGGATTTCACGGCGCCTGAATTCCGTTCCTCTGCAGACAGTGCCCTTTGTGAAAAATGCAGCTGGCTCTATTACGGTTTCCGTAGTATGACCAATCAGAAAGTTGGCATACGTATCGAACAGGATCCGCAATATACTCCGGAATCCTGCCGCTGGTACACCATCAACGACCCGCTTATCCCCTTTTACTATTATAGTCCTGCCATTCTTTATGACCATAGACTCGTCCTGAAAAAAGGGCAAACGATGCAGTTGAAGTACAAGGTTAGAATGATTGCAGGGGAGTGAGAAAAGTTCTTCGAGTATTTCAAGTACTTTTTAAAGGACCATCTAAGTAAAATATTTATCTATCAACCATGAAAAATTCAAAAAAAAGCCAAGAACTATCCCGACGCTCATTTCTGGGACAATCGACGAAATTAGTGGCCGGTGTTACCCTCCTGCCTACTGTTTTAACCTCTTGTTCGAACTGGAAAGGGGCCAATGACCGGGTTGTTGTAGGGCACATTGGTGTCGGATCCAGAGGAACGGATGAATTGATGAACTATTTTGTCCCTTTGCGGGAAGCGCTTAACCTGGCTGTCTGCGACACCTTTCAGGCACGTCGAGAAAGTGCCGCACAGCGCATCAATCAGTTTTACAAGGAGAATCATTTTACCAACGAGGTGTGCAAGACGTACCTGGAGATGGACGAAGTGTTCGCCAGAAAGGATATTGATGCGGTTCACATCACCACCTGCGATCATTGGCACGTATTGGCAGCCATCAAGGCAGCGCGGGCAGGTAAGCACATCATGCTGGCCAAGCCTCTCGGACTCAGCTACCCGCAATACCTGATCCTGGCAAGGGAGCTAAAGACACATGGCGTTAAATTCCATTATGGTACCCAGCAACGCACCCTTGAGCATATGCTGATGGGTTACAACATGATCCGGGAGGGATTGATTGGAGAGATTCATCACGTGGATGTTTGGTCGCCCGGAAAAAACGATGTCCCCTCCCCTGTCTGCAATGA
Source organism: uncultured Bacteroidia bacterium (assembly GCA_903854235.1). Lineage (GTDB taxonomy): Bacteria > Bacteroidota > Bacteroidia > Bacteroidales > Prolixibacteraceae > CAINVV01. The sequence goes on along the minus strand of CAINVV010000174.1, from coordinate 22,002 downwards.
AATGCCTGTACCTCCTGATTTTGACTATGATCGCTGGACTGGTCCGGCACCTGCGCGACCTTACTGTCCGGAGCGCGTAACCAACAACAGTTCGTGGTTCAACTATGACTACAGCATTGGATTTTTGGGAGGCTGGGGTGCCCATCCACTGGATATCCTGGTTTGGGTCTTGAAAGAGAAAGTCAGCGGCAGTTACAGTTGCGAAGGAACCGGCAAATTTTGGCCCGAGGGTGGCTTGTACAACAACATCTTCTCCTGGGACCTGAACCTGAATTACCAAAATGGGCTGACTGTTCACTTCATTAGCCAGGATATCGCCTCCAATACCATTTTAAAAGACAGGGCGATAAAGGAATCCAACGGTACGACCTTCTTCGGTAGCAAAGGTTGGATTTCGCTCAGCCGATCCTCTGTAGAATCCAATATTCCCGAGTTAAATGCGAAGCTCAACAGTGTTCCCAAACAGGCAAACGGTCGGGTAAAGGGTGAAAATAACACGATGGGAAGAAGGTTCCTGTCTGTTGTCAGGGGCAATGAGGCGGAACTTTGTCCGCTCGACGAGGCCATCATCTCCGATACCATCAGTCACATGGGCGATGTCACGATTCGCACAGGCAGAAAAATAAGCTGGGATCCGGCAAAGGGTGAAGTGATTGAAGATGCTGAAGCCAACAAATTATACAGTCGGGTGATGAGAGCTCCCTACTCAGTTTGATCCAATGGTTTTAATCAGACTGGATCGATTTTAAGGTCTTTCAGACTCAAAAAATCCAATCTTGTTTAATTCCAACCTTGGCCCAATACAAACCAGTTAACTGAGATTCGTAATCCTAAGGATTCCTTCCAGGATTTGAATGACAATCTGTTCCAGAAGATATGCCGCCTTTCAATACCTATCTGGACTCTTTTTAGAATAAGAAATTTGGATACCTCTCAGTTGCAAAATTAGATCCGATTTTATGACACCTGTCAGGTTGCAATTATCAGCCGTAATCTGTTTGACCAGCACCTGACGAGATCATCAAATGCCAACAAAAAATGATTTCCAACCGTCTGACATTGCGAATTTTGCCGTCTAAATCAAAAATGCAATTTAATATGAGACCGCATTGATGATGAAAACAGATTTTTATCTGTTCGTTTTCCTAAACCTAAAAACCCATTATTTGGCGAACATGATCAGCGTTTTGCTTTGTAGTTAAATGCTCCAGCAACAGAAAAGCAACCTCCACTGCCGTGGATGGATTCCAGGAGGTAATCAGGTTACCATCCATGACAATGGGTTGATTTAATACCTGAACACCAAATCCCTGCAAGGATTCCCGTCGGAGGGTGCTTGGGTAGGTTGTACCTTTTCTGCCTTTTAGCACACCACTCTTTCCCAATGGCAATGCACCTACACAAATGGATGCAATTATTTTTTTGCTTGTGTTAAAATGCCGGATTAGATCTAGAAATTTTTCATCGTAGGCATCCTTGTAAAATCCATAAGTTTCAAATCCCCCCGGAATGGCCAATGCATCAAAGATGCCAACATCAAAGTCTCCAGCCAAATGGTCGACCACAAATTTTTGATTAAAAGAACTTTTGATCTCTTTTCTCAGCCCGCAGGTAAAGAGTTCTGTGGAATGATCCCCTTCCACCAGATTCCAGCCAATCACATCAATAAATACGCTTGCTTCAAACATTTCAAAACCATCTGCCAACAGTAGTAATATTTTCTTCATTTTATAGCATATTAGATTCTATCAGGACTGTTGCTTGATTTATATTCAAAAATATCATGAGACCTGTCAGGTCTGAAACTCATTTCATTCTCTGGAGACTTGTCCTGTCAAAATATCAACCAGAACCAGGAAATGCCTAGCAATACAATGACTGTTTCACTTAATAATTTATCTGGGGAAGTTGAACCCTCTCAAATTTATCGGTTCATCCTTTGGCTTTTGCTTCGTCGAACTCCCCTTCCCATCTGGCGATCACGGCAGTGGCCAGACAGTTTCCGATGACATTGACCCCCGTTCGTCCCATATCAAGCAGGACATCTATACCCAGAATGATCATTACCGGTTCGACAGGCAGTCCAAAGGTGGTTACAGTCCCAAGCAGGATCACAAATGAGGCCCTTGAAACTCCGGCTACCCCTTTGCTGGTCAGCATCAAGGTAAGCGCTATCGCAAATTGCTGACCGATGGGCATTTCAATACCTGCAGCCTGAGCTACAAATATGGCGGCCAGTGACAAATAAAGGGTGGACCCGTCCAGGTTGAAACTATAGCCGGTCGGAATGACGAAGGAGACGATTTTTCTTGGTACCCCGAAAGCTTCCATCGATTCCATGGCCGAAGGCAAAGCCGACTCCGAATTGGCAGTTGCAAAAGCGATGGAGGCCGGTTTGGATACGGCATTCATAAATTTTAGCACCGGAATTTTGAAAAGAAGGGCTACCGGCAACAACACAAGTGTCAGGAAAGCAAGTAACGCAACATATAGGGTCAGCAACAGTTTCAGCAGGGTAAACAACACATCCGTACCCAGGTGACCAATGGTATAGGCTATGGATGCGAAGACCGCTACAGGGGCAAAATACATCACGATGCCTGTAAACTTGAACATCACCTCTGTTAGGCTCGCGGTAAATTTTAGCATCGGCGCCTTGTATTTCTCTCCCAGCATTGACAGGGCGATTCCAAAAATGATGCTAAAAATGACGATCTGCAGGATATTCCCTTCGACAATGGCCTTTGCAATGTTTTCCGGGAAAATGTGCAGAATGAATTCCTGGGTCGTTTGCATCTTTGCCGCAACAACCGGTGCAGTACCCGTCATCGCCGAAAGATTGATACCAACTCCTGCCTTTGAAACATTGATGGCTATCAATCCTATGAAAAGGGCCAATGTAGAGGCTACCTCAAAATAGAGCAACGATTTCCAACCCATCCTTCCAACTTGTTTCAGGTCTGTATGACCGGCAATGCCGTTAACCAGCGTGGCAAAGAGCAGTGGTGCAATGATGGTCTTGATCATCCGCAGGAAGATCTCGGCCAGAAACTGCAGCGAACCGGCAATAGAGGGCACATCAAAACCAAATTCAGCCCCGGCGACCAAGCCAAAAAGAATCCAAAAGGTTAGGGATTTCTTCCGCCACGCCAACCATCCGAATGCAACAATGGTTAGTATCCTGCAGACGGTTATAATCGGACTGCCCGGGTCGAAAAAGTGCTCCATTTTCAGGAAGGAGAGCAAGGCTGTGATTGTAAAGGATCCGGCCAGGAACCAAGTAACCCAATGCGTCTTATCGGTCAGTTTCAGTTTATTTTCCAAGATGAACCTCTTTATTTGGCGATGTTGTATTGTTCCAAAGATAATGAATCTTGGCAATTTAGCCAACTATCAGCCATCCCGCTTACCCGATCACCAGAATCGCATCATTCAGATTCTGCCTTGAATCAGCACCTGATCCTGCACCACTCAGGCCGATTCATCCAACCTCCTCTTGATCTTGAATGCACTGCTGCCTTTCCAAACCTTTCGATAGATTTCCCGTATAGCTGAAATAATCTTACATCCCTATTCATTTATAAAATGGAGTTCGGCAATTTCAAAGTATACAAACCCAAAATGGAATACCGCAGGTTTGGCAAAACAGGAAAGATGGTGAGTGTCATTACGCTGGGCGGAATGAGGTACAAGTATGCAGACTCAGAGCCACGCGACCTGATTCCCCGCGAAACGCTGCTACAGTGCCGCGACACGGTGGAGAAAGCGTTGGCGCAGGGCATCAACCTGATTGAAACAGCCTGGGGATATGGGAAGAGTGAACATGTTTACGGAAAAGTTCTAAACAATGAACTGAAAATAAAACGCGATTCCTATTTCCTGATGACGAAAGGGAATCCCAAAACTGCGGAGGAGACCAGAAAGATGGTGGACCTTCAACTGAAAGCTTTGAAGACGGATCAGCTGGATTTCTATGCCTGGCACGGAATCAACAACCAGGAACTGCTATCCATCGCCTGCGCCAAAGGCGGACCTGTGGAAGAGTTGCTGAGATTAAAGAAGGAAGGGGTGATCGGCCATGTTGGATTTAGCACACATGCTCCCCTGGAGACTATTTTAAAAACTATCGAAACGAATCTGTTCGATTTTGTCAATCTGCATTATTACTATTTTTTTCAGCGAAACAAGGCAGCCATTGATCTGGCTGCCTCGAAAGACATGGGAGTCTTTATCATCTCGCCCAACGACAAGGGAGGTCAGCTTTCCAGATCCCCGCAAAAGTTGATGGATCTAACGGCACCTCTTCATCCCATTCAGTGGAATGCCAGATTCTGTCTGGGCCATGAAGCGATTCATACCCTGACCTTTGGTCTCCCGGTCACGGCACAATTTGAACACCTCAACGGCATCTTTCCTGCTCCTGCGCCCATGTCACAAGAGGATGAGCAGATCAGGCTCGGGCTGGAATCCCAGAAGTCGCTGGATCCCTATGCCGAATATGAAGGGTACGAAATGGAAAGTGATCCGTCCGGATTGAATATTCCGGAAATACTCAGGTTCAGGCGTCTTTGGAAATGTTATGACATGAAGGATTTTGGGGTATACAGGTACAACATGTTTCAGGAGAAAGGGCACTTTTTCCCGGGCAGTTTCCCCACAGAGGAGAATCTTGGGAAAATTGATAGTTCCAATTGCCCTCCAACCATTCCTTTGACGGACCTCATCCGGGAAACCCACGCCGGATTGTATAGGGAAAAAACTTAACGGAAAAAAACAGAGTCATCAATTTGGATTTTAGAACCGGTCCCTGAGCCTGTCGAAGGGTGGATTTTCGATTATTTGATGAACTTCTCCTCCCTCAACTCTTTGAAAGCAAGATTCAACTCGGCCTCCGTGTTCATCACGATGGGTCCACGCCAGGCGATGGGCTCTCCGATAGGCTTTCCGGCAATCAAAATAAACCTGGCCCTGGATGAACTCGTGAAGGCCTTTACCTGCGGCCCCTTGCCAAAGAGAGCACCCTGACCGGCCCGAACACTTTCAGAACGGCTTTCATCGAAGTACACACTGCCCTTATACAAATAGGCAAACACGGTATAGTCCTCGTTAACGGGCGTCACTAATTCACTGTTTGCAGGCATCTCCACGTCGAAATAATCAGGATCTGCCAAAATATTTTCAACAGGACCCCTGATTCCACCGAAGTTGCCCGCCAAAACCTTCACATTTACTCCCCCCGGCAGGTTTACCACCGGAACCCTGGAAGCAGGGATATCCTGGTACCTGGGAGCGATCATTTTACCGGAAGCCGGAAGGTTCACCCATAGCTGGAAACCTGCCAACCTGCCTTCTGTCTTCTGAGGCATCTCCTGGTGGATGATTCCGCTGCCTGCCGTCATCCATTGCATATCGCCCTTGCCGATCACACCACTGTTTCCCATGTTGTCGCTGTGTTCAATTTTCCCATCCAGCAAATAGGTGACGGTCTCGATTCCACGGTGCGGATGCGACGGAAACCCTGAAACATAGTCCTCGGGATGATCGGTACCAAAGTAGTCGAGCATCAGGAAAGGATCCAGCATTCCCTGCTCGTAATAACCAAAAATTCTGGTTAGGCGAACTCCTGCCCCATCGGTCGTGGGCACTCCGTGGATAACACGACTAATTTTGCGGTTCAAACCCATCTGCAATTTATATGATTACGGTCATAATTGAATGTGGCAGACTATTTACCAGTGCTGCTTTTGCGGCTATCCACAAATTCACCGGAATTTTATCATTGCTCTTGTTCAAAACAATAACAACGAGCTTCCCGTCAGGATTAAGAAATGCCGTTGTCTCCAACTTGTCACGGTTAGAGGAGCAGGCAATTCTTTTGGCACCTGGCAAAATGAATTTGGAAAAATGGCCAATGTAAAAATAGCTGGGAGTGAAAATGAGTTTCCCGGTAGTCAGATTTGCGTGCACTGGTGCAAAACAGAAATTACCCACATGGTTCGGCCCTCCCATTTCATCCAAGAGGATGTTCCAGTCAGTCCATGCAACGGTTCCGCAATTGAAATCGTTCACCATCGAGTGACCATATCTTTCGCCAAGCGACCAATTGTACACACTGTCGAGGTTAAATTTTTCGACACATCCTTCGCTAAAAACCAGATTTGTTTTGGGAAAAGCCTCTTTGACCATCCGAACATTGTCGAATTGCATCCCGCTTTTAGTCCAGGTTTCGTACCAATGAAACCCAATTCCCCATATATATTTTTCGGCATCCGGATCGCCCAATACCACACTCGCACGCTGGTAGATCAGGTCGCGGTTGTGATCCCAAACTATGAGTTTCTTATCTCCCAAACCATTTTTTTGAAGGGTGGGTCCGAGGAAGTTCTTGACAAAATCCCTTTCATCTTCCGCAGAAAACACACAGGATTCCCATTTCTGGACGGCCATCGGTTCGTTTTGTACCGAAAGTCCCCAAACGGGGATTCCTTCCTTTTCGTAGGATTTGATAAATTTCACATAGTGGTTGGCCCAGATTTGGAAGCAATTTTTCTGCAATTTCCCACCCTGTACCAGGCTTTTGTTGTCCTTCATCCAGGCTGGAGGGCTCCAGGGGGTGACGAACATCGGCAAGTTTCCGCCAGCGGCGGCAATGGCCAGCTTGATGAATGGTATTCTGAATTTTCTGTCGTGTTCCAGATTGAAAGATGCCAGAGAAGAGTCATTATCTGCAACATATCCATACGAATCGGATGAAAAATCACAACTGGCTATATTGGTTCTGGCAAAATTGTAGGCAATCCCCTTCTCCTTGTCGTAATAGGCATTCAGCAGATCCTTTTGTGCGGTTGGCGACGATTTGGCAAATACCTCCGCAGAAGCATCCGTCAGTGCCCCACCGATGCCGACCATCGTCTGGAAAGTTCTGGATGGATCCAGGAAGATGCAAACCTCTCTTTCGTTGGGTTGTACCATTGAGGCGAAAGGTGCATCTGCCATTTTGGTCAACTGCAGTTTGGTATTTTTTGCTGTCATAAAAATCTCTGCTTTGACAGGATGAAAGGATTTTACCGGAATCGATGCAGGTGAAACCTGAGTTTTGCCTTGCCAAACCATGGCAGAAAAAAGGAACAGGGTGAGAGAAATTTTTATCGCGTACATTTGCCTAAGTTTTATGTGTTGAAATTAGAAAAAAAGCGGTAATTGCAGAAATGACCAAGCGAATGAGGTGAAATTCGAAAACTGCGAAAATTTTAGTGACTATGGTTCCTGAAAAGAGAGAACATCCCAAAGAAAAAGAGGGGTTGCATCCACGCAATCTTCACCGTGAGCGTTACGACTTTGAGAAATTGATCCGAAGCTGGCCGGAACTGGCAAATTACGTCACCAAAAATAAATTTCAGGAGCTCTCCGTTGATTTTTTTGATCCGGAAGCCGTAAAGGCCTTGAACAAGGCCTTGTTAAAACACTTTTATGGTTTGGATTACTGGGATATTCCCGACGGTTACCTGTGTCCGCCGGTACCTGGGAGGGCTGATTATCTTCATTACCTTGCCGATTTGCTTGCCATCGGCAACGCCGGAATTATACCGGAGGGCAGTCAGGTCAGGTGTCTGGATATTGGTGTGGGTGCCAACTGTATCTATCCCTTGCTGGGAAACCGCATCTTTGGCTGGTCGTTTGTCGGTTCCGACATTGATCAGGAAGCGATCCGGAACGCGAGTCACCTTGTCGCCAACAATCCTAATTTGAAACCAGCCATCGAACTCAGGTTACAATCTGATCCAAGTGATATTTTCAATCATCTCATAAAACCTGGCGAGTACTTTGACCTTACACTTTGCAACCCTCCCTTTCATGTTTCACCTTTCGAGGCACAAGCAGGTTCCCAACGTAAAACCAGCCATCTTCAGCGAAAAAAAATCTCTGCTCCTGTACTGAATTTTGGTGGTCGTGGTAATGAACTCTGGTGTCCGGGTGGAGAAATGCAATTCATTGGTAAAATGATTGTGGAAAGCAGCCATTGGCGTGCATCTGTTGGCTGGTTTACCGTGTTGGTGGCCATGAGCAAGCATTTGCCCGGAATTTACCACGCCTTGAAAATGGCAGGTGCGGCAGAGGTGACTACCATCGGGATGAGCCAGGGCAGCAAGATCAGCCGGGTCGTTGCCTGGCGATTTCAGTGAACTACCTGACAGGTCCTCATTGCTGGTGAGTGGGATCATTCAAATTCTTTGTGATCACCTAAAATAATTTTTTGGAATTAAGCCCTGTCTGTCAAGCAATTCTGCCTTACCAGGAATCCTGACTTTCTACTTTGACCCGCCCCACTGCAACACCTGATTCAGCCCAAGTAGCTCTTTTTTAATGAGATCATAGGATATTTCCTGCACCGATTGGTGATGGTCTATGGCCAGACTCGCCGCCACGGCAGCCGATTGGCCCAGAATCATAAATACCGGTTCCATCCGGATGGAGCCATAGGCAATGTGGCTGGCCGACAGACAAACCGGCACGAGTAGATTGGTGCACTCCTCCTTTTTGGGCAACAAGGAGCGATAGGATATCGGATAGGGGCTATCCAGATGTACCTCCACATCCCCTTCATTCTGAACATTGCCTTCAGCGGTAAGATAGCGCTGCACGTTGTGTGAATCCATTCCATAGGAACCCATTCCTACCGGATCCGGCACCTGATTTTTACTGGTTACCTCACCCTGGGTGGTAACAAATTCACCAATCATCCTCCTCGCTTCCCGTATGTACAGTTGCCGGGGCCAATTGCCATGGTCGATGAATTCATCGGCTGCTAGCCCCCATACGCCCATTCTGTTCCTGACTTCCATTGATAGGCGATTATCGTTGCAAAGGAAGTAAAGCAATCCTTTCTGATAGGTTTCATGGGCTTCGATAATCGCCCTGCGCTTTTCGTAGGACGCTTCCGGATAATCGTAGTTTCCGCCGATGAAATCGCTGCTGAAGGGTCCGTGGTTGTTGGTATCGGTCTTTTTATTTGGAATTCTGTCGTATTTGGCGAACCAATCGGCCACTCCACCTTCTAAATACCTGGCCAGCAATTCATAATTGTCGGGGTTATAGTTCTCAGGTTTGGGAAAGGGAATCCTGTTTTCCGGACTGTCGGTCATACAAAGCCTGAAACAATATGCCTGCACCTTTTTATCGCCGGAACCATTGGGGGCAATCGGTTCGGCGGAGATGCCATACAGTAATCCGCTCTCCTTGTTCCCACGCAGGCGGTATGGATCGACCGGATCCTTGAAAAAGTGACTTCGCTCCCTGATATTTGCCTGCACTCCATTGTAACTTTCATTGTATACGGCAGCGGCTTCACGCCCCACAAAATAGGAGATACCCGCTGCGGCCATCAGGTCGCCTTCATAGGTGGCATCGATAAACATCCGGCCTGACAGGGTGATTCCTGACAAGGTTTGGATGGAGATGATTTTCCCATTTTTCTTTTTTACTCCCTTTTCACGATCCAGCCATTCATTACGCAAGACCTGGATGTGATTTTCCCGAACCATATCTTCAAAAACAGACTCTGCCACATGCGGCTCGAAAATCCACATGGTACGATTTTCCCCATCCATGGCCACCGTTCCCTGGCCTTTGTTTCCAAATTCATCATGCTTTTCAAAAGTCCAGGCTTTTGTGTTGTTGTAATACTTCCAAACGCGGTGATAAAATTCTCGAGAGAGTCCACCAATGACGGACTTATTTCCGGTATCGGAAAAACCCAGTCCACCGGAGGAGAGTCCGCCCAGATGGGAATCGGGAGAGAGCACCCAAACAGACTTTCCGGAATTAACCGTCTGAACAGCGGCCATTACCGCAGCGCAAGTTCCACCATAAATGATGACATCTGCCTCCAGTCTATGTGCTTTGTGCTTCGCAAATGATTCCACTCCAAGGCAGTTGGTGGAGTATGCGAATAGTACCAAAACATAAAGCAAAAGGTTCCCATTACTCTTACTCATCCGACAGATTTATGTGCATTAATCTATTTTCCAATTGGATAATTATCCCAATATCGGCTATTCAATTCAATTCCATATTTAAACCATCCAGCGCGATTCAATGTCCTACCAACCAGCCGTGCATTTTTATTCTGGACCGGGGAGCAATTTACAAAATTATCTACTCAAACCGGATCAATGGATTCACTTGAGGAGGCTGTTCAGAAAAATCCGGGTAGGTTAGGTATACTGTCGCATCCTTCCCTCTCATATAGTGAATAACCGATTTTTGAGACAATCGTGGAAAGATGGTATAAAAGTGTTCCGGAAGAATCAAAAAATGAATTTGTATAGAAAAGAGCAGGCGGCCTTTTTAGGTTGGGAGAATGCTCGTTGCATCGTTTTGAAATAAAAACCTGAACAGCCAATACTTTCAATTTTTCAAACCATTTGGTAAAAAAATATTTTAAGCGAAAATATCCATTCAATTATCTGGAACTATTGGCAAAGTGTGTGCCTGTATGCTCTTTCATTGGTCTGCCCGAATGAAATTTAGTTACCCAACATTTACCTGTGTCCACATTGTGACCACGCGGATTTTTATGGTGGAGAGATGGAAAAACTATTTTTGAAAACAAGTAATATCAGTAAAATAGGCATACTGTAACCCAGGAAGGTCCTTGAATGGAAGAAAGTTTTCTTAGCGTTATCCCGAATCCAGCTGTGTATTGATACATTCCCAAAGGACTGCCCGCAAAACTATGGATGACTACCGAGGACCGTTTGGTTTCTGACGGTTATGGTAACGAATCAATTTAATCAATCAAATAATTAATAAATCTTTCGATTACCTCAAAATAGTTGAATTCTCGTTTGAACAATTTAATTATCAAAAGCGTTAATTGATCATAATAAAAAATTTGAATACCAGTTATCTATTTAACTATTAGATGCAAATGACAATGATGCTATTAAAGTCTTACAGGATCTCCCTTCATTCAATTTCAGACCTTGATGCCGGGACGAATCATGCCTCTTGCACCATTGAACTTCAAGCCTTGAAAAGGTTGCACAAACCAGTCTTCGTTGCCTGTTTTTCCCCGACAGTTAGCCTGCAGATTGACAGGAGTATTGCCTTGTCAGAAGAACATTCAGGCAAAAATTATTCGTGGAAACATCTGAAAAAGGTTGTCAAATTTTCCATTCACTGAACAAACCTGACCTACTTGAAAAAAATGATACATCCAGCCATGCCAACTTCAAAAAGTATTCGGAATACTTCAGAAAACGGATCAGTTGATCCTTCCAGCCATATGAAACAGGTGACACTTCTGAAGATAAAATCTTTGATATTTCTATTGGCATCCGCTTTTTTCCTACTTGGATTTGTTGAAAAAACCATGGCACAGGATGCTTTTATCGAGAGTAAAAGCGGTGTCACCACCCTCTGTCAGGGCCAAAGTACCACGTTGCAAGTCGTCATTGGAGCGAGTGTCGGACCTTACACGGTCGTTTATTCGGATGGAGTGACCCCACACACGCTGAACACCTATCACAGCATCGGCGATCCGGCTGATTTGGCCTATGGTGGGGATGCAATTACGGTAACACCCTCCGCAACCACTTCTTACACGCTGGTCAGTGTCAAAGATTTCTACGGCACATTTCTTCCCATAGATGCCACTCCTGTCACCATTACCGTCAATCCGCTGCCATCCAGCCTGGTTGTATCCCAAAATCCCACCGGTCGGGTCTGTCCCGGGGTTAATTTCACCATTTCGGCATTTGCAACCAACGGGAGTACTTATGAACTCTGGAACCAGGCCAATACAACCAAGATTGGAAATCTTCCCTATGTGACATCCGTCGCGGCAGCCACGACCTACACGGTACGTGCGATAAGCAGTGCCCTGTGTTCCATCACACAATCCTTTACGGTCAATATGGACAATGTTCCACCGACCATTACCTGTCCGGGAGCACAAACTATCAATACCGGGGCAGGCAATTGCAGTGCTGCCCTTCCCGATTATACCGGAATGGTTACCGTAAGTGACAACTGCACGGCAAACGGCTCCATTCTAAAGGTCCAAAGTCCGGTGGCCGGAACCATCCTGACGGGGCACAATACCGTTCAGTCGGTGACAATAATGGCAACGGATGCATCAGGCAATTCGAGCAACTGCTCCTTCAATGTCACGGTCAAGGATGTCACCATACCCGGAATTACCTGCATTGGAAATCAAATCGTTAACCCTGATACTGGAACTTGTGTTCATACTCATTCGGGCACTGCCTGGAATGCGGTTGCTACTGACAACTGTACGGTTGCCTCTGTCACCTATACACTTACCGGCGCCACTACCGGAACCGGCACCAGCCTGAACGGCAAGGTGTTTCAACCCGGGACCACGACTGTGACCTGGACAGCGACCGACGTAGCTGGCAATACGAACACCTGCAGTTATACCGTGTCCATTGTGGACAATCAAAACCCAGTTGCGACTTGTCCAGGGAATCAAACTGTCAATACCGCATCAGGAATTTGTACTTACACCAAGTCGGGTACTGACTGGAATGTAACCGCATCCGACAACTGTACAGTAGCCTCCATCTCCTATGCACTAACAGGTGCAACCATTGCTACGGTGCCATCAACATTGAATGGAGTCGTATTCAACAAGGGAGTTACGAACATTGTTTGTACCGTTTCTGATGGAGCAGCCATTCCAAATACGGCCAATTGTAGTTTTAGTGTTACGGTGAATGACAATCAGGATCCTACTCTGACCTGTCCTTCCAATATTTCAGTCAACAACACAATAGATGCAGGCAACACAGCTGTAACAGTGCCGGACCTTACTTTTGGAGACAATTGCGGAGGGTCGGTGCTAGCCTGGAGTACCAGCGGTGCCACCACTCTGAGTGGAACGGGCCAGATTGGACTTCAGACCTTCAATGTCGGGGTTACCACCCTCACCTGCACCGTAACGGATGCTTCTTCACGAACCGCTCAATGCACCTTCACGGTGACTGTTCACGATACGCAGAATCCTACCATTACTTGTCCTGCCAACATTTCCGTCAACAACGATCTTAATGCTTGTACGGCCAGTGTGGTTGTACCTGTTGTTTTATTTGGAGACAATTGCAGTGGAGCATCCATTTCATGGATCACGAGCGGAGCAACTTCCGGAAGCGGAAACGGCCAGATGGGAACCCACTCCTTCAATACCGGTGTTACAACTGTCAGCTATACGGTGACGGATGCCTCCCTGAATACTGCCCAGTGTTCATTTACCGTAACAATTACCGATTCAGAACTTCCGACCATTGGATGTCCTTCCAACATTACAACAAACAATGACCTTAATGCCTGCAATGCAACGGTTGTTGTACCCGCGATTACCTACAGTGACAACTGTCCGGGTTCCATCCTAACCTGGAGTACGACTGGTGCGACCATTGCCAGTGGTAGCGGACAGATTGGAACACGTACCTTCAACCTCGGGATTACGACCGTGAATTACACGGTCTCTGACCTAGCATCACCTGCCAATACTGCTAATTGCAGTTTTACAGTAACGGTAATTGACAACCAAAAACCTGTTATCTCGGGTTGTCCTTCCAACAAAACGGTATCCAGCAGTCCGGGCGGATGCAATGCCGTCGTCTCCTGGACCGAACCTACTGCCACCGACAATTGCACGCCATCTGGCAGCCTTGTGTGGAGCAAATCACATTTACCGGGATCAACCTTTGCCCCGGGAACGACTGTCGTCACCTATACGGCTACGGATCAGGCAGGTAACACCAGTGTTGCCTGCAGCTTTACCATTACGGTAAATGACCTTCAAAAACCCGTCATCACCGGTTGTCCTTCCAATATCACTGTTTCCAACACTACAGGATTATGTACAGGGATCGCCACGTGGACCGAGCCAAGTGCCACCGATAACTGTACGGCAACCGGCAGTCTGACCTGGAACAGATCCCATCTGCCTGGTGCAGCTTTCCCGGTAGGAAACACTGTCGTAACCTATACAGCAACAGATGCCAATGGGAATACCAGCAACCCCTGCAGTTTTACCGTTACCGTTCTGGAAAATGAAGCTCCTGTTGCCATTTGCAAAAACAAGACGCTTGTTCTGGATGGAACCGGAAATGCGACGCTCCTGGCATCGGATGTCAACAATGGATCGACCGACAACTGTACGGCCTCCGGAAGTCTCATCCTTTCGCTCAGCAAAAGCAGCTTCACCTGTGCCAACAAGGGACCCAATACGGTCGTAATGACCGTTCGGGATGCTGCCGGAAATTCAAGTACCTGCAGCAGTACAGTAACCGTTGTGGATAACACGGCCCCAGTCATCCACGCTACCGGCGGGACTATCGATGCGACTGTTGGAGTCAGCACCGGTGGTTGTACCTATACCATCAGTGGCTCCGAATTTGATCCGACAGTTACCGACAATTGCACGGGGTCCGTTTTGAATTATACCGTTTCTGGGGCGACAACCTTGTCAGGAACAGGCACATTGGCTGGAAAAATATTAAATAAAGGTGCAAATGCAATTAGCTGGAATGCAACGGATGCAAGTGGAAATACAACAGCAGTTCCTTTTTCCTTTACCAAAACTGTTACCGACAATCTGGCACCCGTTATCAGTGCCAAGACCAATCAATTAAGAGGCACCAACAGCGGATGTGCCTATGTAGCTTCTGCCGGAGAATTTGATGTCAGCATTACAGACAATTGCGGTGTTTTGGCATCGCAAACCTATAAGATCAACAGTGCTTTGGCAGTACCCTCAACAACTTTGAACGGCGTGTCCTTTCCTATCGGAACCAACACGGTTACCTGGACGGCCAGCGACGGAAACAATACCAGTACACGTACCTTTCAGGTGACTGTGTCGGATAATGTTTTTCCAACTATTTCTCAGATTTCAAACAAAAGCGTCAATATCAACAGTGGTTGCGGGGCGGTTGTAACGTGGGCAGAACCTACCTACAACGACAACTGTACACTGACCACCTCCGGTCAGATATTGGGTCCTCCAAGCGGAAGTACTTTCCCGGTAGGGATTACTACCATCCGTTACAAAGCCACAGACGGTGCCGGGCATGTTACCCAGATGAGTTTTACGGTCACCGTAGCAGATCAAACACCTCCGGTATTAACTTGTCCAGTGGGAGCAGGCGGTGAGGGAAGCAGTGCATTGAATCCCTATATTCTGGAAGCGGGAACGGGTGTCTGTTTCCATACCATTACCGGCACCGAATATGATGCCACCGTGACTGACGGATGTCCGCTTAACCTCGTGTTATCCAACAGCTTTGATGGGACCAATACCCTAAAAGACAAGCAGATACCAGTAGGAATGAATGCCATTGTATGGACTGCTTATGATGGCACCAATACTTCAACCTGTACAAGTTACATCAAAATCACCGATACCCAGTTTCCTACCTTTAATCAACCAACTGGAAATTTCCCAAGAAGTACGGATCCAAAACAATGCTATTTCACTGTTCCCGGGACAGAATTTGATTTAAGCAACATCGTTGACAACTGTGCAACGATTCCTCCCCCGGCATATGAGATCAAGAAAAATGGCGTCACGGTATTAACGGGTCTCAACTCTCTGGCCTCCCTAAAATTACCAAAAGATGCGGCGCATCCCTATTCCGTCGTCTGGACTTTAACGGATAATTATGGAAATCAGGTAGTTTCCACTCCATTTACCATTTCAGTGACTGATGCTGAGGCACCCACTTTCGATTGTCACGGAAATATGCAACGAGTCGTTCCTTCGGATGCCTGCTCCTATACCGTCAACTCGACGGAGTTTGACCCCACCGGGCTTTCCGATAATTGCGATGCCGCCGGAAGTCTGATCATCTCCTTCACCCTGGATGGAAATCCTGGAATCGGCCAAACACTGGCAGGGCAAACGTTTATGAGTGGGGTTCATCCGATCGTTTGGACCATTACCGACCTAAGCGGGAATACCGCAGTCTGTACATTCAATGTTACCGTTACAGATCCTGTAGCACCTTCCATCTCGGCCATTACTGACCAAACCAGAACGGCACCATCCAACCAATGTTATTACCAGGCAGTTGGAGCAGAATTCAATCCTGTATCCGTTACCGACAACTGCAGTGGAGTTACCTTGGTCAACAACCAGAACAACACTTCTACTCTGGCCGGATTCCATTTTCCGGTGGGAATAACCGTGGTGGTGTGGAAAGCAACCGACACCTCCGGCAACATCACACCGATGCAATATCAGGTTACGGTCGAAGACAATACTCCCCCAGATTTTTCCATTTTTCCGACAGTCGGCAAAAATGCCTCTGCGAGCAGTTGTTATTACACGGTAAGTGGAACGGAATTTGACCCTTTTGCCATTACCGATAACTGTACTTCGGCCAATTATACGATATTGAACGACTACAACCACACCCTTTCACTGGCATCCGAGCAATTTCCTGTCGGGACGACCAATGTAGAATGGAGTGTCAAGGACAACTATGGCAATGAACAGAAGAAGACGATGGTCATTACCGTGACAGATGCAACGAGTCCGGTTATTTCTTGCCCTGGAAGTTCCTATACGCGGGGGATTGATTATGGACAGACCTATTATACGGTCGGTACAGACGAATTTAAGCCAGTTGCAACGGATAATTGCACACTATCTTCTTACACCAATGATTACAACAGCCTTTCCAGTCTGAACGGGATACATCTTTCAGCCGGCACCTATCATTTTGTCTGGACTGCCTTGGATGCTTCAGGCCACTCATCAACCTGTCAGGTTGACCTGGATGTATTGGCAGACCTTTATCCAACCATCAACTGCGTTGGAGATCAATCCAGAAACAACACCAACAATGTTTGCGGGTATACCGTGGTAGGTTCAGAGTTTAATCCCACCTCCCCCGGAGCTGTGTTAACCAATGATTTCAGCCATACTTCAACGCTTGCCGGATCCACCTTGCCTGTAGGAAATACTCTTGTAACCTGGACTGCAACAAAGACCATCAATGGGTCCGTCTATACCAACCATTGCAGCTATTATGTTTTCGTCACCGACAATCAGAAACCTTCCATAACCGCCCCGGCAGATGTCAACCAGTACACGACAGATTGTTCGATCAGTATCGGGTCCATCGGAACCCCGGTAACAAGCGACAACTGCGGTATCAGTAAAGTCTGGAACAATGCTGGTACGCTTGGTATCGGTTCTCATACCGTGACGTGGTATGCAGAAGACACCCATGGCAATGTCAATTCAGCAACCCAATCCGTGTCCGTCCTTGATAATGGAGTACCGGATATCAGCTGTCCCGGATCGATCTGCAGGCAGGAGGATCATGGTCAGACTTACTATACAGTGAATGGCCACGAATTTGATCCTTACAGTTACGGTGATTGTTCGGGAATTCCAACAATTTCGCACAACATTCAGACGACAGACCCCCTCTCCCTGCCCTATGCTCCAAATTCCTCTAATTTGGTGGGGGCCAAATTTCCAACCGGAACCATAAGTGTCGTGTGGACGGTTATTGATACTTCACCCTTGCACAATTCAACAACCTGTACCACTTCAGTCACCATCAATGCAGCAGATCCTCCGGCAGTAACCTGCAGGGCCAACGAAGCGAGGGATACCGACAGCGGCGTCTGTACCTATACCGTCCAGGGTGGCGAAATGGACGTAGTTTCCAGCACTCCGGGTGCCACCCTTTCCAACAGTTTCAATGGAATGGCAACCATGGCGGGGGCTGCACTTCCAAAAGGAGTCACTACCATAGTCTGGACTGCCACACTGGGAGCAGAAACCAATACCTGCTGCAGCTATACAGTTACCGTCAGGGACAACCAGTTGCCGGTAGTAACATGGCCTGCCGATATCAACCAGAACGTAGGTGCAGGAAGTTGCACTGCCTCTGTCACCATTGTTGCACCCACCGCAACAGACAACTGTGATGCACCAGCGGCTTTACAAACGACCAGAAATCCTTCAGGAAATACCTTTGACGTCAGTACAAACTATGTGGTATGGACCATTGTTGACGCTCAGGGAAATCGGATCAATCATACTCAAACTGTTACAATAACTGACAATATACCACCTGTAATTTCTTGTCCTGCAACCTCTTATTTACGTGAATTAGACAATCCCAACGCGGGTCATTATACCATCTCCGGGGATGAATTCAAACCTGCAGTCTCCGAAAACTGTACCCTTTCACAGTACACCAACAGCCTTAATTCTGGGGGGAACCTGAATGGCGTGCTGCTTTATCTGGGAGATAATACCATCACCTGGACCGCAAAGGATGCCAGCAACAATGTGACAACCTGCGATGTGCAGGTTACCATAGTAGAATCGCTGCATCCAATGATTTCGTGTCCGGCCAATGCGACCCAGTCGACGGCATCCAACAACTGTACCTATACGGTATCAGGAACTGCGCTGAATGCGCAGTTCATATCCCATACTGTGGTTGCTGGCCGTACGCTAACCTATGTCCTATCCGGTGCCACCTCAGGCACAGGCACTTCACTCAACGGAGTTGCCTTTAACCTTGGAGCAACAACGGTAACCTGGACTGCGAAACAGACCATCGATGGTACCGAATACACTTCAACCTGCAGCCACCTCATCACCATCGTGGACTCTACCCCACCAGTGCTAACGCTGCCTTTTGATGATGTCGTTGTCAACATCGATCCTGGAACCTGCACCAAAACAATGACGCTGACAAGTCCGACTGCTACAGACAACTGTACAGCAGCAGGTAGTCTGACCATCACCAGCAATGCACCTGCCACATTTATACTGGGAACTACTGTTGTCAAGTGGCAGATAACGGATGTAAGTGGCAACAAAATTATTTACAGTCAGAAAGTTACAGTTAACGACAACGAAGGTCCTGCTATCACGGGATGTGCGGTCACACCAACCGGAGTTGCCTCCGGAAGTAGTTGTCAGGCAGTGGTATCCTGGCCCCCACTGGTTGCCACGGATGCCTGCAGTGGCGTGAAGAGTTTTACTACCACTCATTCTCCGGGTACCCTGTTCAATGTTGGAACAACGACTGTTACCTATACCGCCATTGACAACAAGAACAACCAAAGTACCTGCAGTTTCGACGTAGTTGTAACGGATACGCCACCTGTCCTCACCTGTGTGGTAAACCAGACCAGAAGCACCAATGCGGGCCTATGTTCCTACAAGGTGCTTGGAAACGAATTTGACCCAGTATCCTACAGTGATAATTGTGGTAGTCCAACACTTTCCTGGAGTTTCACCAGTGCCGCCACCGGACTTCCCGTAACCGGGAATACGACCCTTTCGGGAGTGACGATTCCACGGGGAGCTGGAATTGGGGTAACCGGAAAAACCACCATTACCTGGACCGCTACGGACGTCAAAGGGAACCACACTTCCAGCAGTTTTGATGTAACCATTGAAGACCACGAAGGGCCGCAGATCATTGTACCCGGAAACGCCTTCCGAAATACTGATTTGAATACAAATACCTATACGGTTCAGGGAATAGAATTTGATTATGTACAAACTTTCGACAACTGCGGCATTGTCCTGAAAAAGGGAAACAACCTGGAAAGAAATTCCTTCGCCGGTTTGGTTCTTCATCTGGGTGTGAATACCATCACCTGGTATGCAGAGGATGACAAGGGCAACCACAGTGAACAATCCTTTACCATCACCGTACTGGACGACGAAAAGCCCAGAATGCATACCCAGGAAGCCGGAACGAGCGCTTTTACGGTTTTAAGCTGCGATGCTGTTGTCAATTACACTCCACCCACCTTTGTTGACAATGTTACAGCTGCCGGCGGACTTGTTGTTTCTGTCTCGCCTTCGTGGGCAGTTCCGGGAGCTACCTTCCCATTGGGAGCCACCACGGTCACCTACCTGGTCGTCGATGCAGATGGGAACAACCTGGCTTATCACTTTGATGTAACCGTCACGGATAACGAAAGTCCGACCATCACCTGCCATGCCGGTTCACCTTTTGCCAGGACGACAGACCCAAGTTCTTCTGTTTACAAGGCAGTCGGGACCGAATTTGACCCGGCCTCCTACCATGACAATTGCAGTGTTTCGATTACAAATAATTACAACAATTCCACCACGCTAGCCGGGGCAAATTTCCCGGTAGGGACTACAAGCATTACCTGGACCGCTACGGACGCCAGCCACAATTCGGCCACCTGCAACATTCAGGTTGTAGTGACAGACAATGAACTACCTGTCATTAGCAACTGTCCCAATGCCACCGTCGCTCAAAATGCAGATCCCGGACAATGTACCTATCAGATCCCTGGTTCGGAATATGATCCTTTTGGATTATCCGACAACAACGGAATGTCGAAGCTGACTTACCAGATCGGCTCAGGTTCCGAAGTTGGGACAGATCTCACAACCAGTTTGAACGGGATCCAGATCCCGGTTGGTACCGTTCTTCACCCTACCACGACGATTACCTGGCGGTTGTATGATACCAGTGGTAATGTGGGTGCTACCTGTCAGACCATCTTTACCATTACGGACGTCGAACCTCCTCAAATTAGTACAGTTACCAATCAATCCAGAAATACCGATTCTGGTCAGGCTGATTATACTGTCATAACAGGAGACGGTTGGGATCCAACCGCATCGGACAATTGTGCGGTTGAAAAAATTACCTATCGGATCGATAGTGGAGCGATTATCGGCTCAGATCTTACCACCAGCATTATTGGCGTTCACTTTGCTGTTGGCATCCATACCGTCGACTGGACTGCTACAGATATCCATGGACTGACCAAAACGGGAAGTTATCAGGTAACGGTGACAGATGTAACGCCGCCGACTGTTGTATGTAATCCTCTGACAGTGAGCCTGGACATTACCGGAACCCATCTTCTTTCACCGGCTGACATTGCAGCCATTGGACTGGGATCGGCAGATTCAAATGGCATCGCTTCGATGACAGTTTCCCCCAATCTGTTTGATTGCAGCAGCATCAGAGACAATACCGTCATTCTCACAGTCACTGATAGCAACGACAATATTTCCACCTGCACCACAACCGTCACTGTCCAGGATTTAACTCCACCCACCACAGTATGCCAACCAGTGACCCTTTACCTGGATGTTCTGGGTAATGTCAATCTGGCTGCAACGAGTGTCGACAATGGTTCTTCGGATGCTTGCGGGATCAGCAAATACGAAATTTCGAAAGACAATACGACCTTCTCCTCCGCGCTTAATTATCAATGTACCGAAACCGGCTCCAATACTGTTTACCTGAAGGTTACCGATAATCATCTGAACAGTGCTGTTTGCACTACAACAGCGACGGTGGTTGACAACATTCCACCGGATGCGGTCTGCAAGAATATCACCCTTAATCTGAATGCTGCCGGTCATGCGACCCTTCTACCCAGCAATCTCGATTTTGGATCATCCGACAATTGCAGTCTCCTTTTTACTGCCTCCAAGACCTCCTTCGATTGCACGAATGTCGGGGCCAACAATGTAACCCTTACGGTCACGGATCCTGGTGGCAATACCAGCCAGTGTACTTCTGTGGTGACTATTGCGGATATCACTGCACCTACTGTTATTCGCAGGAACATTACCATTCAGCTGGATGCAACGGGACACGCTACCATTACACCTGCCCAGATTGACAACGGGTCGACCGATGTCTGCGGAATAGCTACCCGAGTCCTGAATAAAACGAGCTTCGACTGCACCAACAAAGGGGACAATACTGTTACACTGACCGTTACCGATGTCAACGGGAATGCCGCTACCTGCGATGCAACTGTTACGGTAGAAGACCATGTCGCACCTGTTATAACCTGCCCGGAGTAACAACGGGTACCGGAACCTCACTCAACGGAGTAACCTTCAACAAGGGGACGACCACGGTGACCTGGAGTGCCACCGATGCTTCTGGCAACAGTTCCAACTGTTCCTTTACGGTTACTGTC
>CAINVV010000173.1 GCA_903854235.1 uncultured Bacteroidia bacterium | reverse complement strand
CTGACGACGACATATTGTTGATCCACGATGGCTACCCCACGTTTGACCGAGGCCAGCTGATTTTCATACACAGTCGACAGGTCTGATTGCGCAAACAGGAAGTTGGGTTGTTCGGAGAATTTGTCGATCCTGGCATATCCCTTTACCAGCTGAAGTTGATTGTCAATGGTCAACGTGCTGTGCGCCTTGTTGTTGATCCGGAATATGCTCCAGCGCTGCGCATCCTGTGTACGTCCGAATACCTGAATCCCCTTGGACTCGAGCGATTCGTAATCCTGCATGCCGAAATCAGAAGCCCAACGGGTGCCATCTGCCTCCATCACGAAAGAGCCGATGTCCATGTGCCCATGATTGACGGAGGAGGAGCCGAGCTTCATGCCCAGAAAAATGGCGTTGCGGTCGGTCCAGGAGGTCCGCATCATGCAAACGGGATTGGCTCCCTGGCCTTTCCAGAATTTTGCCTTTGGTTCAGTAACTTGATCCAGTTTCAGATCCTTTCCCCAAATCATTATGGCAGGCAAGAGCCGTTCGTCCGTGAATTTTGAGAAGTCATTCTGCTGCAGATAGGATTTTTCTACCCAGAGCAGGGATAAATTATTGGATTTTTGTGCGAACCAAAACATGGCTGGGCTCAGTCCACCACCCTGGCCGCTGTCGCCCCAGTTGAAACACATACCGGTTGCAGCCGTCATTTGCTCGAAAAATCCAGCTGTTTGGAGGAACCCGGGAGTACCGGATAATCCAAAATCTGTCGAATAGGCCTTCTCCAGTGCACTCAGGAACATCACATTGAAGGAGGTTCCATACCCCCAGTAACCATAACCTTCGGGATAGGCTCCGTCCGGTTTGTATTCACCCATTGAATGAGGGATGGATTTAACGGCACGTTCGATCAGGTTTTTTGCCAGATCTGTATGCTCTTCCATCACTGCCAGGGCACCGTAAGAGATTCCTGCATTGCAAACCTGGTTCCAGTTGTTGACCACCTCGAGCCAGCTGTTGTATTTTGGATCGAGCGATGGGTACAAACCCTTGCTGACGATGGCATCCCGGATCTGTTTTCTGGACGCCTCGCTGAGCTTGGGATAGAGCCAGTCATAACCAATGGAAACGGCCATGGTCATTTCGGCTACATCCAGAAAATGAGAAGGATTCCAGTCTGTAAATTTGGAGATCGCCAGCAACTCTTTTTCCGTACGCTCAAAATATTTTTCCTCTCCCGTCATTCTCCAGGCATAGGAGAGGGCAAAAATACGGCGAATGGCTTCGCGCGATTTGTCGAGCAATCGCCTGCCAATCTGGATTCGCTCGATCGGCGGTTTATCCAGGAGATTGTCGCAGGATTGCAGGATGGCCTCGTGCATCTTCTTCCAGGTCGCATGGGTCGCAATGGCCTGTTTGATCTGGGCCTCTTCGCCCGTCAAGAGCAAAATTCGGGGATGGGGTGGTACTTTCCCTAGATCCTGATGCATTTCTTTTTGTGCTCCTGAAACTCCCGGCAGGAGGATTATCAGGAAAATCATCTGCAATACTTTTCTCACGTTCATCTTTGTATCTTTTTTGGTTGTTTATTTAAAGTTTCAATCCGTCCCAAAATCCGTAATAGGCCGGTTTTTTGGCATAGCTCTTGTCGAAAAGAAGTGGCCAGTCGTTTGTAATCCAGGAGTTGGCATCCGAAATTCCCCAGAAGGTTATGCCGAATCGTTGGGAAGCCGGGAGTGCCTTGTAGGCAGCAGCAATCACATTCATCCTGGATTTTTGAATATCCAGCATGGCCGGTGTGGGTGCCGAATAGCTCTGTGAACCATTCATGCTGATGTCCAGTTCCGAAATGTGAATAAGTAGTCCGGAGGTGGCCATTTGTGCAATGGCATTTTTCAGGTCCGTGTCCGAGCGCTGGATGTTCGTATGGAATTGCAAACCAAGTCCATGAATAGGTATCCCTCGCTTTTGAAAATCCTTCACCATCGCGAGGATGGCATTGAGTTTGGCAGGACTGTATTCTTGTCCGTAGTCGTTGTAGAAAAGCCGGGCATCCGGATCGGCGGCGTGTGCATATTGAAAGCATCTTGCCACATAGTCCTTGCCCAGTTTTTGCGCCCACAGACTGGCTTTTGAGTTGGAGGAGGTTACCCCAACCCGGAGCAGACCGTCATCACTCAAGGCTTCATTCACGACGTCCCACGACTTCACACGCCCCTTAAAATGGGTGAGCATGGTCGTGATTCTGGATTTTAAAACATTCTCCCAGGCAGCCGAATCGCCTTGAAATGCAGTAAGCCAAGCAGGCAAACTTTGGTGCCAGATCAGGTTGTGACCATGCAGCCGAATCCCATTTCTGAGACAGTAGTTGGTGATGGAATCCGACTCAGTGAAGTTAAAAGTAGTGGCTGTAGGCTGAGTTGCCTGAATTTTCATGGCATTCTCGCAAGTGACGCTGCTAAACTCCGTTTTGACGATCGAAAGTGCCTGGGGAAGTCCGAACGTACTCAGGCTCATGACGGTCCCAATCGGGAAAGGGGAGACCAATTTCAACGGATCGGCATATTTTTCTGCAACGACCGGATCAGTGGTCAATCCTGCGGTTGAATTTTTCGTGACACATTGCGAAAAAAACAGCAGGTAACCAATCAGGTACAAGTAGATCGGACGAGCAGATAATTCCATCAATCAAAAATTGCTTGTTTTCTGAACATTGATTTATATAGCTTGGATATCAATAATTTGGGTCTCCGTAGGTATAGGATACAAAGGCAAT
>CAINVV010000172.1 GCA_903854235.1 uncultured Bacteroidia bacterium | reverse complement strand
GGAGGTATCACAGAGAGGGTCAAGGGAAAGAAGATCGCAGATACAAATGGATTGGAAGTGGATTCACCCGGTGAGGAACAGACTCACCGGGTGAATCAGTTGCGGGGTAAATCGGTTGGATGAATCACCCCATCCTTCACCCGTTGAGTTTGTGTTTGCGCTTACTCGCCGGGTGAACAAAAAGCATTTGGAGGTATCACAGAGAGGGTCAAGGGAAAGAAGATCGCAGATACAAATGGATTGGGAGTGGATTCACCCGGTGAGGAGCATGCTGAATGATGCGAAAAATTGTTACCTTTGCGCAGATTTTTCAGACAATCAGCAGTATATATGGGACATAAATCAGGATTTGTAAACATCATCGGTAATCCAAACGTTGGCAAGTCGACCTTGATGAACGCCATGGTGGGGGAGAAGCTTTCGATCATCACGTCGAAAATGCAGACCACCCGTCACCGCATCAAAGGCATTGTCAATGGCGAGGATTTCCAGATTGTTTATTCTGATACGCCCGGGATATTGAAACCTGTTTACAAATTGCAGGAATCGATGTTAAAGACCGTTGATACTGCATTGAGTGATGCCGATGTTTTGCTTTATGTCACGGATGTGGCCGAGAGTATCGACAAAAACATCGAATACCTCGATAAATTGAAAATGGCAGAAGTTCCTGTCATGATTTTGATCAACAAGATCGATTTAACCGATCAGCCGGAGTTGATCAAGCTGGTGGAACAATGGAAAGTGCTGGTACCCAATTCGGAGATCATTCCGATCTCAGCCAAAGAAAAATTCAACCTGGAGTACGTATTTGCGCGTATTCTGGCCAATCTTCCTGAAGGGGCGCCCTATTTTCCAAAAGATGAACTGACCGATCGCAATGAACGTTTCTTCGCGCAGGAGATCATTCGTGAAAAGATCCTTCTTTTCTACGACAAAGAGGTTCCCTACTCGGTGGAGATCGAGGTGGAATCCTTTAAGGACGAAGGGAAAATTCTAAAAATTGCAGCGGTCATCCATGTGTCGCGTGAAACCCAGAAGGGGATCATCATTGGTCACAGGGGAGAGGCTCTGAAAAGAGTCGGAACGGCAGCCCGGATAGATATGGAAGAATTTTTCGGAAAGAAGGTTTTTCTGGAAGTATTTGTCAAAGTAACCAAAGAATGGCGCGACAAGGAGATCCAACTTCGTAATTTTGGATACGAACAACAATAAGGCACTATTTCATTTCATGAGCAACATCATAGCAATCGTTGGACGCCCAAACGTAGGCAAATCCACCTTTTTTAACAGGCTTACCGAGTCGAGAATGGCCATTGTCGACGATGAGCCGGGCGTAACGCGCGACCGTAACTACGGCAAATCCGTCTGGAACGGCAAAGAATTTTCTGTCATCGATACCGGTGGATATGTTTCCGGTTCAGAAGATGTTTTCGAAGGTGAAATCCGCCGGCAGGTGAATTTGGCCATCGGAGAAGCCGACCTGATCCTTTTTCTGGTGGATGTCGAGATGGGCGTCACCGATCTGGACCAGGAGGTCAACAACCTGCTCCGCAAAAGCAAGAAACCCTACATGACCGTGGTGAACAAAGTGGACAACCACAAGCGTGCCCTCGATGCCAATGAATTTTTCAACATGGGCGTGGAGGAAATCTACTGTGTCTCTTCCATCAATGGATTGGGCACTGGTGATTTGTTGGACGAAGTGGTCAAACATTTTCCTGAACCGGTGGAAGAACCGGAAGAATCTCACATTCCTGTTATTGCCATTGTTGGAAGACCTAACGTAGGAAAATCATCTACCATCAATACCCTGATCGGGGAAGAGCGGCACATCGTGACCGAAGTGGCCGGGACGACCCGCGACTCCGTGGCACAACGTTACACCAAATTCGGATACGATTTCATCCTGATTGATACGGCCGGTTTACGTAAAAAAGCAAAAGAGAAGGAGGACGTTGAATTCTACTCTGTGATGCGCTCCGTTCGAACCATCGAAAATGCAGATGTCTGTATCATGATGCTGGACGCCACACGCGGCGTGGAAGCACAGGATGTATCCATTTTTCACCTGATACACAGGAATAAAAAAGGGGTGGTCGTGGTGGTCAATAAATGGGATCTGGTTGAAAAGGACAACAAGACCATGAAGGAATTCGAGGCACAGATTTACGAAAAATTTGCACCAATTACGGATGTCCCGATTGTATTCAGTTCGGCGGTAACCAAACAAAGGGTCCTTAAAATTTTGGAGGAGGCCATGCGGGTATACAACAACAAGACCAAGCACGTTCCCACTTCAAAATTGAACGAGCTTTTGCAGGATGCTTTGGAGGGATTTTCTCCTCCTGCCTACAAGGGAAAATACATCAAGATCAAATATGTTACGCAGTTGCCAAGATACCAGACTCCTTGTTTTGCCTTCTTCTGCAACTTGCCGCAATACATCAAAGAACCTTACAAGCGATACCTTGAAAACAAAATCAGGGCAACTTTCGACTTTACGGGTGTTCCCATTCAGCTCTTCTTTAGACAGAAATAGCTGTTTTACGGTGCTCCCCAACTGGGGAAGAAAGAATGAAAGATTAAGATTTTAGGTTGTTTGGCTGAGTAGATCCCTTAAGGATCTTGAAGTGGCGGAAGACGTGTGGCAGAAAAATAGCCACAAAAGCACGAAGACACAAAGTATCACAAAGCAAAAATCAGAATCTTTACATTCTACATAAGTTAAAGATTTCATATTACAAATGAGGAAGACTGCGGGCCAATGCCCCTGTTTCCTCGCAATTCAAAAACAAATGCAATTCAATGAAATGGGGCTCGACCCCCGAATCCTGAGAGGGATCGAAGCAATGGGCTTCGAAACACCATCCCCGATTCAGGAACAATTTATTCCGATTTTTTTACAGGAACCCAAAGACATCGTCGGCCTGGCCCAAACGGGAACTGGCAAGACGGCCGCCTTTGGACTTCCGATTTTACAGACCATCAACCCGTCAAACAGGGTTCCCCAGGCATTGATCCTGAGCCCAACGCGTGAACTTTGCGTTCAGATCGCCCGGGAAATCAAAGAGTATTCCCAATTTTTACCAGAAATAGTCATAACACCCGTATATGGTGGTGCAGACATGGGAGCACAGGTAAAGGCACTCCGCGCCGGAACCCACATCATCACCGCGACTCCAGGCAGGATGCACGACATGATCCGCAAAAATAAGGTGGATCTTTCCCAAATTTCGATTCTGGTACTCGACGAAGCCGACGAAATGCTCAACATGGGCTTCCAGGAGGATGTGGATGCCATCCTGGCGATGACGCCAAAGGAGAAAAATACCCTTCTTTTTTCCGCGACCATGCCGAAAGAGGTGGCTGCCATTGCCAAGAATTACATGACCAATCCGCTGGAAATCGCGGTTGGCAAAAAGAACAGCGGTGCCGACAATGTTGAACATATCTACCACATGGTGCACGCAAAGGATCGCTACCTCGCCCTCAAACGGGTGCTGGATTTTGTTCCTGAGGTATATGGCATCGTCTTTTGCCGCACCCGTCAGGAAACCGGAGAAGTGGCTTCCCAGTTGATTCAGGATAACTACAGCGCAGAGGCACTGCACGGTGATTTGAGCCAGCAGCAGCGCGACTTCGTGATGGATAAATTCCGCAACAGGGGTGTTCAGATCCTGGTTGCCACCGATGTGGCTGCCCGTGGACTGGATGTCAACGACCTTACTCACGTGGTCAATTACAACCTTCCCGATGATTCGGAAAATTACACCCACCGAAGCGGCCGTACCGGTAGAGCCGGAAAATCAGGAGTATCGATTTCGATCATTCACCTGAAGGAACACGGTCGTATCCGGATGATTGAGAAGAACCTTGGCAAGAAATTTATCCGCAAACCCGTCCCGTCGGGCAAGGAAATCTGCGAAAAGCAGCTTTTCTTCCTCACAGACAAATTGCAGGAGGTAACTGTCAACGAGGAGGAGATCGCACCCTTCCTTCCTGCCGTTTACGAGAAATTTGACAATCTTTCCAAAGAAGAACTGATCAAACACATCGTTTCACTGGAATTCAACAGGTTCCTTGATTACTATGGCAGCACACCGGATCTGAACATTCCCGACGGTCACGAAGAACGAAGAAGTCCGCGCGTGGTTGTCACCGAGGGACTGACCAAGTTCAGGCTCAACGTCGGACTGGCCAAGGGCATCTCTCCCAAAGAGGTAATCAACTTCGTGGTAGAGGCTACCGGACGCAGAAACGTCGAGATTGGCAGAATTGACCTGTTTGGCAGCTATTCCGTCGTTGAGGTGGAAGATGCAGCTGGAAAGGCATTGCTACGCAATTCCAGAGGTATGTCCTACCGGGGATCCTTCTTCGATGTAGAGGTGTTCGAGGAAAACCGGGACGACAGGTCCTTCCGCGGCAGACGCAGCGGTGGCACACCTCGTACCGAGGGAAGAACGGATTTCAAAAGGATTGAGCGGAAGAGAAGATATTAGGAAGTACTTAAAGTACCCCAAACTTTTAGACGTAGTCAATACTGGCAAAACTCCGCTTCACACCCTTTAGATATTTCATTTTAGGATAGCCAATTACAAGAACTAGTCCCTCGCGGCTCTTGAAGCGTATCTTGTATTTGTCCCTGAACTCTTTGGCTCCGGAGCCGAATTGCAAAAAGGGATGAATGGCTCCCAGCATGCAAGACCCCAATCCCAGTGATTCGGCGGCTACCATCGCATAGGTGGCCGCAATAATTGGGTCGGCAGGATCGCAATAGGGAGATCCGTAAAAATAGAGGGCAACAGGGGCATCGTAGGTGACGTGATCGACCCCTTTTTTCATGGATCCGATGTAGACATCGAAGAGGGGGCGGATAAATTTTTTAAAGAATTGGAGAGTCCTTTTGTCGTAGAAAGGAGTCATCAGGGTCATAAACCAGCCCGAGACGAACCATCGGTTCTTTTCGAGCAGTTGGCAAAAGTCGGACGTAAATTGTCTGACTTTTTCTTTTTCATTCAGGACCAGAAGATGAACATCGGAGGGGGGAATTCCCATTGGGGCGGTCTGAGCCGCAGCTAGGAGAAGGTCAATCGTCTCCTGCGAAACGGCTTTCCCCCTGAATTCCCGAATGCTCCGCCGGGATTGGAGCAGACTTAGCAGGGCATCGTAATTGGTTTGGGTTCTTGGTCCCGGAAGGGGAAACATATCCTCAGGCTGCAGGCACCGGCCCGATACTTCGATGGCTCCTTCCGGACAGATGGCCATGCAATGTGCGCAGGCCATACAGCCAAAAAGGGATTCTTCCGACGGGATGGCTTTCCCGTTTACAATTTTAAATTCGAAATCGGAACAGACGGCCACGCATTTCCCGCATCCGTTGCATTTCAAGGGATCAATGGTGATGATTGCTGCCTCCTCCGTTCTGCTGGTTGGAATAGACATGGTTCTCAGGTTAAAAGGTTACCCCTAAGATAGTAAAAAAGTGACTTTATTCACTCTAGTCATTTCTTCTTTGGAATAGGGAAAGAAACCTGTGTGGTGGAGGTGTTTCGAAGCTGAGCTCTTCTCCCGTTATGGGATGTTTAAAAGCCAGAATATTGGCATGAAGGCAGGTTCGGCGAAGGGGATTGTGCTTCGAACCATATTTTTTATCTCCGGCAACCGGATGGCCCAACTCCTTCATGTGCACGCGGATCTGGTTTTTTCTGCCGGTTTCGAGTTCAACCTCCAACAAGGAGAATTCTTCGTTGATCTTCAGTACTTTGTAATGGGTAATGGCCTCGTCGCCCTCTCCGGGAACTTTGGTGGAGTACATGATCAACATCTTGTTCTCCTTCAAAAAGGATCGTATGGTTCCCTTGTCATTTTCGACAACTCCCTCAACAACAGCAATATATGAACGTCTGATTACGGCTTCCTGCCACTCTTTCTGCATGATCTCCTGTACTTTCTCACTTTTTGCAAACATCATCACACCCGAAGTGTCGCGGTCGAGCCGATGAACAACGAAAATGCGGTTGGTTGGATCTTCTTTCTTGACATGGGTGCTGAGGATGGAATAGGTAGTCAGCAGTTTCTCCTTGGCGGTAGCAATGGAGAGCATTCCTGCCTCTTTGTCGATGACTACCAGGTACGGATCTTCAAACAAAATGCGCACTCCGCGCAAGCGGGTCTGCTCAGGCACTACGCCCCAGTTGATCGTGACGAGCTGATTGGGTTCCAGCGGAAAGTCAAACTGGGTGATAATATGCGTGCCAACCGAGACCTGCCTGTGAGCAAGCAAGGATTTGATGGTGGTTCGGCTCTTACCGGCTAATTGTCCGATGAGAAACTCCATCAGGCGGGCAGGTTTTGTGACCGTCAACTGTGTTACTTTGGTTTTCGGTTTGATGGAGGGTTTGGTACTCATTGCAGTTTTTGTGTAGGGATGAAATTGACTTCCGTGAGGAAGGAATCGACGGATTCGTCGTATTTAAACCCTTTGGCGGAAAGTAATTCGTAGAATCGCTTGACCGTCTGGGCACTTTCCCTGGCTGGGTGGCTCTCCACATAGTGAAGATAGGAGCTTTTGAAATCCGGGTTCAGGATTTTCGTATCCGGATCAAATAGGGGAGTCTGTTCCGTTCCAGATAGATAGGCCGCCAGTACATCGATGTATTGTGCCTGAATTTCCTCCTTCATCACGTACCCGGGATTTCTTACCAGGAAATCTTCCCAAATGGCAACCTGTCTGGCCAGCGAGTCCGGAACAGAGAGAGGCTGGTTCTTTTCATCGAACATTCCTTTTGCCAGTTCAGTTTTGATTTGCAGGTAATTGCGGCTGCTTGTTGTCAATATACCGCCTAAACGGGCAGAGATAAATGAAGAATTTGGTTCCAGGTAAAAATCACCATCCCGGTAGATGAGAATGATGCCATGGGCCGCCATTTCGGTTGTCAGTTTCTTCGCTTCGGATCGTTCCTTGCTTTCAAACTGATCCATCAATGGGCGGTTTCCACTAAGTTTCCCCTGGTAATACTCTTCCATCACGGCATTCAGGTACTCATTGAAAGAGATGAGCATCGAGTCTCTGCTGAGGGAATCGGCTTTACAGGCAT
Organism: uncultured Bacteroidia bacterium; assembly: GCA_903854235.1. Taxonomy (GTDB): domain Bacteria; phylum Bacteroidota; class Bacteroidia; order Bacteroidales; family Prolixibacteraceae; genus CAINVV01. Next base: position 30,264 of record CAINVV010000172.1, on the reverse strand, counting down.
TGAAAACGTTGATCGCCCTGTCGATGTTTCGAAGATCGCGCTTGTCCAGTTCATCCAGAACAGACCCAAAGGCAACATTGTTTGGAACGTTCAGCTGACTTAACCTGAAAGTATCCATCCGGCTGGAGGCTTCTGTTGATTTTCCCCTGGTCGACTGTTTTTCCGTCTGACCCGGGAAGCAAGCGGTCATGAGCATTAAAACTACCGCCAACAGCAAGCAATAGCCTTTAGTCGTATTTGTTTTGCAGTTGGGGATATCTTGCATCATTCTGTTTATTTTAATCTTTCCTGCATAGCCTGGCTCTCTTTTTCAAAGCCCGGTTTGTTTAAAAGTGCAAACATATTCTTCTTGTAACTCTCAACGCCTGGCTGATCAAATGGATTCACATCCAGAATTTTGCCACTGATTCCGCAGGCAAGTTCGAAGAAGTAGATGAGCTGCCCCAGGTAATATTCGTTCAGTTTGGGAACCGTGATCCGAATATTTGGAACGCCGCCATCGACATGTGCCAGGGTCGTACCCAGTTCGGCCATTTTATTTACTTCATCCACACGCTTTCCCGCGAGGAAATTGAGACCGTCCAGGTCTGCCTCATCCTCGGGAACGAGCAGTTCGTTATCGACCTCTTCGACCGAAAGAACAGTCTCGAACAGCGTGCGTTCCCCCTCCTGGATGTATTGGCCCATGGAGTGAAGGTCGCTTGAAAAGTCCACACTGCTCGGATAGATGCCTTTATTTTCCTTTCCTTCGCTCTCTCCGTAAAGCTGTTTCCACCATTCAGCGAAGAAGTGAAGTTTTGGATTGTAGTTGACGAGAATTTCGATTTTCTTCCCGGACTGATAGAGTGCATTCCTTGCGGCAGCATATTGGCAAGCCAGGTTCTGTTCGTAAGGTACCTTTGGATCGCAGGCAATCTCCATGTCTTTAGCCCCTTGTACCAGTGCACGGATGTCAAATCCTGCCATTCCGATGGCAAGCAAGCCAACAGGCGTCAGAACGGAATAGCGGCCACCAACATCATCAGGGATGACAAAAGTTTTGTATCCCTCCTCTTTGGCCAGTTTTTTCAGTGCACCTCTGGATTCGTCGGTGACGGCAATGATTCTTTTGCGTGCCTCTTCGACTCCGTATTTCTCTTCAAGATCCTGTTTCAGCAACCTGAAAGCCAGGGCCGGTTCTGTTGTGGTTCCTGATTTGGATATGACGGTGCAGGCCCAATCCTTGGAGTCGAGCAGATCGCGAAGTTCGAAAAGGTAATCCTCGCTGATGTTCTGTCCTGCAAAAACGATCAGTGGCGCCTCAAAGGATCCCTTGATGGCTGCGAAAGAGTCAGAGAGTGCATCGATGACAGCTTTTGATCCGAGATAGGAGCCGCCGATGCCAATCACCACGAAAACTTCGATGTGTTTGACCTGAATCTTTCGGATGGTTTTTTCCAGGTCTGCCAGTTCAGCTTCCGGAGTAGCTCCGGGCAGATCCACCCATCCCATGTAATCGTTACCTTTGCCGGTTTTTTGGTGCAGTGCACTGTTGGCAGCCTCCGAACTGGCTTTGAATCCATCAATTTTGGCTTTGGGTAAAATGCCGTATACGTTGCTGAAGTTTAATCCAATGTTCTTCATTCTTGTTGTTTTAATATTTTTCTATTTATGGTTCAAGTTTTTAGCTGTTAGCTTTTAGCTCTTAGAACGTTTTATCTCTATTTGCTCCAACTATAATTGCATCGATTTTTTTGATAGTCTCAGGAATCTTTGTGTCTGAAATGGATGAATATTGGATGGTCTTTTGAGATTAGCAGTCCCTTGGTCTCCCAGTCCTTCAGTCTCCCCTCTTTTTTACCTCAAATACTCCGTCAGAAGCCTCATTTCGATGGCCGGGGAGATGTTTTCGTAGATGATGTTGTAAACGGTATCCGTGATCGGCATATTGATCCGGTACTGCTCGTTGAGTTCCTTGATACACTTGGTGGCATAGTAACCTTCTGCAATCATGTCCATTTCAAGCATGGCTGAACGGACGGTGTATCCCTTTCCGATCATGCCGCCGAAGGTTCTGTTTCTGGAGAAATGGGAATATCCTGTTACCAGAAGGTCGCCGAGGTAGGCAGATGATTTGATGTCGCGGGTAATCGGATGAACCGTATCCACGAAGCGTTTGATTTCCTGGATGGCATTCGACATCAGCACCGCCTGAAAGTTGTCTCCGTAACGGAGACTGTGAGAAATACCGGCAGCTATAGCCATGATGTTCTTCAACACGGCAGCATATTCGGTTCCCCATATGTCGTCGGAAATATGGGTCCGCAGTGAATTACTTTCCAGCAGCATCGCAAATTGCCTGGCTCTTTTGACATCCGGACTTGCAATGGTGAGGTAGGAAAGCAGATCCCTTGCCACCTCTTCGGCGTGACAGGGTCCTGCGATGACGCAAAATTGTTCGAAGGGAAGATCGTAAAATTCGTGAAAGAATTCCCCCACGAAGAGATTCCCTTCCGGGATGATCCCCTTGATGGCAGAGACCACAAACTTGTTCCCGATTTCGGCCGTCATATGTCGGAGCGTATCTTTCAGAAAGGCTGAAGGGGTAACAAAAACCAAGATGTCAGAATCTTCTACAATTTTGTTGATGTCGTTGTAGAAGTTGATCTTGGAAACATCAAACTCCACGGATCGGAGATAATTGGGATTGTGGCGGAATTTTTTGAAAAGATCGATGTTGTCCTGGCTACGCATGTACCAGTTTATTTCAGTGACATTGTACATCAATAATTTAGCAAGCGCCGTAGCCCAACTTCCACTGCCGATAATTGCGACACGGCTCTTCTCAGTGATTTCCGTCATTGGTGTGAAATATTAGTTTAACCACTTCGTCACTTCATCCATCCCTGGATTTACCAACCCAAGGTGATTTTTCTTGTTGTAGCCGCACAGGTCATTGAACAACTTGGAGGCTTTCACCTCTTTCAATTGCGCAATTTTCTTGTAGCTCATCTTGCGCAGAACCTCCACCCATGCAGCTGGTATTCCCAAAGCCTCAAACATCTCTGCCGAATCTTCTTCCGACCTTTTTTCAGGTTTCATCTGCGGGAAGAGTAGCACATCCTGAATGGAGGCTGAGTTTGTCATCAGCATCGCCAGTCGGTCGATGCCGATTCCCATTCCAGAAGTAGGGGGCATTCCATATTCCAGCGAGCGCACAAAATCCATGTCGATGAACATGGCTTCGTTGTCGCCTTTTTCTGAAAGCTTCAGCTGCTCCTGAAACCTGTCAAGCTGGTCGATGGGATCATTCAATTCAGAGTATGCATTGCAAATCTCTTTCCCATTCACCATGAGTTCAAAACGTTCGGTCAGATCGGGATTGTCGCGGTGCTTTTTGCAGAGTGGCGACATTTCAACAGGATAGTCGAGGATAAAAGTGGGTTGAATGTAGTTACCTTCACACTTTTCACCAAATATTTCGTCGATTATTTTGCCTTTCCCCATCGTTTCGTCCACTTCCACGCCAATTTGCTTGCAGGCGGCCCTGAGTGCTTCTTCATCCATGCCCAGAATATCGACGCCGGTAAACTCCTTGATCGAGTCGGTCATGGTAATTCTTTTGAAGGGACGCTTGAAATCGATAACCGTATTGCCTACCGGCACCTCCGTTTTTCCGTGGAGGGCAATGGCGACGCGTTCAATCATCTCTTCCGTCATCTCCATCATCCAGTTGTAATCCTTGTAGGCTACATAGATTTCCATGACTGTAAACTCAGGATTGTGGGTACGGTCCATCCCTTCGTTCCTGAAGTCCTTGGCAAATTCGTATACTCCTTCGAAACCACCCACAATCAGGCGTTTCAGGTACAATTCATTGGCAATTCTCAAGTAAAGAGGCATGTTCAATGCATTGTGGTGTGTGATGAATGGCCGGGCCGAGGCCCCTCCCGGTATGGGTTGAAGGATGGGCGTCTCTACTTCCAGGTATCCCTTTTGGTTGAAAAACTCCCGCATGTTGTTGATGATCTGGCTGCGTTTGACGAATACCTCACGGACCTGAGGATTGACAATCAGGTCGAGGTAACGTTGGCGGTAACGCTGTTCCGGATCGGTGAAGGCATCGAAAAGCATTCCTTCCTTCTCCTTGACCACGGGAAGTGGCCGCAGCGACTTGCTCAGCAAGGTAAGCGATTTAACGTGGACGGAGGTTTCTCCCATCTGGGTGATGAAGACATATCCGGTTACGCCGATAATATCTCCAATATCCAGTAACTTCTTAAATACATCGTTGTATAGGCTCTTGTCTTCTCCCGGACAAATTTCATCCCTGTTGATGTAAAGTTGGATTTTGCCGCTTTCATCCTGAAGCTCGGCAAAAGAGGCTTTCCCCATGATCCTTTGGTTCATCAGCCTTCCGGCGATCGTCACATCCTGAAAATTTAGCTTTTCGGGATCAAATTGTTCTAGGATTTGTCTGGAAGAAGTGTTGATCTTGAATTCGTTCGCAGGGTATGGATTGATCCCGATATCACGAAGTTTTTGCAAGGAATTTCGTCGGATGATCTCCTGCTCACTTAACTCTATATTGCTCATCTTGTATGAATAGTCCTGTTTTTTAAGAAAAAATTACGCGCAAAGATAAGAAAAGATATACTCTTTTTGGTGTACTGTTGGCTCAAATTTATTCAAACGTGGCTTCATCGTGCTTTCGGACTTCCCGCTAGAAGCCGAAATGTAATGACCTTTAAATAAGCAAAATAAACAGGTTCGCCCATTTTCTTCCCAAAGATTTGGGTCTGGGCTTTTAATTGTCTTGGTCACTAAGCGCCAAAAAGGTATATTTGGGAAATAATTCACTTAAACTGCCGGTAAAAGCGAAAAAATGCAAAAAATCTGGAAACTGAAGGAACAGGCTGATATCAATGATATTAAGCAGCTTTCGGCCGCGCTGAACGTGGATATGGCTATTGCCAACCTGTTGGTCCAGCGGGGAATAAAGACTTTTGCAGCGGCTAAATCATTTTTTCGGCCCAAGTTGACAGATCTTCACGATCCCTTCCTGATGAAGGACATGGATAAGGCAGTCGAAAGGATTCAACGGGCCATCGACGAAAAAGAAAGGGTGATGGTTTACGGGGATTATGACGTGGATGGAACTACCTCTGTAGCCCTGATGTATACGTTTCTTTCGAAACGGATTGCTGAAATTGAATATTACGTGCCCGATCGGTACATGGAGGGGTATGGAATCTCGAAAATCGGGATCGATTACGCTGCCTCAAAAAATATCACTCTGATCATCGTCTTGGACTGCGGAATCAAAGCGGTGGAGAAGATTGCCTATGCCAAAGAGCTGGGCATTGATTTCATCATTTGTGATCACCACAATCCGGACGACCAGGTTCCGGATGCCATTGCTGTACTGGATCCAAAACAACCGGGCTGTGACTATCCCTACAAGGATCTTTCCGGTTGCGGGGTTGGGTTCAAACTGATTCAGGCTTTCTGCATGAAAAACGACCTTCCACAGGAGATTGCCTATGAATTGCTCGACCTGGTGGTGGTGAGCATCGCCTCCGACATTGTTCCCCTAACGGGAGAAAACCGGGTACTTGCTTTCTTTGGATTGCAGAAACTGAATTCAAATCCATCTACCGGATTGAAAACGTTGATCAATTACTCCGGCATAGTCGGAGAGCTCAGGGTTCAGGATATTGTTTTTAAAATTGGACCGCGGCTGAATGCCTCTGGACGCATCGAACACGGGAAAAAATCTGTCAGAATTTTATTGGCAGAAGACCTCATGGAGCTGGAAGAGCTGGGAAAGGAGATCAACTCCTACAATGAGATTCGCAAGACCCTCGACAGAGACATCACCCAGGAGGCACTTGAGATGATTTCACAAAGCCAGTTCTACGAAGGCCGCAAATCGACGGTGATCTACAACCGCGACTGGCACAAGGGGGTCGTGGGCATTGTCGCCTCCAGGCTGACGGAACATTACTACCGGCCAACCGTGGTACTCACAGAATCCAATGGCATTGCAACCGGTTCGGCACGATCGGTAGGAGAGTTTGACCTGTATGAGGCCATCGGCAAATGTGCTGATCTGCTTGAATCATACGGTGGACACATGTATGCGGCCGGACTTTCGATGAAATTGGACAATGTGGCCGAATTTTCCCGCCGTTTTGAGCAGGTGGTACGGGATTCGATTACAGACGACCAGATGGTGCAGAAGATTGACCTGGATGCCAAGATCTCCCTGTCTGACCTGACGCCAAAATTCATCCGGCTGCTGAAACAATTTGAACCTTTTGGTCCACACAACATGACGCCTGTTTTCCTTACGGACGATGTGATGGATTATGGAACCAGTAAGCTGGTGGGAAAAAACAACGATCACGTGAAACTGGACCTAATGGAGGCCAACAGATCCTCCTCCCGCTTTTCGGGAATAGGATTCTCACTGGCAAACCATTTCGACATGATCAAACAGTCTCTTCCTTTTGACATCTGCTACTCAGTTACGGAAAACCAATACCGCGATAAAACGTATTTGCAGTTGAATGTCAGGGATATCAGGTCCCGCATGGATTATTGAGAATAATTAAATTTAGCCGGCGATTTTGAATCTCTCCTCAGCCATTTTTTGTCACCACTTTAAACGACAACTGGAAAACAGGTTGCCGGGAAGTGCTTCTCACCTCAAAATGCTTCCTCCCGGCAGGATATTGGCAGTGCCTTCCAAGGAATTCAGTTATCACGAAAGTGCAGTTCTCGTTATCCTATTCCCTTACCAGGATAAGATATGGACCTGTCTCATCAGAAGACCGGCCTCCATGAAAAACCACGCCGGACAGATCGCATTTCCGGGTGGTAAAAGAGAACAGGAAGACGATAGTCTGATCCGGACAGCCTTGCGGGAAGCCCGCGAGGAAATTGGAATCGACGTGAAATCGGTGGAAATTCTTGGTGAACTGAGTGCCGTTTACGTTCAGGTGAGCAAGTTTCTCATCAAACCCGTGCTGGGATGGCTCGAACAGATGCCCGAACTGGTCGCCGATTCGGCTGAGGTCGACGAAGTGATTTTTATCTCACTCGAAGACTTGGCCAACCAGGCAAACAGGTGCGACAAGGAGATGGTGACCATGACCGGTGTGCAAAGTGTTCCGGGATACGATATCAATGGACTTTTTATCTGGGGCGCTACCGCGATGATCTTGTCAGAACTGGCAGATCTGTACCAGGAGGTTTCTCAGTTGTAGAAGGACCAGGTCAACCCGAACAGTAACGTTGCCATGGGGGCGGGATAATTGGGCGAAGTATAGTATCCACCCTTGACAAACTGGGTAGCGAGATTCGTGTATTTGATGTAAAAGGCTGTTCTTTTGATCTTCAGATCGATAAATCCGTCCACCCAGGCATAATCCCCGATTTTTTGCGTAACCTGACGGTAAAACATTCCGGTAGCCGGTGAATAGGCATCCCCATAATAAGCACTCTCGTACCGGGTATCAAACCCCAGATGAAAAAGGAGCACCTTGGCATAGGTTCCTTCATAAAAAATAGAATTTCTGACACTCAGGGGAGGTAAAGCCAGGTATTTATCCGTGGTGGTTCGTTGCAGGACTACCCAGTTCCGAATGTTTAGTCCGCCGAACCTGAAATCTTTGTTCAGCATTGCAGAGGCCACTGAAAATTCTGACTTGGCTTGTTCCGGAAGGGCACTTTCGTTGAAGAAAACAAATTTGTTGATGATACTGTAATTGACGGCAGCCTTGAGCCTCCACCCAGGTTTATCGAAGGTGGCACCCAACTTCAGGGAATAGGTTCTGTCGAAGGCATTTTCCCATTTGTAATGGTTGGAATAGTAGTGTTCGTAAAAATAATTGGGTGTGCGGTTGGCCATTTTTGCGAAAATCCGGATGAAAGAGGTATCTTTCTTTTCCCTGAATGGTTTTTCGATGGCACCAGAAAGTTCATAGTCCAGGGCATTCCGACCTTGAATATAGGACTTTCCGGAAATGGTCCAACTCCAGAACCGTCCATCCGTCCGGTAGGCAGAACCCCCAATGTAGGTGTTGGAATAGCTGTGATTTTGAATCATTCCCAATGGTGATTGCAGGACACCGGACGTATCCGGTACAAGTTCCTGCCTGGGGAAATAGCTGTTAACCAAGTCGTTGGAAATGAATATTTGCTTGCCAAAAGTATACTTGCGGTCCGGCGCTTCCATAAATTTGAGAATAAACCGGTTGGTTACCACCGTCTGACCCGATTTGTCGATGGTTGCAGGAGCAGCAGAAGTTCCGATCGTACTGTTGATATAGGGGACCTGATTCTTTCCATAGAAATAGACCGTTCCCAGATCCGTGGTGTAATTGTAGGAGGGATTTGGATCTGCTTCGGTAAAGTTGCGCGTCGATTTCTCCACGTCCAGCACATGAGTCAGTGCAACCCGGGGAATGAATTGCTGGTACATCTCCTTCTTCTTCTTGTCTTCCATCTCCTTCCAGATACCTATTTTGTACTGATGGGTGAGGATTGCGTACGTGTGGTCGTTGGCGGATTTTACGCCTGTCAGCCAAACAGAGATGTTTTCAGGTTTGATGTCTGGATTCTCAATGTCCTTGGGATTGGGCAATCCTCCGTTTTCCTGATTATCGAAACTGTTTTTTCCAACGCAAAGCCAAAAGTCGTAACGTTCAAAATTACCACTCGTGAAAATTCCCTGACTCCGGTCTTTGGCCTCCTGATTGAGGTACTTTCCCTGGGATCCGATCGAATTGAAGAAAAATCCGAAATTTATCTTTTTGTTGATGTTCTGGGTATGCAGAATCTTCAACAAAGTCTCTCCCTTTGGCTTATTTGCAAACCACTGTCCGTAAGTAAGCAAAGTATAGGGCTTTGTGACATTGTAAAACCGCAGGTCTTCCGGCCAGATTCCGTAGTCGTGGTAATTATTCTGGAAGAGGAAACCCTGGCCCGGTTCCTGACGCTGAAAGAAATCGCCTGATTGGTAGGAATTTCCTGTATTCCCCAAACTCTCTACGGAGATTGAGTTTTTGTAGGGAGGGGAATAGATGTGAAAATCCACGATGGAAGTATCCACCTTGACTTCTCCGATGCGGGACAGGTTGTCGAGCAACTTGTACTCGTGCATCTTGAAGACAATGGAATCCTTTACTCCTTTTTCAATTTTCGATTGTTTCTTGGTGCTTGAACCGGAACGGGAGCGGCCAGAACCATTGTCCATATTCCGATCCTGACCCTGCGTCAACAGGGATCCCAATAATAGCAAAGAGATGAAAAAAGTTTTAAGCTGAAAATTCATGCCGCAAATATAGACATTTCGTTAGGAACAACGAATTGAAAACTGTCAACGTTTCCAAAAGCCCAAACGATTTATTGCCCTGCCCAACTCCCCAACCCAGAGAACGATGGATGTCGACAGAATGACCTGCAGCCAGGCATTTGGTGAGAGTGGAGTGGTCCTGAATACCTCTCCGCCAAAGGTGACAATCAGCACTTGACCGGTTAAAATGACGACTGCCGTGATGACAAAACCAATGCTCCTGTGCAGCTGATGGAAAGCGGAATGGCCGGAGGCAAAAGCCTTGGCATTGAAAAGATTCCAAAACTGAAGCAGGACAAAAATGGTAAAAAACAGGGAGAGATTTTCCCGCGATATTTCTCCGGTCGCGTCCGTTAAATGATAAAGCAACCACAACAAAAAGAGGACAAAAATGGCCGCTACGGATAGAATTACCCTTCTCATCTGGGAAGTGATGATAAATGATTCATTTTTCCTCGGTTTTTGAAGCATGACCTTCTTGTTCGGAGGAAGTGAAGCAAGGGCAGCAGCGGCAAAAGTGTCCATGATCAGGTTTACCCATAGCATCTGTGTGACCGTCAGGGGCATTTCGTGCCCGAAAATGGAACCCAGCAGGACAATGACCAGTGCCGTTACATTGATGGTGAGTTGAAAAAGAATGAACCTTTGAATGTTTTGGTAGAGAGACCTGCCCCACATCACGGCCACCGCAATACTTTTGAAGGAATCATCCAGCAGCGTGATGTCGCTGGCCTCCCTGGCAACAGAGGTTCCGGATCCCATGGAGAGCCCCACGTGGGCGAAGTTAAGTGCCGGTGCATCGTTGGTGCCATCTCCTGTTACAGCCACGATGGCCCCGGCTTTTTGCAGCAGTTGTACCAACCGTTGTTTATCGGTGGGCCGGGCCCGGCACAGGATGGTTAGTTTGGGAAGGTGGCTGATGACCTCCTGATCGGAAAGCGCTGCGAATTCAACCCCTGTTAGCAACTGTTCTTCTCCAAAGTCCTCTTTCCAGATGCCAATTTGCCTGGCGATTTCCCGGGCGGTTCCCGGTGTATCCCCGGTTACAATTTTGACTTCAATGCCGGCATTCAGGCATTCTGCTACGGCTTCAGGCACATCCTCCCGCACCGGATCTGAAATGGCAACCACTCCCATAAACTGAAGGTGGTTGGCTTTTACGCTTCCATTGACAATTAGCGTCCCTTCCTCCAATACCTCACAGGCAAAGCCGAGCGTCCGCATCGCCTGGTTCTGGTAACCGGCCAGCAAGGTGTCAATTTCGCTTTGATAGGAAGCTACAGACACAGTGCCATTTGGTTGTTGCACCCTCTTGCACAAAGCCAGAACGATTTCGGGTGCGCCCTTCACGAGCAGCATCTTTTTTCCTGTCGCATCCTTCACGATGGTGGCCATGTATTTCCGCTCCGTAGAAAAGGTAAGTTGTTCAACGACACTGACGTCGTTTCTAATGTCAAGATAGTTGGCACCCTGGTCACGCAACCAGAACAACAGGGCTGCCTCTGTTGGATTTCCGATGGCCTTGCCATGCGCCGGATCCGTGAAATCGAGAAAGGCTGTCGAATTGGCGGCAATGGATATCCTAATCTGGTCACTGATCTCGTTGTCAGACAGGGTCTGTTTTTCGAGTCCGAAAAAATTGGTATGAGCAACCAGCATCTTGTTCTGGGTAAGGGTTCCTGTCTTGTCGGTGCAGATCACTGTCGTCGCTCCCATGGTCTCACAGGCATGCATTTTTCGGACCAGGTTGTTAGCTTGCAGCATTCTTCGCATGCTAAGGGCCAGACTGAGGGTCACGCTCATGGGAAGCCCTTCCGGAACTGCCACCACAATCAAGGTCACAGATACCATGAAGTAGGACAATATCTTACCGGTGGTGACAAGGTTGATCCACGATTCCGGCAGTGTCAGGTTGATCCCGAATGGATAAACCAAAAGGGTCGACAGCACGAGCAAAACCACTCCTGCCAGGATCCAACGAATCCAGCTTCCGTTTTCAATGCTTCTGGGTGTTTTGACGGCTATCTTGCACAGCGACAGCCCATCGATGACGATAGGAACCCAAACTTTTGCCAGAGCTACCATCATGGCAAGGATGACCAGGGTCGTTGAAAACTCCTGAATCCGTGAAAAAACGGTACTGCCATTGTGAATTCCCTTGATGAAAAGCACAAGGAAAGTCATCACGGCAAGTAAAAAGCCAACCACCCCAATGAATCTGGCCAGTCCGTCCAATTGTTTGTTCAATGGCGTAACCTCACCGCTCATCCGGGTGGATTCGTGCGCAACTTTGCCGTATTCGGTTTTGTCACCTACCGAGGAAATCTCAATGGTTCCGTGTCCGTCAACCACGCTTGTTCCCCTGAAAAGCTTGTTGGAAGGGTAGGTGGCTTCCAGATCAAAATCTTGTTCTACCGTGGTCTTGCCGATGACGGGCTCTCCCGTTAAGGTGGATTCGTTGATCTGCAAGGAAACGGCTTCCAAAAGAAGTCCGTCTGCGGGAACCTCATCCCCGGTGGCTACCAGCACGAGGTCACCGACAACGATAGAGGCTTTTGATACTTCACAAATGTTTCCATTCCGGATCACTTTCACCAGCGTTTCATCGTTGATTTTGTTGAGCAGATCGAATTTTTTGCCAGCATCCAGCTCAAACCAGAAAGAAACCCCGGTGGCCAACAGAATGGCGAAAAAAATGCCGATAGTTTCTGCAAATTCCCTGTGCACGAAGGAGATCCCCAACGATAAAAATGCGGCAATCAGTAAGATGCGGATAATCGGATCTTCAAATTTTTCGACAAACAACTTCCAGACCGATTCCCTTTTGGGAGGAGTCAGCAGGTTTGTACCGTGAATTTTTCGGCTTTCGGATACTTCAAAATCGGTTAATCCGGTCAAATGTTTTTTCAATCGCAACACTTTTGTGATTATTTACCAAAGATACGTTAAGTAATTTAATATCGGGAATTGATACGTGTAAATCAGTTAATAAATTGATATAATGTGCGTTGATAAATTATTTAATTGAAAAAATTGACCAATAATATAACATATTTGGGGGCTTAAATTTAATTTATGTAAATTATTTCCGTTTTTAACCAAATAGTTTAACTAAATGGTTAAATTTGCAGCGAATGATTAAAGCGATGGGATCAGATAGTACAAAAACGAAAATTCTGCAGTCCGCACACCAGGTATTTATTCGCAAAGGGATGGATGGGGCGAGAATGCAGGAGATTGCAGATGAAGCAGGAATCAACAAGGCCTTGCTGCATTATTACTTTCATTCGAAAGATCAACTCTTCAATGAGGTTTTTTACGGAATCCTCAGTCAGATGATTCCTGGTTTGGTGGCGTTATTCTCGGGTGAAAAACCATTTTTGGAGAAGGTGGAGGCGATCGTCACCGAATACGACTCCTATCTGTCCAGGAATCCAATTTTACCTCAGTTCATTTTCCGGGAGATCAACAGGGATCCTGAGCAGCTTTCCAAATTTATGTCCGATCAGGGGTTGGATTTTGACCGGATACAGGAGCGAATCGACAATGAAGTGGCCCAAGGTCACCTTCGTCCAATCACCTTTCAACATCTTTTTGCGAATCTCATTGGCATGATCGTGATCCCATATATTGGCAGACCCTTGTTTCAATTGAAACTTTTCAAGGGGGATGCCGAGAAGTACGATCAATTTCTTCGGGAGCGTAGGGTGGTGATCAGCAACTTTATCCGACAAGCCTTAACCAAGGATTGAAACCTGAAAATTCCAGGATGGTAGTTGTGCTGATATGATAGTTAATAGGTTATTATACAGTTTTTACATTAATAAAATGAAGCAAAATTTAATTATTCTATGGTTGTTCTCAGCCACCTTCGCATATGGTCAGGTGAGTACTGTCACCCTCGACGATTGCTATCGGCTGGCACGAGAAAATTATCCAAGGTTGTCGGATATCCGGCACCAGCAAGAAATCAGCGATCTGAAACTAAAAAACCTGGGAACGGTTTGGAATCCGCAGTTAAATCTGAACGGTCAGGCAACTTACCAAAGTGAAGTCACCAAGGTGAGTGTCCCCATTCCGAATGTCAGTATTCCATCCCCCGCCAAAGATCAGTACAAAATGTACCTCGACGTCAGGCAGACTATTTTTGACGGAGGCGTGACCAATGCCGGTAGTCTCGCAGAGAAATCAGCCCTGGCGGCTGACCAGCAAAGCCTGGAGGTGGAGTTTTATGGCTTGCATGAAAAAGTCAACCAACTCTATTTTGGTCTGTTGCTGCTTTCGGAGAGTGAAGAAGTTTTGAAATTGAAGAATTCCGTACTGGAGGAAAGAATCAAGGTCCTCGAGTCGGGTTATAAAAACGGGACCGTTGCCTCCCGCGATCTGGATCTGCTGAAGGCAGAAAGATTGCTGACCGCCCAGCAAATTGGAGAAATTTATTCTGAGCGTCTCTCTAACCTGGGAGCCCTGGGCATCCTGACCAACCAAAAACTGGATGAGCATACCTCCTTAACTGAGCCGGCTAACAACCTAAAAGGGGAGGGAATAACCCGACCGGAACTAAAATATTTTGACCTGCTTGGAAATAAAATTGACCAGAACGCTCAAATGCTGCAAAAGGCAAGAAATCCAAAGGTTTTCGGCTTTGGCCAGGCTGGATATGGCAGGCCCGGGCTCAATATGCTGAAAAATACTTTCGATCCCTACTATCTTGTCGGTCTGGGACTTTCGTGGAACATCCTCGATTGGAAACAAACCGGACGAAGCCGAGAGATACTGGAAGTACAAAAACAGATGATAGGAAGTCAGCGGGCAGCCTTCGACCAGAATCTGTCTGTTTCCCTCCTGCGGGCAGGAGAAGGCATCAAAAAAGCAGAACAACTGCTGAAGATCGATGAAGAGCTGGTGGTACTTCGCGACAACATTGCCAAACATTCTGCTTCGCAACTGGAGAATGGAACCATCACCTCGGCCGATTATATTGTCGATCTGAATGCCCTTACACAGGCAAGCATCAACAAGAAAAGCCACAAGATTCAGTTGTATCAGGCAGTTGCCAGTTACAATACCCTCGCGGGAAAGCCCTGAAAAAAGTAAATAAGTCATAAAATAGGATAATCAAGAAACCATGAGAACAAATAAACTTCACCTTCTGTCCGGCCTTTTCATTGGCCTGGTCTTTTTCTCCTGCAACAGTCAGAAAGATGCTTCGGATGCCTTCGGAAATTTCGAAGCAGACGATCAGCTCATCAGCTCTGAGATCACAGGAAAAATTCTAAGTTGTAATTTTGAGGAAGGGATGACCTTGAAGAAGGGAGCCGAAATAGCCGTTGTAGACACCATCCCAATCCAGCTTCAAATTGCCCAGATGAAATCACAGTTGGTAACCATTCAGGCAAAAAATCAGAGTGTTTTGGCACAGATGGCCGTTGTTACCCAGCAAAAGAAGAATATGGAAGTGGATAAAGCGCGCATCCTCAATATGTTGAAGGATGGTGCAGCCACCCAGAAACAAAAGGATGATGTGACAGGAAATTTGGATTTGTTGGACAAGCAGTTGGGCAGTACCCGCTCACAGGAACGGATACTTGCCGGTGAGGCGGAGGTGGTAAATACGCAACTGGCACAGCTTCAGGACCGGCTGACCAGGTGCCGCATCTTATCTCCCATAAACGGTATGGTATTGGAGCGGTACAAGAAAGCAGGAGAACTGGTAGCTACTGGACAATCCCTCTGCCGCATCGCGGATGTCTCCTCCCTCAACCTGCGTGTTTATGTCAGCGGGGATCAGTTGCCCCATCTCAAGATCGGGCAGAAAGTGAAAGTACTGATCGATGAGAACACAACCAAAAACAGAAGTCTGGAAGGGACCGTTGCCTGGGTCTCCTCTGAAGCAGAATTTACTCCAAAAATCATTCAGACAAAGGTCGAACGGGTCAAATTGGTTTACGCTGTGAAGGTTACTGTTGTCAACGATGGTTTCCTGAAGATTGGAATGCCGGGTGAAATTAAATTCATTGATTGATCCTGTGATGATCAAAGTAAGTAACCTGGAAAAAAGCTACGGTAATCAGAAGGCGCTGAAGGGAATCTCTCTCGAAGTAGCCAAAGGGGAGCTTTTTGGACTGATTGGACCGGATGGTGCGGGCAAAACAACGCTGATGCGCATCCTGGTAACCTTACTCTTGCCGGATCAGGGTCTTGCTTCGCTCGACGGATTGGATGTAGTCGCAGACTTTCGAAAAATCCGCACCATGGTTGGCTATATGCCGGGGCGATTTTCTCTCTACCAGGACCTCACGGTAGAGGAGAATCTGCAATTTTTTGCCACCGTTTTTGGCGGAACCATCGAAGAAAATTACCACCTCATCAAAGACATTTACGTCCAGATTGAACCCTTTAAAAACAGGCTTGCCGGGAAGCTCTCGGGAGGGATGAAGCAGAAACTGGCTCTCTCCTGTGCACTGATCCACGCACCAAAAGTTTTGATCCTCGATGAACCCACCACCGGAGTGGATGCAGTCTCAAGAAAAGAGTTCTGGGAGATGCTGAACAACCTCCGCCATATGGGAATCACCATCTTGGTTTCAACTCCGTACATGGATGAAGCCAATCTGTGCGATAGGGTGGCCCTTTTTCAAAACGGCTCTATCTTGTCTATCGATACGCCCAAAAACATCACGGCAAGTTTTTCTAAAAAACTGTATGGGGTGAAGGTGGAAACTACTGCGCAACGATTTGAGTGTGTCGGTTTACTGAAAGAACTTTCGGGAATCGATTCCGTTTTTTCCTTTGGGGAATCCATTCACATTACCACAGTACAGCAAAATATCGATGAAACCACTGTAAAAGAGTACCTGAACCAAAAAGGGCATCAGGGAATCAGCGTAGGGAAAATCGAACCCAGTATTGAAGATGTTTTCATGGAATTAATGCAAAATGAAGGAAATTAAATCAGATATCGGTCCCATTATCCAGGTGAAGGATCTGGTTAAAAAATTCGGCAGCTTCGTAGCTGTCGATCACCTGACGTTTGAGGTAAACAAGGGGGAGATCTTTGGCTTCCTGGGTGCCAACGGGGCTGGTAAAACGACGGCCATCCGGATGTTGTGCGGACTGCTTGAACCAACTTCAGGTGCTTTGCAGGTGGCCGGTTTCGATGGTTACCACGAGCGCGAGGCCATCAAGCGCAACATTGGCTACATGTCGCAGAAATTTTCCTTGTATGAAGACCTCACCGTATACGAAAATTTCAGGCTCTATGCAGGCATCTATGGCATTCCCCGCAAGGAGAGGATCCGAAAAACAGATGAGTTGCTCCTCAAGCTGAAGCTGGAAGAGAGCCGTGATAAGCTCGTTGGCGGACTGCCCCTGGGCTGGAAACAGAAGCTGGCCTTCTCGCTCGCCCTGTTCCATAACCCGGCCGTGGTTTTTCTGGATGAACCATCCGGAGGAGTCGATCCGCTTACCCGAAGGACTTTCTGGGATCTGATCTACGAAGTCGCCCATCAGGGGGTCACCATTTTCGTGACCACCCACTACATGGACGAAGCAGAATATTGCAACAGGGTAGCCATCATGTCGGAAGGTAAGATTGTAGCGCTGGATACCCCTGCCGCCCTTAAATCCTATTACAAGACTGACAGCATGGATGGCGTGTTTTTGAAGATTGCGAGAAACAAGGAATGAGTACTCTAAGTACTTCCCTGTAAAAAGATTAAATGTTATAAAATTCATTATGAACCAGTTACTAGGTTTTGTAAAAAAGGAGTTCACCCATATATTCAGGGATGGCCGAACCATGGTGATCCTGTTCGGAATACCCATCATTCAGCTGATGTTGTTCGGGTACGTCATTACGACAGAGATCAAGGATGCCCGAATTGCCATTCTGGATCATTCGAACGACAATGTGACACGTGAGATCAAGAACAAAATCCTCTCCTCCGGATATTTCAGACTGGATGCCAATCTGTTGAACGAGAACGAGATCGATCCCATTTTTAAAAAGGGAAATGTCAAGGAGGTCATCATCTTTGAAAGAAATTTCGCCCAGCGACTGGAGCGTGAAGGAGAGGTGAATATTCAGGTTATTGCCGATGCGTCTGACCCCAATACCGCCCAAATGTTGTACAATTATACCAATGGGATCGTACAGGATTATACTAAAAAGAAATATGCAGGATTCACCATTCCGGTACAGATCAAAAGTGAGGTGAGGATGCTCTACAATGAAAATATGGTAGGCGCCTTTATGTACGTACCCGGAACGATGGCTTTGATTCTGATGCTGATCTCCGCCATGATGACCTCCATCACTATTGCACGGGAGAAGGAGATGGGTACGATGGAGATTCTGCTGGTCTCCCCACTGAAGGCCACCCATATCGTGCTCGGTAAGGTTGCGCCCTATCTGCTGCTTTCCATCATCGATGCCATTGTGGTCGTTTGCCTTGGGAACCTCGTATTTGGCGTTCCCATCCGTGGCAGCATTTTCGTATTGGCCTTCCTGGTCATCCTCTACATTACCATGGCATTGTCGCTTGGAATCCTGATCTCCACGGTCGCCAACAGCCAGCAGGTAGCGATGTTTATCTCCGGATTTGCCCTGATGTTGCCGACAATTCTGCTGTCGGGGTTCATCTTCCCAATCGAAAATATGCCCTATCCTTTGCAACTGCTCAGCAATTTTATGCCGCCAAGGTGGTTCATTGATGCCTTGAAACAGGTGATGCTCAAGGGAAACGGATTCACTTATATTTGGCCAAACATATTGATATTGAGTGCGATGACAACCGTTTTCCTGGTTCTGAGCATCAAAAAATTCAGATTAAGATTAGAATAAAGAGCTTATGAGAACAATATTATACCTGCTTCAAAAAGAATTTATCCAGGTCTTCCGGAACAAATCGATGCTGCCCATCATCTTCATCATGCCGCTGGTACAGATGCTGGTTCTGGTCTTCGCGGCGACGATGGAGCTGAAAAAAGTGGACATCACGGTAGTGGATTTTGACTTAAGTGAGACCTCCACCCGACTTACCGCCAAGTTTGAGGCAAGTTCCTTCTTTCACCTGACCAGGGCCCAACTTTCGCCAACCGAGACGGATCAGCTGCTTCTAAAGGGGAAAGCAAATCTGGTAGTCACCTTTCCGCACGGATTTGAGCAGGATCTGAAGCGGAACGACCAGGCCTCCCTCCAGGTAATGGTGGATGCCATCAATGGTTCGGCAGCCGAACTTTCCAATGCCTATCTGCAAACCGTCATTGCCAGCTACAACCAGAAAATCCGGGCACAGATGCTGGGAGTTCCCAAATTCACTCCGCCCGAGCAGGTCAATGTGATACCGGCCTATTGGTACAATCCGGAGCTAAATTTTAAATTTTACATGGCACCTGGCGTATTGGTGATCCTGGTTACCATCATCGGTCTCTTTCTCTCCTCCCTGAACCTGGTCCGGGAGAAGGAGATGGGTACCATCGAGCAGCTCAACGTGACGCCGATCAAAAAATACCATTTCATCATTGGCAAGATGATGCCATTCCTGATCATTGCCCTGCTGGACCTGACCTTTGGATTGCTGGTAGCCAAGGTGGTGTTCGGTTTGCCCTTCCGGGGAAATATCCTCACCCTCTATGTTTTTACCTCACTCTACCTCTTTCTGATCATGAGCATCGGTCTCTTCGTGTCGGCTATTTCTGAAACCCAGCAACAGGTTTTGTTTGTGAGCTTTTTCTTCCTGATCGTCTTCATCATCATGAGCGGACTCTTTACTCCGGTTGAGAGTATGCCGGTTTGGGCCCAAAGGATGGACCTGATCAATCCGATCTATTACCTGATCCGGATCATCCGGAACGTAGTCCTGAAGGGATCCGGATTGCTCGATATGACCAGCGAACTGTTGCGCCTTTGCGGTTATGGCTTGCTGATGTTTTCGCTGGCCGTGTGGCGTTACAGAAAAACGGTCTGAAATCACCGCAAAGCGGAATGTCGGGCGGGCAGAATTGTTAAATAATTGTAACAAAGTTACCATCCTTATCTTAGGGAAAGAGCTCTAGCTTCGGCTTTGGGATGAATTTGAGCGGTTAATCAACCAAAATCAAATTCGCTTAAACTACTTATAATTAGTGTATAGACTTCACTTTATGTTCAATTTGTTTGGTCAGGGTTGATGTGGCCAGGATTCTTTGACTGTATGATCTCTTCGGGATGGTCCTTCCTGGCAAGAATCCGATTTTGATAAATTTAGTATCTTTCGCACCTCGGATTCCATCAACTATTCACAGGGTTATGACATACAATAAATATTTAGGATTACTGATATTCAGTTTGATGTGCGTTTTGCACCCATCAGCCTCCGGTATCGGGTTTGCCGCCGGAAAAAACAAGAGATCTGCAAATGCGCTCCAAAAAGATTCCCTCAACTGGAGTCTCACTTTTGTAAAGAAGGTTTTCAATGGTTCTGGCGAATGGTTTTTGACCAACGGCTCCTTTCAGAAATCGGTCAGGGGAGTGATTGATTACACAGAAAATGAACCGATCGATACGGTAGTTGTCAATATCAACCGGCTGCTTAAATCGGATTCCATCCCCGCTATTTTTAACCGTAAGGCCGAGAATATACCCAACAAGAAACTGGTACCGGGTTATGTCACTTCCGATGAACTCGACCGCCTGGTGGAGATCCGCAGAAAATTTGTTGCCGACAGTGTGAGTGGCAATCTGGTCGTAGTGCCGGATGCCTGGCTGTCAATGGGTTTATCGAAAGTCGTGCTGATCCCCCAGGGTGATCCTCAGAAAATGGTAGCAGAAATGGACAAAGTTCTTCCTGTTGCATTTAAAAACCGATTCAACAAGGGTTGGGCCAGCATCATATTACCGGCCAATGTGACTGGAGCTGAAGTCGATACGCTGAGAGTCAGACTATTCAAGGATACCAGACAATCGTACAACGATTCGATCCTGTTTTTTAAACGGGATTCGCTCTTACAATCCTACCGCCAAAATTACATCTTACAGCTTTCCGCGGAAGCGGCCTCAAAAAAGAGGAGCCTGCTCTCGGCCAAAAACCGGGAACTCCTCAATGCCTTCAACGAAACTGAGGTTCGGAAGGTAAACGACTCCATCCGGGTGGCGCTAAGGTTCTTGTCGGACAGGGCTGCCGCCGATTCGTCCCTGATCACAGTTTCCAATCTGACTGGAGCCAGGTCGAAGGTATGGACCGCCAACCAGCCGATGACTCCGATGCGAATCTACCTCAAGAATGAGCAGAACGATTCCCTGAGCGTTGTTCTATACAACAATGGAAAGGGAGAACTTAAAATGGTGATCGATGATGGAGTAAAATTTCAGCGTTTTACGGAATCCCAGAAGCGGGAGATCACTTTTCACGCCAAGAAACCGGATGGAAATTTGCATAAGGTCAATTTGCGCCAGATCGACCCCTTACCCTGGAAACTGTTTGGTATCGGTACCGTGGGATTCACCCAGACTTCATTAACCAACTGGGCCAAAGGAGGAGAGAGTTCCATGTCATTGTTGTTGATCGAAAAATATACGGTTAATTACAGCCGGAAAAATTTCAAATGGGAGAATCTGGCCGAATTCAGACTGGGTATCTTCTCCTCCCAGACGAAAGGGCTCGAAAAGAACGACGACAAGTTTGAGATCCAGTCCAGGGCCGGACTGTCTGCTTACAAAAAATGGTATTATTCCCTGGAAACCAATTTTCGTACCCAGATGGCCCGGGGATACATGTACCCCGACAAGTCGAAACCCATCTCCGCCTTCATGGCACCGGGCTACCTGACCTTTTCACTTGGTATGGATTACAAACCCAATAAGAATTTCTCCCTGTTCCTTTCACCGCTGACCTCAAAATCGACCTTCGTGAAGGACACGGTGCTGATCAATCCAGTAAATTTCGGACTGGAGCGTGGAAAAAAAAGCCTGTGGGAACCTGGTGCCATTGTCAAGGTGAACTGGCATTACCCAATTTTGGAAAATATCATCTACGACACGAGGGCTGAGATCTTTAACAATTACAGGTACACTTTCCAGAAATTCAATGTCGACTGGGAGCAGTCGCTTGTCTTGCAGGTAACGCAGCACATCAATTCCAGAATCATGACCCAACTAATCTACGACTACAACGTCAAATTTCCCATCACGGATGCGAATGGACAACAGGTTGCGCAGCAAGCCAAGTGGCAGTTCAAGGAGCTGCTGACGATAGGATTCAACTATAAATTTTAGACTAGAAAGACTCAGAAGACTATAGGACTGGGGGACTTGGGGAAGAGTGAAGAACCGAGAGTTGAGAGTGGCGACAGTAGAGACGTTGCATGCAACGTCTTGCCTATTTTTTGAATACCATGAAGTTGGTGCTGAAATGCCAGCCACAGCGCGGCGAAATTGAGGTAGAAGAAACAATTGTCTGGGAACGCCGTTCGCTTAGAAATTTGGGAAACAGAGATTGGATGGGATCGGACGGAAAGGTGAAATCTGAATGTTGAGAACTGGGTACGACTCATCCTCGCCTTCGACGTACAAATCCCCAGCCGGGTCCCCAAAAATCGAAAATCGAAAATTCAGAATTCTTTTCCACTTTCTCCGTACCTTTGACCCGGCAGAATTCCTGATTATTCCGTCTATGTTGCTGTATCGGTCAGGGGTTGAACCACCGGTCAAAAATTTCGCCGAACCGAATACGCATGAAAAGTAAATGGTTGTACCTGATTTGTCTGTTCATCTTTGTCTTTTCCGATTTGAAGGGAGAAGACAAAGACTCCATCCAACATTTTTCTGTCAGCAACAAATCCATTTACTCCTTCATCCTTCAGGACTCCCCGGCCCGTCTCTTTACAATGAGGCAATTCGATGAAGATTTTCTGAGTGGCTATCGGCTCTACTCGCGCCAGATGGGCAATTATTTTTCTCCCCGCCTAAATTACCTTATTCAGGCTGTGGCCAGTTTTGCCATTTTTATTCCCTTGACGCACGAAGAGGGACACCGGTCGGTGCTGGTCTCCAGGAATATTGGTTCCGTTTCCCAACCTTTCTTTATGTCGCGTCGGGGTGGCTACATCGAAGGAGTGACGGACAACTCCCTGAAACGATTGCGCGATACCGACTTTCCAGATTTTGCACGTTTGTATACCTCCGGACTGGAATCCGACTACATGCTGACCCACCGGGAGGAGACCCTATTTGCCTTTGAAAAGGTAAAATTCAACGATCTGATGGTCGAATACCTGATGCGGAAAGCAATGATGCTGCAATATTACCTGATCGGGTTCATCAAATACGATGTTGATAAAACGGAAGAGCCCAATGAGCTGGACCGCGACATTGTTGGCAATGACGTGTACGGCATTGCCAGGCATCTTTTCCGGCCGGCGATGACCTTTCAGCGCTATACCCGCTATGCCGATCTGACTCCCGAAGAGGTGAGTTATGTCAAAAAATTGGGTTACCGATCACTATTAAATCTCCTGAATCTGAATGTATTTGGCATTTCAAACATTCGATTGTCCAATAATCTTCGTATCAATTTTGGAATGGGACATGCCATGGGACCCTATGGCGATTTTACGGATGAAAACCTGTGGGTTGTATACAAGAATAAATGGTTGATCGAAGCTTATGTCAGGGAGTTTGAAAACCGGGACCATTCCTTCCTGGCGGGAGGAATCGGATTGAAAAATTATCCCCTCTCGGATCGGTTTGTCTCCTCCCTCAGCCTTCATCTTTGGAATCAACCTGTCAACCTGGGTTTCAACGACAGTGAATCACGATTTGGCGGAGCGGTGGAATGGGTTGGCAGGTATTTTTTTGTAACGAAACCCAGCCTGCAACAAAAAGGAATTTCCATCGACCTGGGTTTGACCTACAAAACGGCAGGATTCCTGCCGGAGGAGGTTAAAATGCAAAAACACCTGGGGGTAAGAATTGGAACCAGCTTTGCCCTGGATAAATAAAACGTGAATGGCATCCGCAGTCTTTTCGGCCCTTCGGCTCCGCTCAGGGACCACTCCCTTCAGGGGCCACTCCGCTCGTGGTTAGGCCTTCCAGCATCGAAAATCAAAAATCGAAAATAGCTCAGACGTAGTAGAGTGATAAAATGACAAATACGGCAAAAATCACTCCGGCAATTCCATTGGTAGTGCCAAAAGCCAGATTTACCCGGCTCAGGTCGTCCGCTTTGACAATCAGGTGCTGGTAGACCATCAATCCACCAAAAAGGGCGGTTCCCAACCAGAAGATCAAGTTGGCTTCAATGGCAATTCCTGCCAAGACCACGAAAATAAAGGAGAGCAAATGCACCATACTGGAGATGAGGAGTGCTTTTTTTACCCCTACCAGGGCTGGGATGCTCTTTAATTTGAATTGTTGGTCAAAATTGACATCCTGGCAGGCATAGATGATGTCAAAACCACTTACCCAGAAGAATACCACTCCAGAGAAAAGGAGGGGTGCGAGTGCGAAATAACCCGTAACCGCAAGCCAGGCCCCAATAGGTGCCAGGGAGAGACCGAGGCTCAGCACAAAATGGCACAGCGGAGTAATCCGCTTGGTGTAGCTGTAACCCAGGATGATGAACAAGGCAACGGGGGCGAGGGCAAAACACAATAAATTAATCTCGTAGGTCACCAATCCGAACAACAAGGCATTGATGATGACGAAGGTCAAAGCCTTTCTTGCAGAGACCAGTCCGGCTGGAATCTCCCGTTGGGCCGTACGCGGATTGGCGGCATCGTAACTACGGTCGAGGTAACGGTTAAATCCCATGGCGGCATTTCTGGCAAATACCATCGATAGAACAATCTCGAACAGCAGCTTCCAGAAAGATATCTGGTCGGTAACCAGGATGGCCATAAAAAAACCGATCATGGCAAACGGCATGGCAAAGATGGTATGCTCGAATTTTACGAGACGGGAGTATAGAAGGAGTTTGTTCATAAGATTGTGAATAGAGTGACTAAAGAGAACTAAAGTAAATTGCACAGTCAATACATCAAAAATAGTTGATTTTTGTACAAATTTTGAGTTAGATTTCAATAACGTGCAAAACAAGTTGTAACTTTAGTCACTTTAGTTCACTTTAGCCACTCTAGTCACTTCCCCATGAAAGACTTCAAAAAACGCTACACGCTCAATGCAACGCCACAGGATGTTTACAATGCCATGACCAACCCATTGATGATTGAGATATGGACGGGTGAGCCCGTGGTGATGAGTACGGAACCAGGCAGTGAGTTCGAAATCTGGGACGGAGCCATTACCGGCCAAAATGTTGAATTTGTTCCCGATAAACTGATCGTGCAACGCTGGTTTTTCGGGGAGGAAGAGGATTCCATCGTGACCTTTAAATTGCATCCCGACAGAAAAGGGACATTGGTTGAACTGTTGCAGACCAATATTCCCGACAATGCCTACGATAACATGGTGGAGGGCTGGGATGTGGATTATTTTGGAAACCTGCAACAGCTGTATGAATAGACTGTATGAATGTAAGACTTTAGGACTGTAAGACTTTAGGACTGTAAGACCAGGGGACTAAGAGACTTTGGGACTATAGGAATGTAGGGTGGAAGGCCGGTCTATGAACGAAGCCGAAGGGAAAATTTTTACCTTGGGTTGACACGCAGCCGCATCAGGAAATCATCCATTACATACCCTGCTCCGATATCACTCTCCACTTCTCCATAAATTTCGAATCCCAGTTTTTCGTAGGCACCGATGGAATCGCTGTTTTGCTTGTTGACAGTTAAGGTGATGTAGGGGGCACCCAGTTCCCTGCATCTGGTCACGAGAAAATCAATGGCGAAGTGTCCGATGCCCTTGCCCCGTTCTGTGTTGAGGATGTATAGTTTACTAAGGAACAGTTCGTTGTGCTTTTCTACAATCCCAATGTAACCTACCGGTACAAATTCGTGGTGGATCAGGAAGTAATAATTGCCCTCAAGCTCCGTCTGGGCCAGAATGGCCTTTGAAGTCTGGTATTTCCCAAGCATGTACTCTACTTGTTCCCTGCCGATAATGGGCGAATAGTGGTCGTACCAGATGGTTTTCGCCAATCCTGCGACCAATTCTGCCTGTGAATTAGTGGTAACCCTTTTTATTTGAATTTCCATATTATCTGATCTGAGCTCCGAGTTCTCTTTGAAATGTATTGATTAATTTTTCCATTACCTTTTCAATCTGCTTGTCATTGAGGGTCTTTGAATCGTCTCTTAGCAGGAAGCTGACGGCATAGGATTTCTTCCCTTCCGGGAGATGTTCACCTTCATAAACATCGAAGATGGAAACCGATTTCAGCAGTTCACGCTCCGTCCGGAACGCCCACATTTTGATGGAGGCAAAGGCCACTTCCTGATCCACGAGCAAAGCAAGATCTCTTCTTACTTCCGGGAATTTTGGCAGCGGGGTATAGGCTACCTTCAATTTTTTGATGGCATTTAATAGCAAGGTCCAATGGATGTCGGCATAGCAAACCTCTGCCTGAAGGCTGTTTGCCTTCAGCGCGCTTCTGCTTACCATCCCGATTTGGGCTATCTTTTGATTGTTGAAATGGTAGACCAGGCCATCTGCATACAATTCGGATGAAAATGATTTGATCAGACAACCATCCGGTGAAATCCCCAGTCGGGATAAAATCTTTTCCAGGTAGCTTTTCAGCGTAAAGAAACTGACTGGCTTGGATTTTGAGACCCAATTCTCACCCTCCTTGTTTCCAGTTACCCAAATCCCAATGTGCTCCTCTTCTGAATAGTTTTTGACAGGATTCTGCGCGTTCTTGGTCCCATCGAAAAAATAGACATTTCCAAACTCATACAATTTCAGGTCGGAATTTCGGAAGTTGGTATTCCTGAGAATGGTTTCCAGTCCGCCGAAAAGCAAGGTCTGCCGCAGGACGTTCAGGTCGGCACTGAGTGGATTGTATAATTTAACACAATTCTCCTCTTTAAAAGTAGTGAGTGACTCGTAATTCGTCAGCCTGGTAAGGGAGTTGCACATAATTTCGTTGAATCCCTGTGCGGTTAGAATCTCAGAAATCAAGTTCTGTAATTTTTGCTTGTCCGGATGACTGGCGTGTTGAAGCGTGGATTTTACGGCAGTCCCTGCTTCAACCTTGTTATAACCGTATATGCGGAGCAACTCTTCGATGACATCTGCCTCACGGC
Source organism: uncultured Bacteroidia bacterium (assembly GCA_903854235.1). Taxonomy (GTDB): domain Bacteria; phylum Bacteroidota; class Bacteroidia; order Bacteroidales; family Prolixibacteraceae; genus CAINVV01. The sequence goes on along the minus strand of CAINVV010000172.1, from coordinate 3,737 downwards.
GTACATCCACCCGATAGGGAGGAACTGCGAGTTCCAGTTCCTGCTCGTTTTCCGCAACAATTTTTATCTCCAGTGATTGTAAAATATTTTTGATCTGAGGAACCGGAATTTCTTTTCCAATCAGTCGGTTGATATTCTTATAGCTTATCGTTACAGCAAAGGGTTCCAGTACGGCAGGGTCGGCAACCACATCCACCACCTCGGAGGAGATGACTCCACCAGCCAGTTCACAGATCAGCAGAGCTGCCCTTTTTAAAGCGTACAAGGTACCGTTTGGATCCACTCCGCGTTCAAAACGAAAGGAGGCATCCGTGTTCAATCCATGACGACGGGCCGTCTTGCGGATGTAGACTGGATTAAAGAGGGCACTCTCCAGAAACAGCGCTTTGGTTTCGTTTTTGATGCCTGAATCGAATCCGCCAAAAACTCCGCCAATGCACATACCCTCCGATTCATTGCAAATCATCAGGTCTTTTTCATCCAGGATACGCTCTACCTCATCCAAGGTGCGGAATTTGGTCCCTGCCGGGAGTGTTCTGACGACGATTTTGTTCCCTTTCACGGCAGTCAGATCAAAGGCGTGCAGGGGCTGTCCCGTTTCAAAGAGGACAAAATTGGTAATGTCTACTACATTGTTGATCGGTTTGAGTCCGATGACCCTGAGTCTGTTTTTCAACCAGTCGGGTGATTCTCCGATGGTGATGCCGGAGATGGAAACCCCTGCATATCTGGCACAGGCCTCCGGATTTTCAATAGTAACATCCACCGAATGGGTATGTTGGGTTACCTGGAAGGAATCGATGGAGGGACGTGTGTAGCTGATCTCCTGAGTTTGGCGCAGGTAGGCAGCCAGATCGCGTGCCACTCCGATGTGGGAGGCACTATCTATTCTGTTGGGAGTCAGATCAACTTCCAGACAATAATCGCTCTCTATGTTGAACCAGGAGGAGGCGGGGGTGCCGGGTATAGCAGATGGGTCCAACACCATAATTCCGTTGTGGTCGTTTCCGAGACCAATCTCGTCTTCCGCACAAATCATTCCTGCTGAAACCTCTCCGCGAATCTTTGATTTTTGAATGGTAAATGATTCTTCTCCCTTGTAGAGGACGGTTCCAACTGTGGCTACGATCACCTTTTGACCGGCGGCTACATTGGGCGCTCCGCAAACGATGGGAGCGATCTCTCCGTTGCCAAGATCAACGGTGGTGATGCTCAGATGGTCAGACCCAGGGTGCTTCTGACAGGTCAGCACCTCACCAACTACCAACCCTTTCAAGCCTCCCTTGACAGATTCGACCTCCTCCACACTCCCGGTCTCAAGACCCAGTTGGGTGAGTGCCGCGGCTATTTCGTCCGGAGTCAGTGAACTGTTCAGGTATTCCTTCAGCCATTTGTACGAGATGTTCATGCGTATAGAATTTGTTTTTTAATGCCGGTTGAGCCGCCCATCGGTTTTTTTTACTGGTGATTCAACGACAACCATGGTATTTTACTGGTGAGCCATCCGGCTGTTCCGGAATAATTCACCAAATACCTGCTCTCTGAAAAACAATATGATGAAATTTTTGTTTTGCTAATAACGGTGCGAATTTAGGCATTTATACCCTAAAGACAAATTTCAGCACATTATCTTCTTGTGAAGAAATTTAGGATATAAAAATTTAAAGTCAGCTTCGTTTTTGATTAAAATCGATGGAATTATTTCACTTTTGGGACGAAAAAACCTATAAAACAGGTCTATTTTCCCTATTTCAATTAAAAAACAAATAATTTTCCAGGAAAATATTGTTTAAATTTAATGAATTGCTATTTTGCAACACTTTTGTATCCGCATCGATTAAATATCAGATGAACTATATATTGTTAAATACTAATTGAATAAAATATTTTCACAGATGGCTTCAAGCAACAAACCGCGTTTGGTAAAAGATTACGATAAGCTGCCGCTGGAAATTCAGGGGCAAATTAAGATGAACTATCCCCAGGGTTTTGCCGGTAGTCTCATTACGTACATCGACGCCAAGGGAAAAGTAGTTTCCGCTTTACCTTACGAAACGGAAGATTTTCATTACCTGGTCAGAATGACGCTTGCGGAGGCCTACGACATCATCGAGAACGATGATGATTTTGGTGATGACGGAATTTTGAGGGATGATTTTGCGCTTCAGGGCTTCGAGGGGGGAGATGAGGACGACGATGTGGAAGACATCGCCGACGAACCGCTTGAGGAGGATGATGACGACGACGATATTTAGAATAAAGGAAAACCGGGAGACCGGTTTTTTTTATGCGGTACAGCGAATAGAACGAAGGCCTAGGAGGGTTGTTGGGAGAAGTCAACGATCAGCTTCATAATTTCTTCTCCCTGGTCAGGATGGAACCATTGAATGTTTTGATCTTTCCTAAACCAGGTAAGCTGTTTACGGGCATATTTGCGGCTATTGGCCTTGATTTTTTCCACTGCCTCAACCAGGGAGCAAAGTCCATCGAAATGATCGAACAGCTCCCGGTATCCTACCGTATGCAAGGTATTCAACTCCCGGTAGGGAAGAAGACTTCTGACTTCAGCCTCCAGGCCTGACTGCATCATCTCATCGACCCGATGATTGATCCGATCGTAAAGTTCTGTTCTGTCGCGGTTCAATCCAATTTTCAGGATGTGAAAATTTCGATCCTTGCTGGTTTTCGTTCGCTGGGACGAAAAGGTTTTCCCTGTCGTATAGCAAACTTCAAGGGCATGGATAATCCTAACGGGATTTTGAAGATCAACTTCCCGGTGGTAGTCCGGATCAAGTAATTTCAATTCCGCCCTGAGCCGTTCAATGCCATCCTGTTTCATCCTTGCCACCAGGGTTAACCTGAGTTCAGGATCGATATTTGGGAGGTCATCTATCCCATTGCAAACGGCATCGATGTAAAGCATCGACCCGCCCGTCATCACCACCAGCGGATGGGAGACAAAAAGGGATTCAAGAAGTTCCAGTACTTCGGTTTCAAATCTGGCAGCATTGAAAGGTTCCCTGATTGAATTGGACTTGATAAAGTGATGGGGAATCTGGTCCAGATGCGACTGCTCCGGTACCGCGGTGCCAATAGACATCTCCCTGTAGAGTTGTCTCGAATCACAAGAGATGATTTCAGTATGGAAATGGCTGGCAATTCGGATAGAAAGTGCGGTTTTTCCAACGCCGGTCGGACCGAGCAGGATGACAAGTGTAGGACCCTGTATTTTATTCAAAGGGAGATTATTTTCAGATAAACGGACGAATGGAATTGAACTGATTAATGTTCGAAGGTTGGTCCAAAAAACAGCGGTCGATATCTCGATGGTTAAGCCAAATGGGAAAGGAGAATCAGATGATATCGTCCTTGTCGCCGTATAACTCGGTTAAATCTTCCAATTCACCCAGATCGTTCAAAACACTTAACATTTCCGTGTTTTCATCCAGGAGCAGGTCGGTGTCGTTTTGTAAATTTCTCATTTTAATGTCAGATTTGTTTTTATCCGCCGTCTTATCATAAGAACTTGAGCTCTTCTTCATAGTTGATCATTTTTAAGGGATTAACAAATGCTAAGTGTGCCCATAACGCCGGTCAAATTTATTGCGCAATGAACCACATTGTTCAATATTTGTCTTAAAAAATGTTAAAATTTTGAACAAAAATGAAGAGAGCATTCAATCAGGTGATTAGCGGTCTTCTAAAAAAGAGAAGCGGCCGGAAAATTTTTCCGGCCG
>CAINVV010000171.1 GCA_903854235.1 uncultured Bacteroidia bacterium | reverse complement strand
GTTTAGCGAAGTAGCCTGTATTTACCCGATCACCCCTTCCTCCACCATGGCCGAGGTGGTCGACGAATGGGCGGCCAATGGTCGTAAGAATATTTTTGGTCAGAAGATGCGCATCACGGAGATGCAGAGTGAAGGTGGAGCTGCAGGTGCAGTACACGGATCGCTTCAATCGGGTGCACTCACCACCACTTACACTGCTTCGCAGGGTCTGTTGCTGATGATTCCAAACATGTACAAGATTGCCGGAGAGTTGTTGCCAACAGTTTTCCACGTAAGTGCACGCGCACTTGCCGGACATGCTCTTTCTATCTTTGGAGATCACAGCGACGTTTATGCCTGTCGTCAGACGGGTTTTGCCATGCTGGCTTCCGGTTCCGTTCAGGAAACGATGGACTTGAGTGGTGTATCCCATTTGGCTACCCTGAAGACCCGCGTTCCCTTCCTTAACTTCTTCGATGGTTTCCGTACCTCACACGAAATTCAGAAAATTGAGGCAATGGATCAGGAAAAGATTGCTGCTCTGATTGATCAGGATGCGTTGGCTGAATTTCGCACACGTGCATTGAATCCGGAGCACCCTGTCACCAGAGGAACCGCCCAGAACCCAGACATCTTCTTCCAGGCCAAAGAGGCCAGTAATCCTTTCTACGATGCCGTTCCGGATGTTGTTGAGGCTTATATGCAGGAGGTTACAAAAATCACCGGAAGGGAATATCACCCGTTTACCTATTATGGAGACAAAGATGCAGAGAATGTTGTGGTCGCCATGGGTTCCGTGACGGAAACCATTCGCGAGGTCATTGATTACCTGAATGCACAGGGTCACAAGTATGGTTTGGTTAGCGTTCACCTTTATCGTCCGTTTGCCACCAAATATTTCTTCAACGTGATGCCTTCCACCGTGAAGAAAATCACAGTTCTCGACCGCACCAAGGAGCCGGGAGCCAACGGAGAACCACTTTACCTCGATATTCGCGATGCCTTCTACGGCAAGGAAAATTGTCCTGTGATCGTCGGTGGCCGTTATGGTCTGGGTTCAAAAGATGTAACCCCATCACAAATCATCGCCGTTTACAAAAATATGGAGATGAAGGAACCAAAAGGAAAGTTCACCATCGGTATCGTGGATGACGTGACCTTTACCTCTCTTCCCCTGCTTCCTGAGATCAAAGTTTCGGCAGATGATATCTACGAAGCCAAGTTTTACGGTCTGGGTTCTGATGGTACAGTCGGTGCCAATAAAAACTCCATCAAGATCATTGGTTCGGCAACTGACAAATATTGCCAGGCCTATTTCGCATACGACTCCAAGAAATCGGGCGGGTTCACGGCTTCGCACCTGCGTTTCGGCGATAGTCCGATCCGTTCGACCTATTTGATCACTACTCCCGATTTCGTGGCTTGCCATGTTCAGGCTTACATCCACCTTTATGATGTATTGAAAGGTCTGAAGAAAGGAGGCTCATTCCTGCTGAATACCATTTGGGAAGAGGACGAGGTGAAAAAACGCCTTCCAAACTCCATGAAGAAATTCCTGGCGGAGAACGAAATTAAATTCTATACCATCAACGGAACAAAGCTTGCTGTTGATCTTGGACTGGGCAACCGTACCAATACCATCATGCAGGCTGCTTTCTTCAAAATCACCAATGTCATTCCATTCGAAATGGCAGTCGACCAGATGAAAAAGGCCATCGTGAAATCGTATGGCATGAAGGGTGAGCGCATTGTCAACATGAACTTTTCAGCAGTGGATGCGGGTGGAAACAACGTAGTGAAAATCGAAGTTCCCAAAGAATGGGCAAAACTCACTGCTGAAGTTGAAGTAGAGGATACCGATCGTCCGGATTTCATCCGCAGGGCTGTGGATGTGATCAATGCTCAAAAGGGAGATGATCTTCCTGTATCCATTTTCAGGGGCATCGAAGACGGAACTTTCCCTGCCGGAACGACTGCTTTTGAGAAACGCGGTATTGCGGTTGATGTTCCACAATGGATACCTGAAAATTGTATTCAGTGTAACCAGTGTTCGTATGTTTGCCCTCACGCTGCTATCCGTCCGTTCCTGATTGATGAAACTGAAGTTGCCGCCCTTCCTGGTGATACAGCAACGATCAAACCAAATGGAAAACAGTTTGCCGGACTTCAGTTCCGTATTCAGATTGCTCCACTTGACTGTACGGGTTGTGGCAACTGTGCCGATGTT
>CAINVV010000170.1 GCA_903854235.1 uncultured Bacteroidia bacterium | reverse complement strand
TGCCCTGGTACATCTGCTTAACAAAAAGGAGCGAAAAAAATTTTTATCTTCGTGTTATGATCAACTGAAAAAGAATGGATTAATGATCTTTGTCGTAGCTACCAAAAAACTGAGCTTGTTTGGAAGTGGCAAATACCTCAGCAAGGACCGCTTTCTACTGCCGGACGGATTAGCCGTTTTCTTTTACGATGACGACTCAGTTTCACGGGAATTCAAAGATTTTGGACTCATGCGGTTTACAGACATCGAAGAACCTATCAAATTTGCGGAGGGATATGACCCAATGCCACTCAAGTTTGTGGTATGCAGAAAAAATTAAGAACCTAACCTTACAGATGATGACCCAACTTTCAACAAAGGAACTGACTTTACGTCCCTTTCGGTCTGAGGATAGGGACAGGCTTGCCCTTCTTTGCAACAACAAGAAAATATGGGACAATGTGCGCGACTTTCTTCCCCATCCCTACACCGAAAAAGACGCCTCCGAATTCATCTGTCTTTGCCTGATGGAAACTCCCCAGACCACCTTCGCCGTAGAATACTGCGGAGAACTGGCAGGTTGCATCGGATTGGTCCTTCAAACCGATATTTACAGGCTTGGTGCCGAACTCGGCTATTGGTTTGGGGAACCCTATTGGGGCAAAGGAATAGCTACGCGGGCGGTTGGACTGATTTCGGAATATGGGTTTCAACAATTGGGGCTGGAGCGGATTTATTCCGGCGTTTTCTCCTTCAATGTTGCCTCCCAACGCGTACTCGAAAAAGCCGGCTTCCAACGGGAGGGCATTTTCAAAAGATCGATACTGAAAAATGGCAAAATCTGTGATGATTATAGGTATGCCAAGCTGAAACCATTAGGGGAGGCAAAATAGTCCTGCCATAAGATTCCTGTCTGCGGAAAATTTTATCCTGAAGTCATCAGGAATGACAGGTCCCAGTTTCTTACATAATTTTACAATGATTTGGAATGTTTAACGTTTGCTCAGCACCTGTGGCCTGATCTTTGCATAACTTTGATCAAGGGCTGCACCGATGCGGTTAAAATTCTCCCGACAGATTAATTCAAATAAATCAAACAGATTATGGAAACTTTAAAGAATGCGACCACGGATCATCCCAAAGGTCAAAATTTTCTCAAAAAGACTTACCCGGTTTTAATCGCAATGATGTCTCTCTTTCTTCTGAACGGCTGTGGCGCAATAACCGTTGCACAAAGGTTCGATTTGGAAGTGGGCGTTGAACTGCCATCCTGGGCCCCCTATTACGACAATGCGGAACTGGTGCACTATTATTACCTTCCAGACATCGAATGTTACTACGATGTAAGGAGTCGTGAATTCATTTACATGGAAGATGGAGAATGGATGTTTAGCAGGTCCTTGCCACCAGTCTATGCCTGGTTCGATCTGGAAAATTGCTTTGTCGTGGCACTGGATGCACGCGTCATGGAACCTTGGAGACATTTCCACTACTATGTTGCACATTATCCAAGATTCTATTACCGTACCCTCTACAGGGATAGTTACGGCGACAGAAATCGTCCCTTGCGCGGGTTCAATGAAAATGCACGAAACATCGTATTCAACCGTCCAGGAAACAGGGAGAACAACTCAAACAACTTCCGAAACAGTGCAAGGCCAGAAGTGAATACCCGCACGGAAGGCAGACAGAACAACCAGTTTCGTCAAAACAACGAAGTAAGACAAAATACCGAGGTTCGTCAAAACAATGAAGTTAGGCAGAACAGCGAGGTTCGTCAAAACAATGAAGTTAGGCAGAACAGCGAAGTTAAGCGCATCTTCCCCGAAAGAAAGGTTGAACAAACTCATCCTTCACAGGCCGTTAACTATTACGGCAGAGATATCGGTCGCCCGGTTAGGGTTCTGCGCAACATGAAGAAGGCAGAGGATATAAAGATCAAGGAGACCAAACCTGTTAAACAAGAAAAGGACAGCAGACAAAGATAATTCCATCCAGATTCAAGACCCATGACTTGAATAAGTTTTCAGCAAATTCGGCAAATCAACCGTTATCAAGACGGAAGATTTGCCGAATTCTTTTTTTCGTCCCATTATAATCAATCCTTTTATCGCAATCGTTTTTGCCCGCCTAAAAAAAACTACTTTTGCAGGAACTATCTCATTTTACAGGCAACCACACACCCTTTTTATGAAAAAATATACGCTTCCATTGGCAACCATTCTTCTCTTCCTATTAATCCATTTGCAAACTGATGCACAAAAGTCATCCCACACTTTTGCTTTAAGCGATTCGACTTTTTTGCTGGACGGGAAACCTTTTCAGATGATTTCAGCGGAGATGCACTATCCAAGGATTCCACGTGAATGCTGGCGTGCCAGGATGCAGGCAGCCAAAGCTATGGGTATCAACACCGTCGGCACCTATGTATTCTGGAACCTGCACGAGCCTCAAAAAGGGGAATACAACTTTTCGGGGAACAACGACATCGCAGAATTTGTCAAGATAGCCGGCGAAGAGGGATTGTGGGTCATCCTTCGTCCGAGTCCTTATGTATGTGCAGAATGGGAGTTTGGTGGGTATCCCTACTGGCTGCAAAATGAATCAGGACTGGTAGTCCGAAGCAAGGAACCGACCTATCTGAATCTTTACAAAAACTACCTCAGGGAGGTTGGCAAACAGCTGGCTCCCTTGCAGATCAACCACGGAGGAAATATTTTGATGGTCCAGGTTGAGAATGAATATGGTTTCTATTCGAATGACAAGGACTACCTCGAAATTAACCGCAAAATGTTTGAAGAAGCCGGTTTCGACGGACTACTTTACACTTGCGACCCTGCCGGAACAGTCAAAGATGGACATCTCGACGGATTGCTTCCTGCTATTAACGGACTCGACAAACCCGCTGAGGTCAAGAAACTGGTCAGAATGTACCATGGAGGGAAGGGCCCATTTTACATTGCGGAATGGTACCCTGCCTGGTTCGACTGGTGGGGCACCAAACACCATACCGTTGTTCCGGAAGAGTATGCCAAACGGCTGGATGGTGTATTGGCCGCCGGTATCTCCATCAACATGTATATGTTCCACGGAGGTACGACCAGGGGTTACATGAACGGATCCAACTACAACGACAAGAGTCCGTTCGAACCGCAAATCAGCAGTTACGACTACGATGCTCCGCTGAATGAAGCAGGTAATGTCACCGAAAAATTCAGGCAGTTCAGAAAAGTGATTGAAAAATATCTGCCTGCCGGGAAAAAACTCCCTGAAATACCCATTCAAAGGGCCACCGTGCCCATTCCTTCTTTTGAACTCAATCAGGTTACCAGGGTTTTCGACCAGCTTCCTGTACCAAAGTGGAATGATTCCCCCCTGACTTTTGAGGCGCTTCATCAGGATTACGGTTTTGTACTTTACCGTACTACGCTGAAAAACGCCACTTCAGGAACATTGAAAATCAAAGATCTGAGAGACTACGGTCTGATCTTCGTCAACGGCAAACGTGCCGGAATTCTCGACAGACGACTGAATCAGGACAGTTTGTTGATTGAGGTACCAAAAGGGGATGTCACCCTCGACATCCTGGTGGAGAACCTGGGAAGAATCAATTTTGGACCCTATTTGCTAAAAAACAAGAAAGGAATCACGGACAAGGTGATGCTTAACAGCAAGGAGATCAAGGGATGGCAAATGTTCAGCCTGCCTTTTGCCAGTGCGGGTCAACAGGTTGTAGGTGCAAATATTACCGCAACCGATCTTCCGGTCCTCAGGAAAGGGAGTTTTACCCTCCAGAAGACAGGCGACACCTATCTGGATATGCGCCAGTGGGGTAAGGGCTGCGTCTGGATCAACGGGCACCACCTGGGCAGGTATTGGTCGATTGGTCCTCAGCAAACCTTATTCGTTCCGGCCGAATGGCTCCGCAAGGGAGTGAATGAAGTCGCAGTGTTGGAATTACTCAAATCGCAGCAAAAATCACTAGCCGGATTGGATCATCCGGTACTCGATCAACTGAAATAGTTCACATTGCAGAAACCAATGGGATGAATCACAAGATGATACCACTATTAGAACAACCTTTGTAGGAATTGGCTAATATTTATTAATCAGACGCTGATGAGGATCAATACAAATAGCTGGAACAAATTTCGTTACACTCTTTATGCTCCTGGCTACGATTCAATTGCCAGGGTATTTGAAAAATCAAGGAAGCGGTCCATCGAATCTCTGGAAGTGAACAGGGGTGATTCCGTCCTCATTGTTGGAGCGGGAACCGGTTTGGATTTGGAATTTCTACCTGGAAATTGTGATATTACCGCTACCGACATCACTCCCTCCATGGTGGACCGGATCAAAAAAAGAAGTCTCGAATTGGATTTGCCTGTCAATGCGTTGGTGATGGATGGCCAGAAGCTTGATTTTCAAGATGAATCCTTCGACAAGGTCATTCTTCACCTGATCCTTGCCGTTCTGCCTGACCCATTTGCTTGTATCAATGAAGCAGTTCGGGTAATGAAACGGGGTGGAACCATGGTTATCTTCGACAAATTTGTTCCAAAAGGAAGAAAATTATCGCTTCGGCGCAGAATAGTCAATATTTTTGCCAATCTATTGGCTTCTGATATAACCCGTGACCTTGAATCTATCCTGCAGAACAGCGGATTGACAGTAATTTCCGACGAAGGAGCAGACTGGAAAGGAAATTTCAGGCTGATAAAACTGTTCAAACCTTAATACCTGACAAACAAAAATCCCTACCTGTTGTTGATATTCTCCGGATAAAGATCGTGGTTCAGCAACCTGTATTCTGCCATCGCGACAAATTTGGTATCTGGTTTTCCATAGTTACAATAGGGATCAATGCTGATTCCTCCCCGGGGGGTAAACTTTCCCCAAACTTCAATGTATCTGGGATCCATTAGTTTGATCAGGTCTTTCATGATGATGTTGACACAATCTTCGTGAAAATCGCCGTGGTTTCTGAAACTGAAAAGATACAGTTTCAGGCTCTTGCTCTCCACCATCTTCAAGTTCGGGATATAGCTGATGTATAGCGTGGCAAAATCGGGCTGTCCTGTTATCGGACAAAGCGTGGTAAATTCGGGACAGTTGAATTTGACCCTGTAATCGTTTCCGGGATGCTTGTTGTCGAATGTTTCGAGCACCTCCGGATGATAGTTGAAATCATAGGCGGTAGCCTTACCCAAACTATTCAATTCTTCCATTTTTTCTGGCATTTAAATATTTGTTCAATCCCCTGTTTCTAAGTTTGCACGACGGACAGTTCCCGCATCCACTTCCGGGTATACCGTGGTAGCAGGTCACTGTCTGGTCCCTGACCAGTTCAAAAACTCCCAACTCATCCGCCAACTGCCAGATTTCTGATTTGTCCAACCACATCAGGGGCGTATGGATCCGGTAGGTGTAGTCCATCGACAAATTCAGCGTTTGATTCAGCGATACAATGAAGACATTGCGGCAATCCGGGTAACCGCTGTAATCCGACTGGCCGACTCCGGTAATCAAATCCTGAATGCCTTTGGCCTTGGCGAATACTGCCGCATAGGTCAGGAATAACATGTTTCTTCCTTCCACTAACGTGTTGGGAGGACTATTTTCAGGCTGATCAGCATCGACATTCATCTCCTGGTCTGTTAAAGAATTGTGGGATATTCCACTCATCAGATCCAGTTTGAAAATATGCAAATGGACACCGGCCTCATTTGCGATGTGTCTGGCAGCAGTTAGTTCAGCCACATGTCTTTGTCCGTAATCGTAGGCAATGGCCTCAACCTTGTCAAAATTCTTTTTGGCCCAATAGAGGCAGGTTGTTGAATCCTGTCCTCCCGAAAATACAACAATTGCTTTGCTCATGGCATTTAAACCTGGCTAATTAAAAACGGATTGTAGGAGACTTCCACGTCATAGGTATCTGCACCCTCCACCCGTTTTACCCACTTCACCACAAGGATGGTAATAGGCAATATGATGATCTCATAGATGGTTTTCAGGAAGGCCTGAGTTAAAACCATGCCTATCAGAACCTGAAACGGAAGATTACCTGCAAATGCCACGAAGATAAAAATCAGGGAGTCGGCAGCTTCGCCCACCAAGGTCGACAGGATGGCCCTTACGGAAAAATTTCGGCCCTTCATCATGACCTTGATTTTACTCATCACGATGGCATTCAAAAAGGAACCTGTCAGGTAAGCCATCAGACTGGCAAAAATAATGCGGGGCGTACTTCCCAGAATGGAGTTAAAGGCCTCCTGATTGTGCCAGAAGGGAGCAGCGGGAATCACGATAGCAAGGGAAAAAAAGAGTACCGCCAGAATGTTGACAGCGAAACCCGACCAGATAATCAGCCTGGCCTTGCGGTAACCCCATACCTCCACAATCACGTCATTGATAATGTAGGCAATGGGAAAGATCAGGACTCCGGCGGGAGCGGCCCAGGAACCGATCAGGATAATTTTTGTCGCCAGAATGTTGGATATCAACAAACAAATCGCGAACAAAATGCCGGAAAGCATAAACAGAACGGAAACGGATCTTTTCATTTTACTTGTTTTTTACGTGGTGTTCAAGCACACGGAGTGAGTGACTCAATCAGGCTGCGAATTTAAGGACAAATTAGGAAAACTCCTAATCGGTCAAGGGAGGAAGGAATTTAACGTTACTAAAAAGGTAAAAAGTACCTTTACAACCAAGTAGTTCTCAATTTTTAATCTATTTTTAGAAAAATTTTTGAAAATTGGATCAAACTGATTTTCAGCCAGACTAAACAAAAATAGAAATTCAATGAATGCACTATTAGGAGTTATTTTTCATTCGATCGGTGGCTTCGCTTCCGGTAGTTTTTATATGCCTTACAGCAAGGTGAAAGGATGGGCTTGGGAGAGCTATTGGATCATAGGAGGACTTTTCTCCTGGTTGATCGTCCCGCCGCTGGCGGCTTACCTGACCATTCCCGGTTTTGGTCACATCATTGGTTCCACCTCCTCCAACATCCTGGCCATTACCTATCTGATGGGCCTTCTATGGGGCATCGGCGGACTCACCTACGGCCTGGGCGTCAGGTACCTCGGAATGTCGCTGGGCAACTCCGTCGTTTTGGGATTCTGTTCCGCCTTCGGAGCACTGATACCTCCCATTTACTACTCCATCAACCCTACTGCAGGGAAAATATCCTTCCTCCACATGCTCGGAAATCCCGGCGGACGAATGGTCCTGCTGGGTGTACTGGTGTGTCTGGCAGGTATTGCCATATCCGGAAACGCCGGCTGGAAAAAAGAGAAAGAGCTCACCCCCGAGCAAACAAAAGCCAGTGTCCAGGAGTTTAGTTTAGTGAAAGGATTGATCATTGCAGTGATTTCCGGTATCCTGAGCTCCTTTTTCAATTTTGGCATCGAAGCCGGAAAGCCGATGGCCATCGTGGCCAACGAAGCCTGGAAAGTGGCCAATCCAAACCAGGGAGAATTTCTCTTCCAGAACAACGTCATTTTCGTGGTCATCCTTTGGGGAGGACTCACCACCAACCTGATCTGGACCACCATCCTGAACTTCAAAAACAAGACTTACAGCAATTTCACTGACCTCAAAAAACCTTTGCTTAACAACTATTTCTTCGCTGCGCTGGCCGGTACCACCTGGTTCCTCCAGTTCTTCTTCTACGGAATGGGTGAGAGCAAACTGGGCAATGGTGCCAGCTCCTGGATCCTGCATATGTCGACCATCATCCTGACGGCCAACATGTGGGGACTTTACAACAAGGAGTGGAAAGGCGTTTCATCCAGGACCTTCCGCACTTTCGTGCTGGGAATTGCCGTGATACTCCTCTCCGTGGTCATTGTAGCCTTCGGAAATTCAGCACTTTTTAAAGACTAAGGCAAATTTTCGTTGGGACCCTGAGCTTGCCGAAGAGTTCGATTTTGGATTGAGTTTTCAGCCTTTTTATAAAAATTCACAATTAAAATATAACGACTAAAAGATAAGGAAATGAGACAAGATATGATTCGTCAATCCTACGCCACAGCCAAAGAGATCTACGGATCTTTCGGCGTAGACACCGATGAGGTACTCAAAAAAATGGATGAACTCCGTATCAGCATCCACTGCTGGCAGACGGACGATGTGGGCGGATTCGAAACACCGGATGCCACACTCTCAGGCGGAGGTATTCTCTCAACTGGAAACTATCCCGGAAAAGCAATGAATATCGAACAGGTGCGTGCCGACCTCGAGAAGGTTTTCTCTCTCCTGCCTGGAAAGCAGCGCCTCAACCTGCACGCCATCTATGGCGATTTTGGTGGAGAGAGGATCGACCGCGACCAGATTGAGCTGAAACATTTCCAAAGCTGGATCGACTGGTGCAAGAAACTGGGCATCGGCATGGACTTTAATGCCACCTGTTTCTCCCATCCCAGGGCGGCCGATGGATTTACCCTTTCGAGCAAGAATGAGGAAAACCGCAAATTCTGGGTAGAGCACGTCAGACGTTGCCGTGCCATCTCGGCCGAGATCGGCAAACAACTCGGAACACCTTGTGTTCACAATACCTGGATTCCGGACGGATCAAAAGATACGCCTATCGACAGGAACGGCCACCGTGTGCTGCTAAAAAAATCACTCGACGAGGCCATGGCCGTGGACTATCCCAGGAGCCAGATGAAAGATGCGGTCGAGAGCAAAGTCTTCGGTATTGGAGCCGAGGCCATGACCGTAGGTACGCACGATTTCTACCTCGGTTATGCCATCTCCAAAAACAAGTTGATCTGCCTCGACAACGGCCACTTCCACCCAACAGAACAGGTGGGCGACAAGATATCTTCCTGCCTCCTTTTTCTCGATGAGGTATTGCTGCATGTGACCCGCCCGATACGCTGGGATTCCGACCATGTGGTCATCCTCAACGATGACCTGCAGCTGATTGCCCACGAGATCGTCCGCAACAATTTCCAGAGCCGTGTCAACATCGGTTTGGATTTCTTCGACGGTTCGATCAACCGGATCGGAGCCTATGTCGTCGGAACAAGAGCAACCCAAAAAGCCTTCCTGATTGCCCTGCTCGAACCCACCAAACTCCTGCTGGAGCTGGAAGAAAAAGGTCAGAACTTCGAACGGCTTGCCTACCTCGAAGAGCAGAAAACAATGCCGATCGGGGCCGTATGGGCCTATTACCTGATGCAGTCGGGCGTTCCCGTCGGACCGGATTATGTCGAAGAGATCAGGAAATATGAAAGGGAAGTGCTCTCGAAGAGATAAGGCTAATAGCTATATAAACACAAGTAAAACATCCCCAACATCTATGAATATTGACATACAGGATTTAATCCGGGTTTCGAGGCTGTTTGGCAGCGACCCCTCTTACGTCCTCGCCGGCGGGGGAAATACCTCCTTCAAGAATGAGGAGAAGATCTGGATCAAAGCCAGTGGTATTTCGCTGGCTACCATCGACAAGAATGGATTCGTATCGCTCTCGCGCGAAAAATTAAAACTGGTCTCCCAAAAAACATACAGCCAGGATCCGCTCATTCGTGAAAATGAGGTAAAGGCCGATCTGCACGAGGCGATTGTTTCACCGAAGGAGTTGAGACCTTCCGTTGAGACTTCGCTCCACGACCTGATCAACTACCGGTTCGTCGTACATACCCATCCCACGAAAGTGAATGGCGTGATGTGTGCACAAAATGCAGAAAAATGGTGCCGAGAAATGTTTGGCGAGAAAGCCCTGTTCATCCCCTATACCGATCCGGGGTACATACTTTTTAAGGTGGTGGCCGAAGGTATCCGCATCTTTGCCGAAGAGAATGGCACTCAACCGAAGCTGATCTTCCTGGAAAACCACGGGGTCTTCGTCGGAGCCGATACCACGGCAGAGATTGAATCCATTTATGCCGAACTGATGGCAACCATTGAGACCAATCTGATTCTGCCGCTTCCGTCCACAGTAAAATCAGGCCTCTCCTCCATCATACTGGATCAGGCAGCGCACCTCAATCCAGGGTTTGAAGGCTTCAAGGCACTGGGCATCAATAGTGCCCTGATCGATCAGTTCATCGCCAATGAGACAACTTTTGCAAAGGCAAATAAATCTTTCAGCCCCGACGACATAGTCTATTGCAAAGCGCACTATCTTTATGTTCCCGATTCAGGTTCCGAGGCAGCAATACTTGCCGAAACGAAAGCCAGAGTTGCGGCCTATCTCAAAAAATACGGCTATCTCCCCAAGGTGATTGCCCTTCAGGGAAAAGGAATCATTGCCGTAGAGGATAGCTTGAAATCGGCTCAAAATGTATTGGATGTCTATGAAAACATCCTGAAAATAAGTTTTTATGCCGAAAATTTCGGCGGACCCAAATTTATGAACGACGAACAGATCGCCTTCATCGACAACTGGGAAGTGGAAAATTACAGGAGGAAGATGGCAAAATCCTGAGGATTGAAGTTTTTAAAATTTTAAATACCTTGTTATGCTAATCAAAAGAATTCTGCCCGCCTTATTGGTGCTGGCATTGGTTGTTTACCTTCTTGCAAGCTACAAAGGTCCGGAACCGGGAGTGACGACCACCATCGACAAGAGCAACCTGGAGAAGTTCTATAGAATTAAAGAGGTACAACTTCAGGAGGACCAATTTCATCTGACTAAAAACAGTGCCTCTATCACCTCAAGGTTCAGAATTCGTAATTTTGAGCTGTCTATGAGACTGAAGACGACCCCCGGCACCCTCGGTCAACTCAATTTTGCCACCTCGAAGGGTTACGATGAGAAGAATTTCAGGGGATATTCCATCCTGATCAACAACAGCGATTACAGTACCGGGAAGGTTCAGAAGACGGGCAGTCTCACCAAAATCCGCAACAACTATATCCGCACTGCCGATGACAACGAATGGTTCGATCTGACGGTCTCCGTGCTTGGGAACCACATCAAGGTCACTGTTAACGGTAAAATTGTCAGCGAATACACGGAACCACAAAACGCGAAACGAATCGAAGGACTTTCCGGAATGGTCCTTTCCAGGAGTTTCATCTCCCTGCGCAAAATCTCCGATCAGGGTGAACTGGTGGTTGGCGAGATGAAAATGAAACCCATCACGGAGGAGATCGCAGCCATTCTTCCTCCCGTTAAACCCGATTCGCTGGTCGATGTCATCGACAGCCTGAACCAGCGGGAGTTCCCGCTGATCGATTTCCATGTCCACCTGAAGGGCGGATTGACGATGGACCAATGTGTCCAACACGCAAAAGACAATGGCTTCTGCTACGGCGTAGCCGCCAACTGCGGACTTAAATTCCCTGTCACCAACGATTCAACCCTCAACAGCTACCTGAAGAGCATAGAGAAGGAGCCTATCTTCAAGGCAATGCAGTGCGAAGGTCGTGAATGGGTCACCCTCTTTACTCCACAGGCTGTGGCAGGCTTCGATTACATCTTCACTGATGCCATGACCTGGACCGACAACAAGGGTCGCAGGATGCGCCTCTGGATGCCCGACGAGACCTTCGTCGACAACGACCAGCAATTCATGGATATGCTGGTAGGCAAGATTGAAGCCATTATGGAGAATGAACCCGTCGACATCTACGTCAATCCAACTTTCCTGCCGGCCAAACTGGCACCGCGCTACGACGAGCTTTGGACGAAGGCGCGGATGGATCGGGTGGTCGATGTCCTGGTCAGAAACCAGGTCGCCCTCGAGATCAATGCCCGGTACAAAATACCCAGCATTGCCTTCATCCGAAAAGCCAAAGAGGCCGGTGTTAAGTTCACCTTCGGCACCAACAATACCAAAAACGACGACCTCTATCGGATGGAATATTGCATCAAGGTAATCAAGGCCGTTGGACTGACTCCCGAAGATATGTTTCAACCCAAATCAAAAGGGGAACGGAAAATCCTAAAGAAGGGCCTTCCTGATAAGGTAACGGGATGAGGGAGACTGGGGGACTTTAACACTAAAGGACTTTAACACTGAGAGGACTAGGAAGATAATAGGGAATGAAGTGAAAAATGAAAAGTGATAAGAGAAAAATGAAGTGTGGAGAACGAACGTCGTTTACCGCGTAACGGTTAAAGTATTGTAGGGAAGTCCAATCAAAATCGAAAATTGTTAATCATTGTAATTCAACCATAAATTCAATACAGATGTTCAGCAAAGAAATATACCTTCAACGCAGATCTGCCCTTCGTCAGAAAATGGGAACGGGACTGATATTGATTCCGGGCAACCAGGAGTCGCCTATGAACTATCCCGAAAACACCTACCATTTCAGGCAGGACAGTACCTTCCTCTATTTCTTCGGGCTCGACCTGCCGGGGATGTTCGGGGTGATTGATGTAGACAGCAACCTCGACCTGCTCTATGCCAATGACGTAAACATAGAAGACATCATCTGGATGGGTCCGCAGAAGACTATCGCAGAACAATCCTTCGCCGTTGGGGTGGATGTAACAGCGCCTCTTGAACAATTGGCCATTACTGTGGAAAGAGCTATCAAAAGTGGCAGGAGAATTCACTTTTTGCCTCCCTATCGGGCCGCGAATCAGATACAACTGAGCCGCCTGCTAGGCATCAGGGCATACAAACTGAAACAGTATGCTTCGATGGAGTTGATTCACGCCTGTGTTGCACTCCGATCCTACAAGGACGCCGGTGAGATCGCCGAAATAGAACGCGCCTGCGCCATCGGGTACGAAATGCACCTGACCGCTATGAAAATGGCGCAGCCAGGCACACCGGAACAACAAATTGCAGGAATCATTGAGGGCATCGCCCTTTCAAAGGGAACAGGAACCTCATTCCCCACCATCCTTACCCAGAATGGAGAGACGCTGCACAACCACAACCACTCATTCAATCTCGAGGCAGGAAGGTTAATGATCGTCGATGCCGGGGCCGAATCGAATGGCCATTATGCCTCCGACTTTACCAGAACCATCCCCGTGGGTGGGAAATTCAGCCAGCGTCAGAAGGAGATTTACAATATTGTATTGGCGGCCAACAACACCGGTTTCTCGCTCACCAAACCAGGTGTCACATACCAGTCGGTTCACCTTGCCTCTGCAAGGGTAATTGCTGCCGGACTGAAGGAGCTCGGACTCATGAAGGGGGATGTCGACGAAGCCGTTGCTTGCGGGGCACACGCACTCTTCTTCCCGCACGGACTGGGCCATATGATGGGACTCGACGTACACGATATGGAGGACTATGGACAGATTTACGTAGGTTACGACCAGGAGATCCGTCCGATCGACCAGTTCGGCACCGCCTACCTGAGGATGGGACGCCGGCTCGAACCGGGTTTCGTAATCACCAACGAACCAGGCATCTATTTTATTCCCGCCCTGATTGAGAAATGGGAGAAGGAACAGATCAACGCCAACTTCATCAATTTCGCCAAGGCGAAGGAGTACATCGGTTTTGGTGGCGTCCGTCTTGAAGACGATATTCTGGTCACCGAAAAAGGTGCACGCATCCTCGGAGAACGACTCCCCATCGATCCCGATCAGGTGGAGGCCGTAGTAGCCAGCGGCAGAAAATAAGTAGCAAAAATTAAATGGGGTGATGCAATTTTCCTATCGCGTCACCCCATTTATTCTCCTATTCCCTAACTCGTTGAATAGAAATCCTTATAACCGGGATAATATATTCTGAAAATTCTAAAATTTACCTCTTTTCACTTCCTTGCTCAATAACTCAATCCGAAGCCAAACGGATATAGCGGATTTTTGGAGTCATAGGGAACATCCTCCTTCTGAGCTTCAACGGCTTCCATCGAGGAAGGCAACTCAAAAGGAAGTTTACCTCCTGGTTTGAACTTTCCAAAAATCAGATCCAGGATGATTTCGTTGGAACTACCGAAATCACCGATTACTGCCTTGCTGGCTAAATTGATCTCCGGAAAAACAGCCGGTCTTTCCAGGTTAAAGACGGTAATGGTAGGTTTCTGCGCGATTAATTTCAACAATTTCGCCTTCTCTTCTGCCGGAAAATCGAGTCTTCCCTGATGAAAGATCCTTTCCAACAGGTATTTGGTCATCGGATTGTGGGGAGTCAGCAGTTTCATCACAATCACATCCGCCTCTGCGGGATTTGAAACGACAAAAGGATAGTGCTTGGCATCTGCTGCATTAAATCCCTGCAGATATATTTTCACCCCGGATTTTAGCGGCAACAGTTGTGCTTCATTCTTCAGCAGCACCAGCGATCTTTGCTGTGACTCACGACCTTTTGCCATAAATTCCATTTTGCCGAACACCGAGGTCCCCGCCTTGTCGAGATAAGGATGGTCGAAAAGACCCAACCTGAATTTTTCCCTCAGGATTCTTCGCACGGAGCTGTTGATCCGCTCTTCACTGATCTTGCCCGTTCTGACGAGATCAAGAACTCGCTCCGGAAGGGCTTCTCCTCCAAGCATATCACAGCCCGCATCAATAATCTTGAGTACTCGTTCATCCGTAGTGAGCTTTTCAACTCCGTGGGCAGAAGCAGGTTTCAACACCATCCCAAACAATTTCATGTCAGAGACCAATGACCAGTCGGTACAAATGATACCCTCAAAATGATACTTCTCCCGAAGCATTCCGGTAATGATCTGTTTATTGTAAGAAAAACCAACATCTTCACCTGTCTGACCTACCGGGATCCCGTAATAGGGCATCACCTGAGCCACGTGTGCCGGGAAAGCCCCTTTCTCAAAAGGAATCAGGTGGTATTTGAAGTTGTTGCCTGGATAAACCTGCCTGCCGGGAGGGAAGTGGGCGTCGAGACCTTTCTCCTGCGGACCGCCTCCAGCGAAATGCTTCACCATGCATTCTACACTCATGTCGGTGATACTATCTCCCTGGAAACCGAGGATGTACGCTTTTGTCATTTGGGCCGAAATCGTGGCATCTTCCCCGAAAGTACCGTTGATCCGCCACCAGCGTGGTTCAGTGGCCAGATCTGCCATCGGGGAAAGCGTCAGCCGGATACCTACTGCAGCATATTCCTGCCGGGCAATGTTGCCAAACTCCCGCATCAGGACAGTATCTCCAATGGCCGCAAAACCGGGCGGAGAACACCATTGTGAAAAGAAGGGGGTAAATATGCTGGCACCGGGTGCATCGGGCACCCCATGACGGGGATCACTCGCCACCGTAACCGGAATCCCAAGTCTCGTCCGTTCTGCCATTTTTTGGATGTTGTTGTTCCACTGCACCATGATCTCCGGCGACGGCGACTGCATGATGTTGAAATGATTCATCTTCTTGACGACTACCATCGAGGAGGTTGACTCCAGCAAGAGGGACAATGGATTAAACAAAGAGGTTGTTTCGGCCAAAGAGCCATCCGGTTCCATTCCAATCATCGTAATAAACATCAGTCCCGCCTTCTCCTCCAGACTCATCTGATTGGTCAGATCTTCCACCCGGCTATTCAGGTCTGCCCTGCGGTCTTCATAAACGTCCAGTTTTCCGTTTTTATTCAGATCACGAAACGAAAAACCGTTAATCGTCAGAAGGGGGGCCTCCTGCCCCAGCAGCTTGCCATTGGATCTGGCAACCAAGGCTGATTTGACATAAAAGAAGAAGCAAGCCAAAAGGAGTACCACCATCAACCCGGCCAGGGTGCTGGCTACAATTTTGAAGAATTTTTTCATAAGCAGTCAATTGGTTCTTCAAATTTATTTAAAAAAGGAAGCAAAACAAACGACCCGGGTGATGCTATTTCCGAATTGTATCTGCAACATTCTGCCACCATCCTAATCGGCTAATCGGAATACGACGCACCCATTGCTGCCATCCGCTCTTATTTTCGCATGGCGTGTAACTTTCTTACCGAAAAAGTGTCTAACAAACCATCGGTTTGACCCTTGGGGTTTTATCATTTTGTAATCTGCTCAAAATAAATATCTTTAGACACATTAAATTCAGAACTGGTACTATGAAGAACAATTTAGTAGTTATTTCAATCTCTCTCTGTATGATCGCCGCCACCCTGATGTCGTGCAATGAGGCAAAAAAAGCCGCTCCGGCAACACCTGCCATCGACCCAGTCAACCTTGACAAAACTGTTGTCCCTGGAAACGACTTTGATACCTACGCCAATGGCGGATGGAAAAAGCTCAATCCGCTGCCTGCCGACCGTGGCCGATTCGGTGCCTTCGACAAACTCGCTGAAGTTGCCGAGAAGCAGATGAACGACCTGGTCAAGGCCACCGCAGCTGCCAACAATCCAAAAGGCTCCATTCCTGACAAGATCGCAACGCTCTTCAACTCCGGGATGGATACCGCCAAGATCGAAAAACAGGGAGCCGAATACATTTTGCCCTACCTGAAGGAGATCGACGGGATCACCACGATCGAAGGCGTACAGCAAGCCATCACCAATATGCATTTGAACGGCATCTCCACGCTCTTCGGCCTCTATGGCTCTGCAGATGCCCGCAACAGCTCGATGGTCATCGCCCAGCTAGCCCAGTCTGGGATGGGAATGCCCGACCGAGACTATTATGTAAATCAAGATCCGCGCTCTGCCGACCTCCGCATCAAATATGTGGCTTATATCACCACAATGTTCAAGCTGATTGGCTGTGACGAAGCTACCGCTGCCACGAATGCCAAGAAGGTGATGGCCCTCGAGACCGAACTTGCCAAGGCATCCATGACCCGCCTCGAACGCCGCGATCCCAACAAGACCTACAACAAGGTGACGACAGAAGAGCTGATCAAATTCTCTCCTGCCTTCAACTGGAGCAAATACTTCATGGAGATCGGCATCGGTAATCCAGGTTCCATCAACCTGAACCAACCCCTGTTCGTGAAAGAAATCAGTACCCTGCTCACCACTATTCCCGTGGAAGACTGGAAGATCTATTTCAAGTGGAACCTGATCAACGAAACAGCCTCCTACCTCTCCTCCAACTTCGTGAACGCCAGTTTTGACTTCTACGGTAAAGCCATGACAGGCACTGAAGTAATGCGTCCACGCTGGAAAAGAGTACTGGGTGTAACCAGTGGTACCCTGAGCGAAGCCCTCGGCCAGCTATACGTACAAGCCTATTTCCCACAGGAAGCCAAGGACAGGATGGTCAAACTGGTCGCCAACCTGCGCGTCGCGCTGGGCGAACGGATCCAGAACCTGGAATGGATGAGTCCCGAAACCAAACAGAAAGGTTTGGAGAAACTGGCTGCCATCAACGTCAAGATCGGTTATCCCGACAAATGGAGAGACTACTCCGGACTGGAAATCAAGGATGATGCCTATGTGCTCAACATCCTTCGCGCCAACAAATTCGAGACCAATTTCTACATGGCCAAGATCAACAAACCCGTCGACAAACTAGAGTGGGGAATGTCTCCGCAGACGG
Organism: uncultured Bacteroidia bacterium; assembly: GCA_903854235.1. Taxonomy (GTDB): domain Bacteria; phylum Bacteroidota; class Bacteroidia; order Bacteroidales; family Prolixibacteraceae; genus CAINVV01. The sequence continues at coordinate 24,082 of CAINVV010000170.1, read as the reverse complement.
TTAACGCCTATTACAGTCCGGAAATGAACGAGATCGTCTTCCCTGCAGCCATCCTTCAGCCTCCTTTCTTCTTCAAGGATGGAGATGATGCAGTCAACTACGGTGCCATCGGCGTCGTGATCGGACACGAGATGACCCACGGCTTCGACGACCAGGGACGCAAGTTCGACAAGGTGGGTAACCTGACCGACTGGTGGACGCCCGAAGATTCCAAACGTTTCGACGAACGTGCCAAGATCCTGGCCGATCAGTTCGACAGCTTCATCGTGCTGGATAGCATCCACGCCAACGGTCAGCTTTGTCAGGGCGAAAACATTGCCGACCTCGGCGGACTGAACATCTCGCACCAGGCCTTCCTGAAAGCCAACAAACAGACGGAACCCATCGACGGATTCACTCCCGAACAGCGTTTCTTTCTCGCCTATGCCCACGTATGGGGACAAAATACCCGCGACAAAGAGATCCTTCGCCGCACCAAGGAAGACGTACACTCCCTGGGCCGCTTCAGGGTACTCGGACCCCTGCAGAACCTTCCCGAATTCTACGCCGCCTTCGACGTGAAACCAGGACAGAAGATGTACCTGGAGCCCGAGAAGAGAGCGAAAATTTGGTAGCATATGCTAATTTGCTAATATGCTAATATGCTAATGACTAACAGCTAACAGACAAAATGATAAATTGGGAAGTGAAAGTCCTGGTTTATCATTTTTTTTTGAGGGGGGGCAATAAACCGAGATCTGGAAGGCAATAGATTGCTTCGCACTTCGTTCTTCTCGCTCGCAATGACGAATCATCCTTAGAGTAGAGTGAGCGGTAAAAGGGAGGACAGGCGAAAATTAGGTTTTCTTAAGTTATGCTGAACCGTCCTCCCTTTTACCGCTCACCGTCATTCCCTTTGACCTTGTCATTGTGAACCGCCGTAGGCTGAGAAGTAATCTGTTAACCAAAGAACCTAATTTTTGTGTGGATTTAGAATCCTTCGATAGTTTGAACTACTCATTTTCATTCAAAAAACGGTTGGCATTTGGACAAAACGATTTACCCATTGCCAAAAATAAAGAGTCAACAGCCCAGCTACTCCTCGTTTGCAACGAGGGTTTAATAATCAATCGTTTATAACGATAAACTCCAATCTGCCCAAAAAATTAATGTCATTCCCCTGTTTTGGCAAACATGGAAAATCACAAAGCCCCGCTTCCGCGGGGCTTTGCTTTCTGAACGCTAAAAACAAATCAACCTAGAGCAGCGCCAGCTGCACATTCAATACGCTCATAATACCTTCAGTGACCGCCAACGTGGCCGTTTGCTCGGCATAACCGCTGCGCTGGATGTAAACGGAATAGCTTCCGGCGGGAAGAATTTTCACGTTGAAGCCCCCTTTCTTCGCCGTTTTCTTGACCAAAGGCCTGGTTAGCTGGGCCATTTGCAGTTTTCGTCCGTTCCCAGTCGGGGCAAAGGAGAGCAGCACGTTTTTTAGCGGCTGCCCGTCAGCAGCATCCGTGACCCGTCCCTTTACTGCCATCAGTGTGTGGCCGGTATGGATGGTCTTCCGTACCGACCTGTAGCCATTGTAGAAGTCGGCTTGCGCGATTCGCACGATCTCCACCATTCCATCGATGTTTTCTAGCGCACTGTCGGCGGCGGCAAATCCTACGGTCAGCTGCAGGGTTATCTGGTGGGTTTCGGAGGTTCCAACCCTCGGCTTAGGGATCACTTCCTGGTAACCGTTGGCGGCATTTAACAGGGCCTCCTGGGTGGCAGCCGTGATGCCATAGGGGGCCAGTGCCTCCAGGTTCTCCTGAGCGCGGCTCCAGACTCCGTGCGCCTCCCTCTGCAAGGCATTGTCGGAAGAGTTTCGCAGTGTACTCTCGGTATACCGGGTCTCGGAGCGTAACAACGGATTGTTGATTTGCAGTGCGTAAAGCTGCAAACGGCGAGCCGTGTCGACGGTAAGTACCACCAGGGCATTTTTTTGCTGCAACTTGAAGGTCTTGTTTCCGCTCTTGTCGAATTTCTGCTGTTCGCTGTCGGCCGTGATCTTAGCAATGGCCGCCACGAAGGCGTCATAGTAGCCCGAATAGTTCGGAAGTGGATTCACCACCGCGGCATTCTTGGTCAGAAAATCCTTTGTCGCGAGGTACATACTCAACTTGCTGTCTTGTCTTGATTTCATCACAATTAGATTTAAGGGTGATTTAAGTGTATGCAAATCCTTACTGCTTATTAAGATACTACATTTTTGGGAGAAAAGCAAAACTTTTTCAAAACCACCTTGCGAAACATAATATGAGAAATACGCTCCATCTGCGGTCACCTTTCAAAAAGGTCGTGTCACCAGCCTCACAACGCTTGTCACCACGCTTCCAACGTCTGTAAGCGGCCGAAAATAGTTTGTCACCCGCTACTTTGGCCCTGTCACACGACCCTTTTGACCTGTCACACGCGTCCAAGCGCCTGTCACCACACATAAAGGGCTTGACACCAACGTCCCAATGCCTGTCACAACGCACAAATGACCTGTCACCATCGATCTATCGTCCGTCACCGATCAAAAATGGGCCAAACCCACCCTTCCTCAGGTCTTCCAAAGAGGCCAAAAATGCAAAATCGAACTGTTTGAATCTGACCACCAACCTAAACCATTTTATCTGATTTACATAATTGAATTGTTTCAGGAAGATCCGATCAGGCAGGATGAAGCAGTACAAGCGCAGAATTCTGCGTGAAAAAGGCGAAATCGGTGATGAAGTCCCGCTACCCCTCGTTAACGCTACGCTCAAACGAAGGGGGAGCTTGTTTGTATTCCGCACCGGCGAGTTAATCCCTTCCAAACGCCTGCCCTACGTAAATCACGTAGATACATTTTAGAAATTCCTTTATTGCCCCATTGTTTACATAGCTCTATTTTTAGGCAACTGAATTAAACTAAAAATATGAACTTATGTTAAACGCTATGTTGTTGACCATTGGTACGCTCGATACCGGTTCAACTGCTTTTATGTTGCTGGCGACCAGTTTGGTCATGCTCATGACACCGGGACTGGCATTTTTCTATGGTGGGTTGGCCACCAAACGCAATATCCTGGCCATTATGATACAAAGCTTTGTGTCTCTGGGCTGGACGACCGTTTTATGGGTATTCTTCGGTTATTCCCTCTGCTTTAGCGGTGGTGCAGGTGGAATTATCGGCAATTTTGACAAGGCGTTCCTTGCGGGAATTGCGACAGATACGCTTTGGGCCGGCAATGGTAAAATCCCAGAAATGGTTTTCATTGCTTACCAGATGATGTTTGCCATCATTACTCCGGCACTGATCACGGGTGCTTTTGTCAATCGTGTAACCTTCAAATCCTATTTCCTTTTCCTGACAGTATGGCAAATTCTGGTTTACTATCCCTTTGTGCACATGATCTGGGGTGGTGGTCTATTGGCTCAATGGGGCGTCATCGACTTTGCAGGCGGTATCGTGGTCCACGCTACGGCCGGTTTTGCAGCATTGGCATCGGTGTTGTATGTTGGAGCAAGGGTGGACAAAAATTCGACCCCAAACAGCATTCCTTTGGTTGCCATTGGCAGTGGTTTGCTTTGGTTTGGCTGGTATGGTTTCAATGCAGGCAGCGAATGTCAGGTCGACAATGTTACCTCCCTGGCCTTTTTAAATACCGACATAGCAGCATCATTTGCGACCATGTCATGGTTGTTGATTGAGTATACCAGAGAACGCAAACCCAAGTTTATCGGACTTCTTACAGGGTCTATTGCCGGGCTTGCAACCATTACGCCTTGTGCGGGTTTTGTTCCGCTGTGGGCTTCGCCAATCATTGGAACGGCAGCCGGTATCATGTGCTACCTGGCCGTACAGTTTAAAAACAAGATGAAGTGGGACGATGCGTTGGATGTTTGGGGTGTTCATGGTATTGGTGGCGTTTTTGGCACCATTCTGTTGGGTGTTTTCGCCTCCAAGATGGTCAATGCTTCGGGCGCCGACGGACTCATCTACGGCGGAGGAATGTTCTTCTTCAAACAGTTGGTGGCAGTTGTTGCGGCATCCGCCTATGCGTTCATTTTCACCTATTTGATGCTGATCATCATCAACAAGATCACACCCGTTAAGGTATCGGAAGAGGAGGAGAAATTAGGGCTGGATCAATCCCTGCACGGTGAGAAAGCCTACGATGACGGCGTCATCTAAATAAGCTTCAAACATAAAAATGGCTGACAATCTTAAAGTCGGCCTTTTTTTTTATCTTGTTCTGCCTCTCACTGGTTAAATATGTTCAGGAAATCCATCATCAGAAAATTCATGTTTCTCTACATCATCGTAGGGATTTCGTCGTTGTCGCTGGTTGGCCTGTACTCCTATTTCAAAGCCAAGCAGGCGCTTATTTCGAGGGCAACCGAGCAGCTCAACTCGGTCAAATACCTGAAGAAGGTGCAAATTGAGAATTATCTGACCGATTGCAGGAGCAAAAAGATGGATTTCAACCGCGACGAGATCAATAGAATCATGCTCGACACCATTCAGACCAACGGATTGGGAAAAACAGGAGAGATCTACCTCGCTGGAAATGACTTCTATCTGAAGAGCAAATCACGTTTCTTTCCGGATCAACCCCAATCCGTCAAAGCCGAAACGCCCAGCATTAAAAAAGCTTTCCTGCAGGGGAACGGAAATGCCGTTTTTCCCGACTACAGGGGCATATTGTGCTTGAGCTCCTTCGACAAGCTGAATGTTGCAGCCCTGGATTGGGTCATCGTGGCAGAAATTGATTACAAGGAGGCGATGGTTCCGATCACCAACCTGCGAAACGATTTGATTTTCGTTTCACTGATAGTGCTGCTATTGATCTTCTCCATCGCCCAGGTCATTACCTCGGACATTGTCGTGCCGATCCGGAAATTAAAGAGCGCTGCCGCAAAGATAGGCACGGGTGATTTTGACGCAAAAGTAGACATCCAAACGGAAAACGAATTTGGCGTTTTGGCCTCAACCTTCAACCAGATGATAGATGACATCCAAAACAATACGCTGGAGCTGCTGAACGAAAAGGCCAAGCGGGTATCTGCGCTCTACGATGGGCAAGAGTTTGAACGGCACCGCATCGCGCGGGAATTACACGATGGACTTGCTCAACAATTGATTGCCGTTAAAATGACGCTGGATAACCTGATCAACCGGAAGGAATTATTGAATGAAGAGAAGACGAGTGAGCTGAAACAACAGATCAACAGTTCGATTGATGAATTGCGCAAAATATCCTACGACCTAGCCCCTGCCGGAATACTTGAATTCGGCATTGAGATTGCGCTGAAAAATTTGTGCAACCAGATACAAAATAACACCACCATCCAGTTAGAGTTCTCAGCCTTTGGCGATTTTTCGGAACTCGAACCACGCACCAAGATCTATTTGTACCGCATTGTTCAGGAGGCACTGAACAACACGTTGAAGCACGCGGAAGCCACGCGGATCCAGATTCATCTGACAGAGACCTATTCCCATCTGGTGCTGATGATTGAAGACAACGGCAAGGGTTTTAATTTTGACAGTGAAAATCTCGGGTTAGGCAAAGGTTTGTTTAACATACGTGAAAGAAGTATCCTCCTTAACGGAACTTTCGATGTTGAAACTTTTCCCAGTCAAGGAACAACAATCAGAGTGAAACTAAACAAATCAACCGAAGAATGAACCGAATAAAGATCCTGTTGGTCGATGACCACCAAATTATTCTCGACGGAGTGAAAACGATGATTACCGATGAGGCGGACATAGATTTTGTCGGTAGTGCTCCGTCAGGGAAAAGAGCTTTGGAAATGCTCGGAACCACATTGCCGGATATCGTCATCAGCGATATTTCGATGCCGGATATGACAGGGATAGAGTTGACAGACAGAATACAGGAATTGAACAGCAACATCAAGGTATTGATCCTCTCCATGTACACCACCGAAGATTACATTTACAATGCGATCAAAGCCGGAGCCAAAGGAATATTGCCCAAACAGGACACCAACAAGGAGATGCTTTTGGAAGCCATTCGCACCATTTATGCAGGCGAGGAGTATTTTGCACCGAATATTTCCAAAAATCTGATGAAGAGCTACTTGACAGGTGTAAAAAAAGGCACCAATCCCGAAAACATCAAGAAATATTCACTGACCCAGCGCGAGAAAGAGATACTCAAATTGTATGTGGAGGGCTTCTCCAATATGCAAGTTGCCGACAAGCTGAATATCAGTAGCAGAACCGTTGAAACGCACAAAAACAACATCATGCAAAAATTTGAATTTAAGAGTACCATCGAGATGGTCAAATTTGCCTTGAAGAACAATCTGGTGATACTCTGAATCTGGATTCATTTACTGATAGCTACAAACCGGCCGTAAAAATAACATCGTTGAAGGCAGCCATACAGGGCTGCCCCTGCCTGTTCTTCTATCCAAATATGCAGCAAGACGCCGTATACCCTTCCTCTACAATTTCCAATCTTCACTTATCGCTTTTCATTTTTCACTTTTCATTTCCCTATCTTTACCCCGCACAACGGCAAACGAAGATCTGACCCGTTCTGCTACACATTCACATACGACAACGAACAAATCAGGATAAAATGGAACGTCAAAATGTCTCTTCGGGCTCCAAATTTGAGAAACCCATCGGTTTCTCCCGCGCCGTTCGCATCGGCAACATCATTGCCGTAGCCGGAACGGCTCCCATCGCAGCGGATGGCACCACCGCCTTCCACAACGATCTCTACAACCAGACCCGCCGCTGCCTCGAAATCATCCGTCAGGCCATTACAGATGCCGGTGGTACGATGGAGGGGGTGATCCGTACCCGGATGTTCCTCACCAACATCGCCATCTGGGAAGAGGCAGCCAGGGCGCACGGCGAATTCTTTTCCGAGATTCGTCCGGCCTGCTCATTTGTGGAAGTGAAGGGATTGATCAGCAGCGAATGGCTGGTGGAGATGGAAGCCGACTGCATCGTGCTATAGTAACTGTTTCCAGCAAGTAAGTTTCATACAATGTCTTAAATCTTTTAGTCATGGAAAAAACACCGCAGATTGCTCCAGTCATCGTCTTTACGGGCACCTACTGGCAGGCGCAAATGGTCAAGAGCCTGCTTGAAAATGCAGAGATCGAGTCCTATCTCCTTGGCGAAACAAAGGGGACCTTTAACCTGGGTTGGAGTCTGCCCGGCGAGCAGGGTTCTGTGCGGGTAATGGTTGCGGGAGAGGACCTTGAGCTGGCAAGAAGCGTCGTGGAGGAGTACGAAAAGAATCTAAAGACAGAGGAATAGTTGCTTCTTCGAAATTTTGATCCTTTTGGTCCGGGATAAATTGAAGATCTTTTTTGAAGATATTAATGCGGACAGTATGGATGGGTAATTCACATTTATATCCTAATTTCGCCGCTATGCGGCTGGATAATAGCAACAATGATGAAGGGCAGCCACACAGGGCTGCCCCAGCAGTTCCTTTGAAATAAGATGTTAGACGCAATATACAGCGTCTAACATCTTATTTCATCTTTCACTTTTACCTGACAATTCTCCTGATCCTCTTCTTCTCTTCCCGTGCGATAACGATTGGGATCTTCTCCTCAATCACGTTGCTGGTATCCAGTCCGAAGGCTTTCACGTCGTTGATGCCCATCCGGCGGATGAAGTTGTGCAGTCCCATCGTGAATCGCTTGAGTGGCGGCAGTTTGTAATCGTTTACCAGTACCCGGTCGAGGTTCACGAAGAGGAAGTCGGCTGGAATGGAGTGTCTCTTCAGGGATTTGTAATGGCTCACCATGCTAATTTCATGCGTCTTCTCCAGGTCCTCAAGCACCTGCTTGAAGTAGACGTTGATCCGGCGCTCCACCTTGAATCCGAGGTGGAATTCGACCTTGATCACAACGCCTGGCACGATGTGGTGGACGGTATATTCGAAGGTATCCGGCGTATCGAGGCTGTCGATGTGCAGGAACCAATAGGTATTGGCCCTTTTGGGGTGTTTGTTGAAGATGGAGAACATGATCTTCGACTCGATCTGGTCCAGCTTGTTGGCCTTGGTGATGTAGACCAGGTTGGTGGCGATCTTGGGCACGTTGTAATCCATGCTCAGTTCGTAGATCACCTCCGTCTCCTTCTTCAGACTGGTAAAGGTGATGAATTTGTTCTTGATCTTCCGTCCAAAATACCAGCCGTACATCACGATGAAGAAGAAGAAGGCCAGCATGATGGTCAACCAACCGCCATCGACGAATTTATGCAGGTTGGCGTAGAGGAAGGTACCCTCGATGGTGAGGAACAATCCAAGCACTAAGAACCGGATGAAGACATTCAGCTTGCGCTTGTGCAAATAGACAGACAAGAGCAGGGTGGTCATAATCATCGTGATGGTAATGGAGAGACCGTAGGCAGCCTCCATGTTGGAGGACTTGGCAAAGTAGATCACTACGAAGGAGCAGGCGATCCAGAGCAGCCAGTTCACGAACGGAATGTAGACCTGTCCCTTGACGGAGGTTGGATAGAGCACCTTGATCCGTGGCCAGACATTCAGCGTAATGGCTTCGCTGATGAGCGTATAGGATCCGCTGATCAGAGCCTGACTGGCGATAACGGCGGCAGCGGTGGCGATGATGACCCCGGGTATCAGGAACCATTGGGGCATAATGGAGTAAAAGACATTCACATTTTTGGCATCGGCCAGGTGGTTCAGCAACCAGGCACCCTGTCCGAAGTAGTTGAGTAACAGGGTAACCTTAACGAAGACCCAGGTAATCCTTATGTTTTTGATCCCACAGTGCCCCAGATCCGAATACAAGGCTTCGGCTCCCGTAGTTGCCAGGAAGACAGCCCCCAGCAAGATCACAGCCTCGGGATAAACGGTAAGAAACTTAATGGCATAGTAGGGATTCATCGCAGCCATCACACCGGCTCCGTGGACCAACTGGCTCACGCCAAGTACACCCAGAAGGACGAACCAAAGGAACATCACAGGGCCAAACACCCTGCCGATCAAACCAGAGCCAAACTGTTGGAAGAAGAAGAGAAGCAGGAAGATAGAGAGTACGATGGGAACCACCGGAACGTTTTCATAGAGGATATTCAAACCTTCCACTGCAGAGGTCACCGTGATGGCAGGTGTGATGACGCCGTCTGCAAGCAGGGCACTACCCCCTACCATCGTGATGATGGCAATCAGGTTCGTCTTTCTCCGTACCAGGGCAAAAAGGGCAAAGATCCCTCCCTCACCGTGGTTATCGGCCTGAAGAGTGATGATGACGTATTTGAAAGTAGTTTGGAGGGTAAGGGTCCAGAAGATACAGGATAAGCCTCCGTAGATGAGCAGTTCGTTGATCTCAATCCCGCCCTTCATGATGGCGTTCATCACATACAAGGGACTGGTACCAATGTCTCCGTAGACAATCCCAAGGGTGACAACAAGTCCGGCGAGCGTGACTTTCTTAATTCCGGAATGACTATTTTCCATTCACTACTTAATAGTTAATATATGTTAACTCAGAATACAAGGGCACAAAAATAAACTAATTGAAACAATTTTATTCTCGCCACAATAAAATATATCAATAACTTAAAATAGGAACCTATTTAAATTTGAAAACGGGAAAGTTTGAAAATTTGAAAATGAATCGAATTCCTATAAATTAATTGGCTATTTTGTATGGCGAACTCCCTTCGTAGGGTTAAATTTTTTCCTCTGCTCCCATCCCAATTGGTACATTATCATATCAGCATATTAGCACATTATCAAATTAGCCTGATTCCCTTCTCTTCCATCAAAATCCTCCTTTGGCGGTAAAGGGCGCCGATGGCCTTCTTGAAGATTTTCTTGCTGATGGCGAAACGCTCGAAAATAAGAGCCGCATCGCTTTTATCAGTAAATGGTAGGAAACCACCTGCTTCGTGAAGCTTATTCAGGATATCCTGAGAGATCCCGTCGACCTGTTCGTAACCGGGACGATAAAGCGAAAGATCGATCTTCTTGTCGTCACGCACCTTTTTGATGTACGCCTTCAGTTTTTGCCCCTTGTTCAGCGGTCCGGGCAGTTCGTCATGGTATAGTATGCCCCTGTGCAGGTGGTTGATGATGGCATTGTAACCCAGTTCGCTCTCGCTCTCCACGATCAGGGAAACTTCCTCACCCACCTTGTATTCGGGAATCACGTTGTCGAGAAACTTCTCTAGTTTGGCAGATGCCGCGATTCGTTGCGAATCCGGATCCACATAGACATAGACCAGATAAGACCGACCTGCCACCATGTTCATCTTTTGCTCCCGGAAAGGCACCAGCAAATCCTTCATCAATCCCCAGTCGAGAAAGGCACCGACGTTGTTGACTGCATTGACCCGCAGCATTGCAAACTCGCCCACCTGGGCAAAGGGCTTCTCTGTGGTGGCGATGATCCGGTCTTCTGAATCCAGGTAAATGAATACCTCCAGATCTTCATCCACCTCGCACACTTCGGGGACATAGCGCGCAGGAAGGAGGATCTCTCCCATTTCAGCTCCATCGAGGTAAACCCCAAAATCAACATATTTAACAACTTTGAGGGTGTTGTACCTCCCGGGTAGTATCATCTTTTGTCTCTTTTAATGATTCAGGGTTTGTTCCGCAAAACTCCTTCCGGCGTGAAAAGCCTTCAGGTTGACGGCGACCATCTCTTCCCCTTTCCGTGCAAAGATACTCCTTATCGCCGCTTCCAGGCTTTCCAGCGGAAGATCGATGAATGGAGAGGCAGCACCCAGCATCACCATGTTGGACGATTTCGCATTGCCCGACTCCTTCGCGACAAACTCGGCATCGATGGCCACTTGATGAGGCAGGCTTGCAATGGTCTTAAGGACCCCTTCCACATCAGGATAGTCTGGGATGTTGACATAAGGGGTCGTGTTCGTGATTACATATCCCTCCTCTGAAAGAAAAGAGAGGTAACGCAGCGACTCCAGTGGTTCTACAGAGAGGATCAGCTGGGCCTCTCCCGAGGGGATCAGGTCGGAATGGATGGGCTGGTCGGAAAGCCGAAGATAGGATTGAACGGCTCCCCCGCGCTGGCTCATTCCGTGTGTTTCTGCCTGTTTAAGGTAAAGGTTGTTCTCGATGGCAGCCAATCCGAGTACCGTTGCGATGGAGAGGATTCCCTGTCCGCCGACTCCTGCTAAAACAATGTCACACTTCATTGGGATGGTATATCGATGAAATTAATTTCTTTTTCTTCTGGCCAGTTTCTGAATGCACTCCCTCCGGGGAATGATGACAGAAACGCCTTGATAGGCAATCTCTTGCCTTAGCAATCCAACCAGTATTTCGTGATTTTTAGGCAGCGATTCCAGCACGTGAATGTGATCAGGCAATACGCCCACCCCTTCGCAGATGGCTTCGATACGACCCAGGGCAGAGGAGTCCTGGCCCCCCGTCATCGAGATCGATTCGTTGTCTCCGATGATCAGGACGATGTTCGACTGTTCGTTGACCGCATCGAGCAATCCGGTAATCCCCGAATGGGTGAAGGTGGAGTCGCCAATCACGGCCACGGAAGGAAACAGCCCTGCATCGGCGGCACCTTTGGCCATCGTCACCGAGGCTCCCATATCCACACAACTATAAATGGAGCTATAGGGAGGAAGAGCCCCAAGGGTGTAACATCCGATATCCGAAAAGACCTTTCCCTTCCCATGTTCTTCCATCACTTCATTGAGCGCCCGGTAGGTATCGTGGTGCCCGCAGCCTTTGCACAGTGCCGGAGGCCTGTTGACCAAAGTACTTTGAAGCTCTTGCCCAACTGGTTTCTCGAGATGCAAGGCAGAAGCCACCAGGTCCGGATTCAATTCTCCGGCCCTGGGGAGGGTACCGTCGAGCCTGCCCAATATCTTTTTGCCCCGTTGAAAGAATCCGCGCAGCTGCTCTTCCACAAGCGGATATCCCTCTTCGAGTACCAGTATTTCATCGACCTGCGACTCCAGTTGCTTCAACAAGTTCTCCGGCAGGGGATATTGCGAAATCTTGACCCAGGGATAGGGTGAGACACCCGGATAGTTCTCCCTGAAATAGTTGACTGCGATGCCACAGCAGACGATGCCCAAGGACCTGTCGGCTCCATCCTCAAACTTGTTGAAGACCGACTGCTCTGAAAGTTCGAGAAACCGATCCTGCTGGTTGAGTAAATTCTGGTATCGGCGTCTCGCGTTTGCAGGCAGCAGGACGAACTGCATCGGATCGGAGGGCAGGGAGATCGGATTCTCCATACGAGCCTTTTCCATCAGGAGAACCCCCGAACGCGAATGCGCCAAACGAGTCGTGATACGGATCATCACGGGAACACCGTTCTTCTCCGATAGTTCCAGTCCGGCCAGTGTCAAATCATAGGCCTCCTGCTGATCGGAAGGCTCCAGTACGGGGATCATTGCGAAGCGTCCATAGTAGCGAGAGTCCTGTTCGTTCTGGGAAGAGTGCATCGAAGGGTCGTCGGCAACAGCAATCACCATTCCACCGTTGATACCGGTGACGGCAATGTTCATAAATACGTCGGCTGCCACGTTCAAACCCACGTGCTTCATGCAGACCAGGGTTCTCTTACCCGCATAGGACATACCGAGTGCAGCCTCCATCGCGGTCTTCTCGTTGGCCGACCACTGACGGTGCAAATTTCTTTCAATAGCTACTTCATTTTCCTGTATGTATTCCGTGATCTCCGTGGAAGGTGTACCCGGATAGGCATAAACGCCGGAAATGCCTCCGTCGATGGCACCCTGCCCGATTGCTTCAACGCCCAACAACAATTTTTTGTGTGTCATATCGAATCAATTCTTTGTGTCTTTTTGGTCAATTTCTGCATTTTACATTTGGATTCCAATTTTGCCAGACGTTGCATGCAACGTCTCTACCGGAGCACATCTGCCAATTGGTTCCTATTTTGTCGGTCAGCCACACAGGGTTGCTCCTACATATTTTGCGCCGGTCCGTCCGATCCCAATTAATCTCTTCTTTCAACAGGCTACCACGGACGGTACGCATTGAACCTATCGTTTTCTACCAAAATATCGCCGCTCTGCGGCTCGCATTTCTGCATGTTATTCATTGTGTTCGAAAAATTTATTCCAGACGCGGTATACCGTGTCGTTACTTTTCATTTTACACTTCATTCCTCTACGATACCTTAACCGCTACGCGATAGGTTAGGATGGTTGTTCACTCTCAACTTTCAGTTCTCAACTCTTAGTTTGACTCGTCCTGATTTTAGTTTACAGTTTTTGTAAACCTATTTCAGGACAAGACAGGTCTCTCTATCCTCCAAGTCTTTCCCTCATTTCCGCTCCTGGAATGCCCAGAAATTCCCCCTGCTCTCCTCCTTCTCCTGAAGATCGGATTGTTGCTGCATCCAATTCTTGGCCAACATCTTCATATCGGCATCCGCGTATTCGAAAAATTGGATATAAGCTTCGCAGAAACGTGGTAGCCGCTGATCGGCAGGGTCTTTGACCCGATCCTTGGTGCATCCGCCGAAGCATTTTGACAACCAGGGACAGAACCGGCATTTGCGGGGCAGCAAGGTTTTGGCTTTCCCGAAATCATCCTGCTTCTTGCTGTTGAGCATGTTGATGATTTTGTCGTTGCGCAGGTTTCCCAGTCGGTGACGCGGCTCCACGAAGAAATCGCAGGAGTAGATGTTGCCGTTGTGTTCCACAACAACATAGGGACCACACTCTTTTTGCAGGGTACATTCAGGAGATTCTAGTCCAACATAGGCATAAAAGGCAGATTCGAAATGTCTGACGGAGGTCGTGGGGGCCCCATTCACGAAATCTGCCCGCCAAAGGTCATACAGTTTGACCAGGAAATTGCCATATTTCTCCGCCGAAAGGGAGAAAGGTGCGGCTTTCGAAGGATCGGTCGGATCGGTTTCCACGACCGGAATGAACTGCATCCAGGTTAGGCCCAGACTCTTGTAATAGTTGTAAAGGTCTTCGGGATAATCAGCTGAATAGTCTGTGATGCAGCACATCGCATTGACAGCCACGCCCTCCTCGAGCAGCATCTTCGCCTTTTCCTCGACTATGGCCCAGGTTTTCTGCTCCCCTTTATTGACACGGTATCTGTCGTGGATGTGTTCGGGTCCGTCAAGGGAGAGACCTATCAGCCAGTCGTATTTTTTGAAGAATTTGGCCCATTCACGGTCCAAGAGCGTACCGTTGGTCTGGAAGCCATTGCCCACCTGCTTGCCGTGGCCATATTTGATCTCGAGGTCGATGGCCCTCTGATAGAATTCGAGGCCCATCAGGGCAGGCTCCCCTCCTTGCCAGGCAATGGAAACCTCTCGGCCAGACTGTTGCATCACCTGGCGAATCAGCTCTTCCTGTATTTCAGGACTCATTCTGTGACTGGTTGTTTCAGGGAAAAGCGCACTCTTATCCAGGTAGAAGCAGTAGGTACATTTCAGATTGCAATCCGGTCCGGCAGGTTTGATTAGGACGGAGGTCAAGGGCCTTTGTTTTTGAGCCATATGAAAGTTGGAATGAGAATGCGAAAATAATCAAAATTGATCAGCCAATTCCATTTTCAAAAGAGAACCTTACAGCGAAAGAACAATAATTTGAATACTTTTATCAGGAAGTTTGATCAATTGGATTATGGCACTTAACCGCTTCCTGCTTTTCCTAACCTTGTTTATAAGTTCGCTCTTCTCCGTTTCGGGGCAAGAGCAGGAGGTGGTACTGAAAGGCAAAATAACGGGACCCGATCAGATGCCTCTCCCATCTGTCAACATTCTCCTGAAAAATAGCAGAAAGGGAACCTTCAGTGACAAAACTGGCCATTTCCTGTTGAAGATCCATCCCGGCAGGGACTCTGTGCTTATTTTCAGCATCCTCAACTTCAAAACCCTGGAAAGAAAGATCCCTCCCATCTCAAAGAACGAATGGACTGTGATCATGACCCCTGTTTCCATCAGGCTTTCAGAAGTCCTCATCAACCAGCAACGCAAAACCACTCCGGCGGTTGTGAACATCGATCCCCGGTTGACAAAAAACCTCCCAAATACCGGAGGAGGAGCCGTCGAGCAATTGGTCAAGACACTCCCGGGTGTGAGTAGCCACAACGAATTGAGTCCGCAATACAGTGTAAGGGGGGGGAATTACGATGAAAACCTGCTTTATGTCAACGGGATCGAGATCTTTCGACCTTTCCTGGTCAAAACCGGCGAACAAGAGGGACTCAGTTTCCTCAATCCGGATCTGGTCGGTGCCATCCGTTTCTCTTCCGGGGGATTCGACAGCTCTTATGGAGACAAGATGTCGTCGGTGCTGGACATTGATTACAAAACACCAAATAAACCTGCGGGGAGTGCTGAACTCGGAGCTTTGAGTGCTTCAGCCCATCTGGAGGGGAGGGCTTACCACGACAAGTTTACCTGGCTAACCGGCATTCGCTACCGCGACAACCGCTACCTGCTGGGGACACTCGACCAGAAAGGCCGTTATGAGCCATCCGACCTCGATCTCCAGGCTTTGTTTGGCTTTCAGTTTTCAGACCAATTCTCGCTTGGCTTCCTGACCAATTTCTCCAACAATACTTACAACTTTATCCCCGAATCCAGGGAGACCCGGTTCGGTACAATGAGCCAGTCTTACCTGCTAAAAATCTATTTCGACGGCAAGGAGAAGGACCAGTTCACCAACCGTATGGGAGCGCTGACGTTCAATTACGATCCATCCCACGATCTGCACCTGCAACTGACAGGAAGTGCCTTTTACTCGGATGAGAAGGAGCGATACGATATTCTAGGCCAATATTACCTGAATGATATTACGTCCGGCAGCTCCCCGTCAGGGACTCCTGATAGCACCCAATTGATGGGCGTCGGGTCTTCGTTGCAGCACGCAGGAAATTTTTTGAAGTCAAACATCTTCAACCTCGAGCATAGTGGCAAATACCGGATGAACGACCACCAGATCCATTGGGGCTTTAAATTTCAGTCAGAACGCATCCATGATCAGGTGAGCGAATGGGAAATGCGCGATTCGGCAGGCTATTCCCTGCCCTACAACAACCAATCCATTGGGTTGTATCGCAGTATAAAGGCAGACAACACACTGAACAGCAACAGATACAGCGGATATCTACAGGACAACTTTACGGCGCATCTCCCCCAGGCAACACTCTCTTTCAATGTGGGTGGACGGATGCAATACTGGGATTACAATGATCAGTTGATTTTCAGTCCACGCCTCTCCCTCAGATATGCGCCCGATGGGATGAAACAGCTGCAGTTCAGTCTGGCCTGGGGAGTCTATCAACAGATGCCTTTCTTCAAGGAGCTGAAAAGTCAGGATGCAACTCTGGTACCCAAGGTGAAAGCTCAGAAATCGGTGCATTACATTGCCGGAGTGGATCACACTTTTTCGCTGGATAACAGACCATTCAAACTCACAGCAGAACTCTGGTACAAATCCATGAGCCACCTGATTCCTTACAAGACCGATAACCTCAACCTTCAATACTTCCCCAATGAACAAGCCAAAGGATATGCGGCAGGGTTGGAGGTGAAGCTGATTGGGGAGGCGGTTCCCGGTGCCCTCTCATGGGCTTCCATCACCCTGATGAAAACAAAGGAGGACATTTTGGGTGATCACTACCTGAAACAGGGAGCAAACGGAACAGCAGCCACAACTGTTTATCCGGGTTATCTGCCCCGTCCGGGAGACCAGCGGTTCAATTTCAATCTGTTTTTCCAGGACTTTCTGCCCAAAAATCCTACTGTTAAGATGAACCTCACGCTTTTGTACGGAACCGGACTACCCTTCGGACCACCTCATAGCGAACGTTACCTGGATACTTTCAGGATGCCCTCGTACCGAAGGGTTGATCTTGGATTTTCGAAGTTGCTGGTTGGCAACATTGAAAACAAGCGGACCAATGGCATTTCCCGGTATATGAAGGAGGCCTGGCTTTCCCTGGAAATATTTAATCTGTTCGACATCGACAACACGATCTCCTATTACTGGGTTTCTGATTTTGAAAACCAGATGCACGCAGTTCCCAATTACCTGACAGGAAGAAGGCTCAATCTGAAGGCATCGGTTTCCTTCTGAAAAGGACCCTGATAACAGAATGATAGCAAAGAAGTATTTTTGCATGGATAGCCCAGTGTAGTAAACCGACTTTCAAGGAGCTCAACGTTTCCATCGTTTGCAAGGCATAAAAAAATTATATGACATAAATCATCAGAAAAATAGCCTTAATGGCTCCCCATAATCGTTCAAAATTTTGATTGTTCAGCGAATTAATTTTAGCTTCGTTCCATCATTGCAGACACCAAACTGTTTAAACTTCATAGCTATGAAAACACAGGATTTTATTGACAGAGAAGATCTTTACGGCGCCCACAACTACCACCCGCTTCCCGTCGTGCTCGAAAAGGGAGAAGGCGTTTTTGTGTGGGATGTTGAAGGCAAACGCTATTTTGATTTTCTAGCCTCCTATTCTGCTGTCAACCAAGGACATTGCCATCCAAAAATCGTAAAGGCACTGGTAGATCAGGCCGGAAAACTGGCTCTTACCTCCCGTGCCTTTTACAACAATGTTCTGGGAGAATGGGAAGAGTACATGACCAAACTGTTCGGTTACGACAAGATTCTACCAATGAACTCGGGAGCCGAAGGAGACGAAACAGCCCTTAAGCTGATCCGCAAATGGGCCTACAAAGTGAAGGGCATTCCAGAAAACATGGCAAGAATCATCGTCTGCGACGGGAATTTCCACGGCCGGACGATCACCATCATCTCGATGTCGTCGGATCCTGATTCCTATGCGGGATATGGCCCTTTCACCCCGGGGTTTGTCAAGATCCCATACAATGACCTCAAGGCACTGGAGAAAGAGCTAAGCCATCCCCATACTGCCGGATTCCTGGTAGAACCCATCCAGGCAGAAGCCGGTGTCTACGTTCCGGAAGACAACTACCTGAGAAAAGCTGCACAGCTTTGCAAGGAGTACAATGTGTTGCTGGCGGCCGATGAAGTTCAAACCGGACTATGCCGTACAGGAAAGATGCTGGCCTGCGACCACGAAGGCGTGCGGCCCGACCTGCTGATCCTGGGGAAAGCTGCCTCAGGAGGAATGTATCCTGTCTCCTGTGTTTTGGCCGACGATGAAATCATGCTGACTATCCGTCCGGGGGAACACGGCTCTACCTACGGTGGAAACCCGCTGGCAGCCAAGGTATCCCTTGCAGCCATGAATGTTTTGCTGGAAGAAAAACTGTCGGAGAATGCAACCGCCATGGGAATAATTTTCCGTGACAAAATGAAGGCCTTTAAATCACCCTTGATCGCCGAAGTGCGCGGCAAAGGTTTGCTGAATGCCATCCAGATCAATCCTGTCAAGGGCAAACAGGCCTGGGATCTCTGCCTGGTGATGAAAGAAAACGGCATCCTGGCCAAGCCCACCCACGAACATACCATTCGCTTTACGCCGCCATTGATCATCACAGAGCCACAAATTCTTGAAGCAATCGGTCTGATTCAAAAATCGATGCAGGAATTTGTCTGATCGATAGGATGACATTAAATAACAAGAAGGGATGAAATGGATTGCATTTCATCCCTTCTGTTTTTTAATCCGATGAAGCTATTTGGAATCGGTCACTGCCTCAAAGCGTGCAAGTGGTACCTCGTCGGCACTGTTGAGAATTAAGCCCCCATTTTTGATCAGGAACCTGCTAACCACTTTCAGCTCCTCCCTGAAAACCTGCTCCGTCTTCATGTTGACGCAGGCCATTCGGGTCGATGCCTGGATGGTAAATCGCAGTACGGATTCCTCATTCTGATCGAACTTTCCTGAAAATCTGTTGCATCCAGCGAATGCCGAAAATTTTCCGTCACTGCTTAGTTGCAAGTAGGAAAACTCATTGTTCCCGGGTTTGGTGACGACCGCCTGACCTGCCAATTCTACCAGTTTCCATTTGGTACCCACCAGCGAGACCTCACCTGCAGATGAAGACTTATGGGGACCATTCAAACAGGCTACAGACAGCATTCCAATGCAGATGACCAAACCAGCAAATCTTAAACGTCTCATATTTTCTATTTTTTGGAAGAGGATGAATCACCCCCTTTTTTGTTGTCAGACAAACGCTCCTTCAAATTATCGATGGCGTCATCCATCTCTCTGGCAAACTTGTCACCGTATATTTTCGCCTGGCTTAGGAAAATTTCGGCCTTCGATTCGGCCTTTCCCCGAAGGTTTTCCACCTTACCAGGAAGTTCTCCTTCTTTCACCTCGTCAATTTTTTTATCAACGTATTCACCGACTTGTTCAATCAGATCCGTCATTTTTGCATAGGTTTCACTCTCCTTGAACTTACCGAATCCCTCGCTCACAGCTTTTTCCGCCTTTTCAGCCATCTCCCTCGTTTTTCCGAGTAAATCATCCGTATTTTGCATTTTCTTTTTTTACCGATTAAATGGAATCCCCTATTCAAATACAAACACCCTCAAAATTAACCAAAATATTGGTCGGGTAGAATAAATAAGTCACAATCAGTTGCATTCTCAAAAAAGAAACACCCTGCGAACAATTGGTTGCAGGGTGTTTCCTTTACAAATCTTTGGGATTCATTTCAGAGACTCTCGCCAAAATCTTCGCGGAATTTGGCTACCAGCTTATCCACCCAGTCACCTATGGGCTTCAGCTTTCCGACGAAGAAACGGAGTACGGGTGGCTCTTCCGTCCATTCCAGTCCGCCGATCAGATGGCGGTTGTCGTACAGCCATTTGATCCTATCTTCGGCATATTTGACCTGCGACAAGGTAAATACTCTCCTAGGGAAGGCCAGTCGAAGCAATTCGACATCTGCCAGCACGTCATTCCCATTTTCATCCCGAACACTGGAGATGGTACCCCGCTCCATCCCCCTGATTCCAGAGGCAACATACAAGGCAGCGGCCAGGGCACCTGCGGGATATTGCTCCTGTGGTACATGGCTGATAAACTGGCCGGCATCCAGGTGGCAACCCAATCCTCCGGAAGGAGTTATTACGGGAATTCCACTCTTGTCGAGGGTATCGACCAGGTATTTAATGAAGGTAGGTGAATGGCTGATCACATCAAAATCAAGGGTTTCATAGAGTCCTACGGTCATTGCTTCAATTTCGCGTACGCTCATTCCTCCATAGGTAAGGAAGCCCTCGAAAAGTGGAACCCAGTCGCGCATCATCATGTAAATTTCGCGGTCGTTGGTGCAGATACCACCACCACGGCTGCAGCTCACCTTCCGGCCCGAGAAGTAGGAGAAATCGGTATAGCTCAGCATTTCGTGCAGGATATCCTTGAGCGAAACATCCTGGTAGCCCTCTTCCCGAATTTTGATGAAATAAAGGTTTTCGTTGATCAGACTAGTATCCATCAACAGTTTGATGTTGTGTGCTTTAGCGATAACCGATACCTCACGTAGGTTTTTCATGGAAAATGGCTGACCACCGATCAGGTTGGTTCCGGCTTCGAAACGAATGAAGGCGACATTTTCGGCGCCCCATTTCTCAATCACCTTGTTGAGCTTGCCGATGTCCATGTTCCCCTTGAACGGGAAATCACTCTTGATCTTGAGCGCTTCGTCGGTATATATTTCTTCTACCACTCCACCGCACATTTCGATGTGGGCCTTGGTCGTAGTAAAGTGATAATTCATCGGAATGACCTTCCCTGGCTTGACAAATGATTTGGAGATGATGTGCTCTGCCGCCCTTCCCTGGTGAACAGGCAAATAATATTTTTGATTGAAAACGTCCAGAATGGCCTTCTCAAGTTTGGTAAAACTGGCTGATCCAGCATACGAATCATCTGCCACGCTCATTGCTGCTATCTGATTGTCGCTCATTGCATTGGTGCCTGAATCCGTAAGCATGTCCAGGTAAACATCCTTGTTCATCAGCAGGAAAGTATTGAATCCTGCACCAAAGATGGCCTCCTTCCGTTCTTCGACGGGGAGCAAGTTAAGTTTCTGAACCACACGAACTTTGTGCATCTCCAAAGGAGTGACTTCGCCGCTGTAAAATTTCACAGTTTTCAGTTTTTCTGATTTTTCCATTGTTGAATTAATTTGGCTAAAAAATTTCTGATTATAAGTAAAATGGCTAAAATAAACCGATTATGAAACCAATAAAGCCATCATGCTTTCGGTTCGTTATTGCGTCCTGCGAGTTTACAAATTAATAATTCCTCCATCAACTATTTTGGGGCTTTATGAACGGGCTGACAGCTATTTATATTGTATAAAAACTACTGATTCAAACAGGCAGAAGGATCGTTTAAAATTCTTCCATTCATTCCCTGCTAAACAGATTCTCAGAACCCTCCATCCGAAAAGGAATCGCTATCTTTGACAAAATTAAACCAGCTGTGCCAGCGGATTCCGAATGCCAACTGGTCAATTATTGCCCTCTATGATTCAATTTGACAAAAGAATACTGGAAAACGGTCTGCCGGTCATTGTTCATACCGACCGTAGTACCCCTTTTGTGGCAGTCAATGTCTGTTACAATGTGGGTTCGAAGCACGAAGATCCGAATCGTACCGGTTTCGCACACCTTTTCGAGCACCTCACCTTTGCCGGGTCTGTTCACGTCCCGGATTTTGATACGGCCGTTCAGCGCGCTGGTGGCGCCAACAATGCCTTTACCTCCAATGACCTGACGAATTATTACATCACCCTGCCCGCCAACAACATTGAAACAGCCCTGTGGCTCGAATCGGACCGGATGATTGGTCCCAAGTTTTCAAAAAAAGGGCTGGATGTTCAGAAAAAAGTGGTGATCGAAGAGTTCCGGCAACGCAACCTGAACAGACCTTACGGGGATGTGTGGCACCTGCTTCGTGATCTCGCCTACAAAGTTCATCCCTATCGCTGGCCAACCATCGGACTGGTACCTGAGCACATTGCCTCGGCCACACTCACCGATGTGAAAGATTTTTTCTTCCACCATTATGCCCCCAACAATGCTGTGCTGGTCATCAGCGGCAACATAGGATCCCCCGAGGCTTTTAAACTAGCCGAGAAATGGTTTGCTGACATTCCTTCCCGGGAAATCACCCACTACCCCTCCCTGCAGGAACCCATGCAGGAAGCAGATCGCGAATTAACCGTCTACAGGGATGTTCCGATTGATACGTTTTATGTAGCGTGGCACATGGGAGCCCGAAATGAAAAGAATTTTTACGTACTCGACCTGTTGTCGGATATCCTTTCAAACGGAAGTTCTTCCAGGTTTGAGGTCAAGCTGGTGAAGGAGCAGAAGCTGTTTACGGAAGCGGATGCTTACCTTTCAGGAGAAAATGAGCCCGGATTATTTGTGGCAACCGGCAAAGCTTCTCCTGGTGTAGACATCCATCTGGCCAGGGAAAAGATGCTGGAAGAGATCCTGATGACCGCCGAAACCTCCATCACCGATTATGAACTGGAAAAGGTAAAAAACCGCGTTGAAGCAGATTTGTTGCTGAATGAAATTGGCTACCTCGAGAAAGCCATTCAATTGGCATCGTTCGAAATTATGGGAGATGCATCAGAAATAAACCGTCAGGGAGAACAGTATCTCAGCATCACAGCCGCCGATCTTCTGGAGACGGCCGGAAAGCTGTTTCGAAAAGGAAACCGAAATACGCTGAATTATCTTGCCCTCCAAAATTCGAAAAAATGAGCTCATTCAGAACCATCGCACCCCAGGTCCATTCTGTCGAAAAAATTGACTTTGTTGAACCGGTACATCAACTTTTGCCGGGAGGCACCTCCTTTTTCACGCTTTACGGAGGAACCCAGGAGATCGTAAAGCTCGACTTCAGCTTCAAGGCCGGGAACTGGTTTGAAAGTTCAAAACTGGAGAGCCTGATGTCCGCTTCGATGATTTCGGAAGGGACTACCGGAAAATCGGCCCGGGAAATAGCAGACAGGATCGATTTTTACGGGGCGCAACTCAACTCGCTGCCCTATTACGACAACAATTACGTCTCTTTGTTGTCGCTCAAAAAACATTTGCCTCACCTGTTGCCACTATTTGCTGAGATCATTCAGGATGCTTCGTTCCCCGAAAATGAATTCGAAATCATCCGGCAAAAACGCAAACAACGGGCACAAGTCGATGCAGAAAAGGTAGGACTGGTTGCACAACGAAATTTTATGCGGGCCGTAATGGGTAAGGATCATCCCTATGCACCCGTTGCAACCTCTGAATCGTACGACCAGGTGACCCTCGAAGGTGCCAAGAGCCACTATCTGAGACACTATTATTCAGGGAATGCCACTTTATTTGCCTCTGGAGATGTGGATGATTCGGTAACCAAAATGATTGTCGACAACTTTGGGGCAGGTTGGGGAACACCCTTTCCATTCAAGAAGGATCAACCGGAAGTTCAAGGTTCGGAAGAAAAGAAACTGTTCCTGGAGCGGGAAAATGCCAATCAAAACGCCGTCACCATCGGCAAACGGGTACCTACCCAGCACCATCCCGATTCGGCAGGGTTAAAACTGGTTACCACAATCTTTGGTGGCTACTTTGGGTCGAGGTTGATGAGCAACCTGCGGGAAGAGAAGGGTCTTACCTACGGTATTCACGCATCTGTCGTTTCTTTTGTTAGGGATGCCATTTTTATGATCCACGCAGAGGTAACCGCAGAAAAAACAGAAGAGGCAATCCGGGAGATCTTTTACGAAATGCAGCGACTACGTGAGGAACTCGTCCCTGAATCGGAACTCGAACCACTTCGAAGTTTTTTACTGGGAAGGATGCTGGAAGATTTCGACGGCCCCTTTGCCCGTGCCCAGAGTTTCTCCTCCCTCTACGAAGCCGAGCTGGAGGTTGGCTATTTCGACAAAATCATCCACGCCATCAAAACCACGACACCTGAACAGATCAGGGACCTGGCCCGTCGTTACTTGGATCCTGAAACGATGTATACCGTGGCTGCAGGGAAGAGATAATTTGCTAATGTGCAAATGTGCTAATGTGCTAATTGTAAAGATTTGTACAATAATTTGCATTTCTTTAATGCTTGATCCAGAAGTTCTGAAAATAAAAATTGGT